>CAZDDE010000006.1:0-29680 GCA_964504205.1 uncultured Candidatus Saccharibacteria bacterium
ACCTCATAAATCTATTTTACTATGAGGTGGTGCACTTCAAACGTACATTAGCGGAGGGAAGTATGAACGAAATAATCCAAGCTATCAGCGCCGATGATGCGCTGGACCAGTTTGCCAGGACTCACGGTGGAATCGTCGGGCGCGGCCAAGACGGTTCTATACACGTCAGGCACCTTCCAGGACGGTACGTGGCCGAATCTTGTGGTTGGGAAGGCGGGTTTGCCGAGGCGGAAGGACTCCCGACCATCATTCTCCCGGCTCGATGGAAGATAATCAAGGTTTATAGTTAAGTAAGAGGGCTAAGGATAAACGGCCGTGCGGAAACGCGCGGCCCAATTTTTTTTCAGGAGTCTATTTTTGTGTTGAAATTTAACAAAAAACCTTGGTAATGCCAAGGTTATCTCTGCAAATTTTCTATGATTACAGCCACTGCTTCGCCGCCGCCGTTGCAAGCCACGGCAAGGCCGTAACGCTTTTGATAATACTTTAACGCGTGGACAAGGGTTACAACCAGCCGCGCGCCTGTTGCGCCGAGGGGATGGCCAATGGCAATAGATCCGCCCCAGACATTCATCTTGGCCATCATAGCTTCAATGTCGCCAGCCCGCCGCTCGCATCGCTTTAAAAAGTACAATGGTCCTACGGCGAAAGGTTCGTGAACCTCAAAAAGGTCTATATCACTCATATGCATACGAGCGGCTCTCAAGGCCTTTTCGGTCGCACTAACCGGCGCCGCTAAATACTGCTCATTCCCTAAAGCGCAGCTGCCAAAGGCGATGATACGCGCCAAGGTTGTACGCTTAAAAATCTTTGCTGTTCTATAATTAGTTACAAGCAGAGCCGCGGCGCCGTCCGAAAGCTGTGAGGCGTTCGCGGCAGTGATTGTTTCCCCAAATACCGGCGCAAGCTGGCGCATTTTTTCCAAATTTGGCTCACGAATGCCTTCATCGTATGAAATTGGATATCGTTGTGAAAAGACTCCTGTTGTTGCTCCAAGCTCTCTTGCCTTATAGGCGCGCAAATAGCTTTCAAAGGCATACTCATCTTGCGCTCTTCTTTCTATCTGATTCTTCTTAGCAAATTCATCGGCAATTTTCCCCATGTGCGGGTTGCCTTCTAAGTAGCCATCGCAAAGTCCATCGCGCAGCATGCTGTCTATTGGCTCTTGCCCGCCATTCCTTGGCACTAATAACGGCGTGCGCGACATACTGTCCGCGCCTACGACAGCGATGGTCTCATCATACTCTCTTACGAAAAAGTACGCGCTCCGCAACGCTTCTAGGGAGCTTGTGCATACTCGCCCAACCGCAAGCCCTTCGCAATATTCTGGCAACCCCGCACGTAGCGCAATTTGCCGCGGAAGATTCTGGCCCGCGCCAGATGAATAAACATTGCCTAGAATAACCCTATTAATTTTTGCATAGCCAGACCATCCATATATAGCGCTCAACTGCCTTACCAAAGGCACTGCCAACTCTACCGACGATAAATCTTTCAGCGCTCCGCCAAATTTTCCAAACGGACTTCTTACTGCACCAAGAATTACGACATCGTTATTTTTCAAGGTTCACCTCCTCATACAGTTTATTCAGCTTCGCGGCCATGCGAAAATCGTTTTCGGAGAGGCCCTTCACGGCATGGGTAACGAGTATGACATTGACACTTCCGCCGTTTTTTGCCGGAACATGCGTGTAACTGGCATGATGGTCTTCTGTCTCCATGAGATTGAGAAGTCCCCGCACAAATTCCGCGGACCTGCTCCATTGCTTATGCCAATCCGCCATGCGCATGCTTTGAAACTTAAAAGTTTTATCTATTCTATCAATTCCCGTGTTTTGATTAAGCTTCCACTCCCCGACTTCAGGGTCTTTCAACAATTCCGAAATCTCCTCCGCCGAAAGCGGCGGAAGCCCGGCGCATGATTCGCATTTTTGCGAAGAAAGCATACTGTCCATAAATTACCTCCTATTTACATAATGATCAAAATCTGGCATGCTACTTATAATATGAAGAAGGCATTTGATGCAATGCCATACACTTCCATAGTAATCGTTCTTTTTGCTTTTGGCGTTCTTCATATGTTCGGCATGATCTCGTTATACGAAAATCTTTCCTGGTATGATGCTCTGCTGCACGGGCTAGGCGGCGCATGGATAGCATACATAACATGGCGATTATCCAGACAGCCGGGAACTATCAAAATCCGAGACGCACTCTTTATTCTTGGTATCGTTGCGCTGGTCGGCGTGTCATGGGAATTCCTAGAATTTCTCTATGATCAAATAGCAACGTCGCGATCCTGGGAATTGCCCCTTCTGCAGCAGTCTCTTGCTGACACATTATCAGACTTGCTGATGGATATTTTAGGAGGAATAGCCGCAACAACAATCCTCGCCTCTATTTCTAAAAAGAAAAGGAGCATGATTTGATAGTTCTTCTTTGAATGAAAGTGCCAGTGAAATATTCTGGACAGGAGCAGTAATTTCGCTCCTCGGCAGCATGCTTTCTTCGTGGAGCAGACTGCATATGGCTAAAATGTGGCGCATTGGATGGGATGGGCGCCCGCCCGTCAAACTTGTCACAAACGGACCCTTTTTACTAGTGCGCCATCCCATCTATTTAGGCACATGGCTCTTTGGTCTCGGATTTGAGATTGCTCTCGGAAACTGGCTCGTCTTTGCTGTTATTTGCGGCGCGCCTATTCTCTATCTTATAGCCGCAAGAGAAGAACGCCTTCTTGAAAAAGTATTTCCCGAGCAATGGACCTTATACGCTTCACGAACTAAACGATTTATTCCCTATATATGGTAGTTAAACTATTATACTTACTACCCTTCTTGGGACCACGATAACTTTTTGAAGTTTTTTGCCGGAAAGCCACTTCTGAACGCGCTCATTTTTGAGCGCTATTTCTTTTACCGCATCTTCGCTCGCGTCCGCCTCCACTTCTATCTGCGCGCGGACTTTACCGTTTATCTGGACAACCATGGTAATTTTTTCTTCAATCATTTGCTTGGGATCATATTGCGGCCATTCTTCGTTGTGAATGCTGGTTTTATGCCCCAGTTGCTCCCAGAGTTCTTCTGTTATATATGGCGCAAAAGGCGCGAGGAGCTTAACTAAAGTGACTAATGACAAATGACTAATGACTAATGGCTTTTGTTTTGAAATTTCATTCACAAACTCCATCAATGCCGCGATTGCCGTATTGTATTGCAAGCCCTCTATATCTTCTGTAACTTTTTTTATAGTTCTATGAGTAATCCGATCCAGTTCGTTAGTTTTGGCTTTTGAGTTGTGGTTTTGATTTTTGAGTTTTGAACTTTGAGTTTGAACTAACTGCCAAACTCTTTTAAGGAACCGAGAAATCCCCACAATCCCCCGATCCTGCCAATCTCCTCCCTGCTCATACGGCCCCAAAAACATCAGGTACATGCGCAAGACATCCGCGCCATAGGATTCAAAATACCCATCCGGGCTTATCACATTGCCGCGCGATTTGGACATTTTCGCTCCCTCGCGTATCAAAAGTCCATTCGCCCTAAACTTGGTAAACGGCTCCGCGAAATCAACGTGCCCCGCATCATGCAGTGCCATCGTAATAAATCGCGCGTACATCAAGTGCAGTACCGCGTGCTCCTTGCCGCCGATATACATATCAACCGGAAGCCAACGCCGTGTGATTTGCGGGTCCCACGGAATTTCTGAACCTACGGATGGATACCTAAGAAAATACCATGCGGAATCCAAAAAAGTATCCGAAACGTCAGTCTCGCGTTTTGCCTTTCCCCCGCATTTGGGGCACTTTGTATTGACAAATTCTTCTACAGTCGCGAGTGGCGATTTATCAGTGCCGGTCGGCCGAAAATTCTCCACATAAGGCAACTCCACCGGCAAGTCTTCTTCCGGAACCGGAACAATACCGCATTTATCGCAATAAATTATAGGAATAGGGGCGCCCCAATAACGCTGACGAGAAATAAGCCAATCGCGCAAATGATAATTTACTTGCCGTTTACCTTCCACAAATGTAATTATCCTCTCTTTTGCCTCACTTGATTTCGTGCCATTAAACTTGCCTGAATTTACAAGATGACCCTCGCCTGTATAAGCTTCATCTAGAACGGGGCAAGTAGTTTCCGGATAATTAGGACATATGACTATCTTCATCGGCAAATTGTATTTTTTCGCAAATTCAAAATCGCGCTGATCATGCGCCGGCACGGCCATAATCGCGCCGGTGCCATAACTTGCCAAGACATAGTCGGCAATCCAGACGGGTATTTCTTCGCCATTGGCCGGATTGATCGCCTTAATGCCTTTGAGCTCAACGCCTGTTTTTTCGCGTGTTAAGTTGGTTCTTTCTAATTCAGTTTTTCTTTTACTCTGCTCTATGTAAGCGTTTGCCTCCTCGCTGTTTTGAATTAAGAATTTAGAATTAAGAATTAAGGAACTAACCATAGGGTGTTCTGGCGATAGTACAAGATAGGTGCATCCAAACAAAGTATCCGGTCGCGTCGTAAAAACCTTAATTCCTGATTCTTGATTATTGATTCTAAATTCAAGCTCTGCGCCAACAGACTTCCCTATCCACTGGCGTTGTGCCGTCTTCACCACTTCCGACCAGTCCAGTTTCTCTAAATTATTTAAAAGTTTCTCCGCGTATTGAGTAATCTTCAAAAACCACTGCTCTAACTCTTTTTGAATAACATCGCTATCGCATCGTTCACACTTCCCGGAGACCACCTGCTCATCGGCAAGCACGGTTTTGCAGGAAGGGCACCAGTCCACCGGGGCTTTGGCGCGATAAGCTAATCCTGCTTGATATAACTGCAAAAATAACCATTGTGTCCATTTGTAGTAATCTCTCTTGCTTGTATCAACCTCGTGGTCCCAATCAAAAATAGCGCCCATGTTTTTTAATTGCGCGCGAAAATTATTGACATTTTTTTCTGTCTCATCTTTGGGGTGAGTGCCTTGTTTAATCGCGAAATTTTCCGAGTGAATGCCAAAGGCGTCAAAACCCATCGGTTCAAAAACATCATAACCCTGCATGCGCATGTAGCGGCCATGAATATCAGCTCCGCTAAACGCATAGACATTGCCGATATGCAGGCCTTCGGCCGAAGGGTACGGGAACATCATCAGATTGTAGTAGGGTTTTTCCGCCTTTTTGATGTCAGTCTTATATAGCCCCTCTTGCTCCCACTTCTTGCGCCATTTCGCTTCTATTTTAATCGGGTTATATTCTGCCATAATTTATGGTGAGCCTGCCGAACCATTGCCATTATATTAACATTCTGCTACCCTTGGGACAAGGTCGCCGTCGGGTAAAGCCATGGCGAATCAAGGAGATAAATCGTGAAACCAGAAGAGATAGAAAACTGCGGACCATCACGCGACACTATCAATGCGTTCCTTGCGTCAAAAGATACCGAACAAAGCAGCCTTTCCGGCGAGCAGAGCGCAAAGCTGGTCAAAGCGCTTATGCACATTGAAATGTGCTATCATGGCTACGGTCAATCAAACCTTTGCCACCAGCTTTGGCATAAACTCCAGCCGATGACAAGGTTTGATTCGGATCAGTACGACGCCGACATCGCAACGTTCTTTGCCGAAGCAAATAGACTTCTGCAAGGACCAAAACCTTGACCTCGACAGGAGCCTGGGATTGACTACTAGAACTCTTTGTTTATACTGTATCTGTGTAGTTATACTACGCAGATTTATTTTGTACCTTGAATGAGGAGGCCGCATGAACCTTAAAGACGAAATGCTAAAACGGCACGCTATTATTATACATGGCAAAAGTGATATTGAACCTCTAAGCTACTTGTATGGCACGTGGGTGCAGGGAGGAACCAACAAGTTAACGATAAATCGTAATCCGATGACCGGAAAATCGACTGGATTTATCAGAGATTGCTCCCAAGGCGAAATAGAAAGAGCATTGCGGCTTGCTAAAATTGCGAGCGCATATTGGGATAAGCGCAACCGCGTACACAAAGAGCACTTCGGTCTTCTGGAGATCAGCGTTTTGAAAAAGCGAAATATCCTTGACCGCTTCGCGCATCTCTTGGAAGAACATCGCGCTGATCTCACGCTTCTTATTGCTGAAGAGATGGGTAAAACCGCATATACTGCCGATGCTGACATAACAGAAACAATTCATGCCGCGGAACACTATCGCGATGTTGTTCATCTTGCAATGGCCGGCGCATCGCGCGACGGCCAGATGCCCAATAAATACAGCCGTACAATGCGTATGCCTTATGGCGTGGTACTTGCAATAAAACCCTTTAACTTTATCGCCCTATACTGGTGGACTGCCTGTGCCGCTATCGCCGCCGGAAATGCGGTGGTGTTCAAAGCATCGGAAGATATCCCCACGTGCGTGAACGCAACTGTCGTGTTATTCCACAAAGCGCTTGAAGAAGTGCTAGGCGACTCAGACACGAATTTGCTTGTGCAAGTGCTTCAAGGCAAGGGCGAAACTGTCGGCGAATATGCCGCACGGCATGGCGATTATGACATGCTTAGCTTTACCGGAGGCATTGAAACTGCAAAAATTCTTCGGGTTATCTGCGCGGAGCGCGGCAAACGTTTTCATGAGGAAAGCGGCGGCCATGCGGCTATCATAGTGCTTGACGACTTTGATCTTGAAAAAGCCGCAGACGAAATAGTTCTCGCCGCCTTCGGCGATGCCGGTCAGCGCTGCACATCGTGCAAAATGGTGCTTGCGCAGGAATCGATTTCTGATGCCCTTATTGCGCTCGTCATCAAAAAGGCAAAAAGACTTCGCATAGGCGACCCTGCTCGCGCGGACACTTCGATTGGCCCCATTATAAACGAACGCGCGTTTGATCGAATATCTAGACAGCTTGCAAATACTATCTATGATAGAAAAGGACAACTCCCCGTTTTGGGCGGCATGGCAATTTCGAATAAAGTAGCATCTGGTGTGCTTAACCAAGCTCTACAAGCAGGATTCAATATCGGTGAAGAACTCTTGGCAACGACGCGACCACTCGGCCATTTCCTTGTCCCCACTATATTCGCTAACCTCCCTTATGGTGCCTGCGCCATGGATCAAGAAATCTTCGGCCCAGTGCTTGTATGGAATACCGTATCAGGCGCTGACAGGTTTGATGCTCTGCAAAACGCCGTAGCAGAAGTCAACAAATCACGCTACGGGTTGAGTAACGCCCTGCTCACCAACGACATTCGCCTCTGCTACTGGTCAAATGATCATCTGCGCACCGGAATTGAATACAATGGCCGCGGCACGACCGGCGCTGAAGTGCCGGGACATTTCTCGGCGATAAAACTTTCCGGCATGGGCCATGAAGCCTACGGCATAGAAGAGTACAGCTGGGTAAAACAGGTTTGGATTGATACTCACCCAACCACGCGCCTTGCTCAAACCAGCTCGCGCGAAGCGCTGGAAGAACGTCTCGGTAAAGCAACCTCATTTTTTACTTAATTTTAAAAGCGACCTACGACGGTCGCTCTTTTTTTAGTTTATTTTTGAATTCCTGAAATATCGCTTGGCGGACTTGTTTATCCGCAAAAAACAGGTGTCTGATTGTCGCGGCGCGGCGCAGGCCATAAGGCAGCCATTCGTCTTTGCACCAGCTAACAACGAACGGTATATATACGCGCACCGGCCAGCCGCCATGAAGGCCGCCCTCTTCACTCCAGAGATCTTCGCCCGCAAGGAGCTTGCCAAACACTTTGTCCACAAATGGCCCATAAAGTGTTTGGAACTCAACCATAAAGGGGCTCGGGAGAATTTTTCTAGCGCGCGCGATGCGATCTATATCGCGGATTGTTGCCACATACGGTACCTGCCCTGCCATGTGATTGCGTCGCAAAATGGTTTCGTGCTGACGCACGATCCGCGCGCGGTCGCGCCAGATAATCTTCTTTTTTTCGCGATACACTCCCGATCCTTTGACGAGACGGAGTTTCTTGTCCCAAAGTTCATACTCGTCCATCAGGTCAAAAATATCAACGAGGTGCTCCTGTACTGCCAGGCGCACAAAACTCCGATAGTGAAGTTTTGATGCAAAGTACTGAAATGCCCTAAAGGTATCGGGAATAAACTCCCATCTTTCTGCGTCAAACTCTGTTTCGACGCCTTGCATCCTTGCATATTCAACGATACTTTCAACCCTTTTAAGAAAAATGTCATATGAGATCATTAGTCCGCACTGTGTCGGCTTAATAGCAATATTCCCGCTATTTTCTTTCGTCATTAAGGAAAGAAGTCTATAGATGGCGCCTATGCTTTGATTGACTTTCTTTTCATCGCGTAAATCTTCAGTCAGAAGATTGTAAGTTATGCCGTATCCTTTTTGTTTGAGCTCCGCACCAGTTCTTAAAACTTCTTCAACGCTCCATCCTCCAACAAAGCTTTTCCCCAGCATTTGGCAGCCGATGAGATCAATCGGCCACCATCTATCGCGCGGCCACCACCATGCGTCTTGAACACTCATCGGCCACCTCGCTTTATATTTATACTTGTCAAGGTCTGCGACTCTCTATACCAAATTTTACAACTTTGCGCAAGCCACCAAAAAGGCGCGTTACGCGCCTTACAAAATTTATAAAATATAATCGCAAACATCGATGGCTTTCTTCAACCGCTCCTCATGACTACCCGATAGCAGGATAAACTCCTGATGTCTACCTCTAAGTTCCCGAAAAAATTTTTTGTGCATATCCTCGCGTCGCTTTTCGTCCCTTGTTCCGTCTTGGACAAAAGGAATATCAATATCGGTAAGAAGATAAATGTCGTAATGCCTTCCCCGCGACTCCTCTTTCACTTCATCGGATATAAAATTCATATATGCTTCTTGCCAAAAGCAAGTTGCAAAAGAGTTCGTATCGCAGATCAAAATCTTACTGCAAACACGCGCAAGCTGATCTTCCAAGCGATTCTGCTCTTGCGCGATAAATAGAAACTCGCTTGCATGCCATTCATCCGCGTCGGGTTTATTCATCCTTGCCTCAAAGTAAACTCGCCCTAGTTCAGGAACACACACGGTTTGGTAATGTTCGGCTAAAGCAAGAGCCATGGTGGTAGTCCCGGTAGATTCTGCTCCGAGCACGCACACTCTTTTTGCAAAGTATGCCCGCACGCACGGATCAAGGTACTCCCAGTACTCCAAAGGATTTTGCCGTATTTGGGTTGCGGAAACAGGCACCGCCTTTCGTTCCTTATCGATAAGCACATGAGACGAGCCCATAAACTTCGCGTAGGCATCACCGTAACCCTCTGAAGTAAAAACTATATCGGGCGTATATCCAAGAACTTCAATAGTGTATTCGGCCCAGGCGCGAGAGTCATCTTCGCGTAGATTATCATCTACCACAATAACTCGCGCCCGCGGCGTCATTTCGCGAAGCCATGCTGCGCGCTGCTCGCCCGAAATTTTTTGCCCATTTTTGTCGCACACAATAATAGTAAGTTCATCAACCTGCGCCAAGGCGCTTTCAATAAGATACTTATGGCCCCTGTGAGGCGGATAAAACTTCCCGATCACTATGCCCCTATTCACCAACTTGCTCCTGCTTTTTCATTACATTTCGCCAGTTGAAGAGTCCTTTGGTGGCAATAGCCAGAAAGATGCAGTAAAGAAACGCTATAAATCGCACATCTTTCACGAAATACAGCCAGATGCCGATAACATCCACGGCTATCCAGAGATACCAGCACTCAACTTTTTTATGCGCCATAAGGATCATCGCAACAAAACTCATCACGGTTGTAAACGCGTCAAGATAAGGATAGGAGGCCGGTTCTGTAAAAAGCGATGGGAGGTATTCATGGATATGCCCCATGAGATACCCCATTGAAATTGTTCCTGCAGCGATAATTGCACCACAGATAACAATGTTTTTCGTGGAGGTTCGACTAACCCGGAGCTTTGCGCCCTCACTTTTCTTGCCTTTCTTCTTCCGCCGAAGATAAATCCATGCCCACCATCCATAAAAACCACTGCCGATAAAGTATACTTGCTCCATAAAATCGGAGTAAAGTTGAATTTGGTAGAATAAAATCCCAAAAAGAATAACTGCGACAATACCTATCGGCCAGGTGAGGATGTTGTTTCGCGCAACTAGCCAAACAGACCATAAATTAAGCAAGGTTCCGAAGAATTCCAGATAACTCATTGGGTAGCCAAGAACCGTAAAGAAAGTAGTGTTAATGTTCAAAAAATTGCGCATTGCCTCAACAATTTCTCCACCCATAAACCCTCCTTAATTGGGAAAGAACATAGTGCATAGTGTAATACTTACATTATACATAGCGTAAGTAGTACACTATGTATTAAATGTACTCTGTGGACAAATCCTTGTCAAGTCGCTAAGCTGCATACTGCCTTGTCATCTTAGGCAACCTATGGGATACTTATCGCAAGCACTTTGAAAACAGGAGCGAAACGATGATTATTGCCTGCGACGTTGAAACCATGAAAGGCGAGGGCCGTGTAGCCCTTATGCCACAAAGCGCAAAAGAGCTTGTTGCTAATGGCACTGAAGTGCTGGTTGTTAAATCTACCGGCGTAAAAAGCGGCTTTGGCAATATGACCTATAAAGACGCTGGCGCAATTATAACCTCGCGCGATTCGGCATGGAATTTGGCGGACTTAGTAGTTAGAGTGAAACAGCCACTGCCGGAAGATTTTCGATATTTTCGCTATGGCAAAATGATCGCCTGCTTTAGCCATCTGGCCATAAACCAACCGCTGATGGAATACGCGTTGAAAACCGGCGTAACTTTAATTGACTACGGCACAATTCAGCGCGAGGACGGTTCAACGCATATTCTGGCCGCGATGTCTAAAATCGCCGGCAAGCAAGCGGTCGTAACTGGTGAATATCTGCTTGAAAAACACCGAGGCAAAATCCTTGGACCAGAGACAAACGCCGCTATTATCGGCATGGGCAATGCCGGCCTTGTAGCGGCAGAGCGGATATTAGCCGCCGGCGCGCATTTATTCTGCTTTGATAAAAATCCGGCCGCCCTAACGCGGACCCAAAATCTTTTTCAGCAATTCTCTCCTTACCAAGTCTGGTACTTAACATACGATCACAATAATCCCTCCGATCAGCGGCGCCTTGCAGAAATTCTCACGAGCACGGACTTGCTCATCGGCTGCACCCACGAAGTCGGACGACATACTGGCAAGCCGGTTTCAACGCGGATGATAGAGGGAATGCCACGAAGTTCCATCGCAGTGGATATATCTATAGATATGGGCGGATGTTTTGAAAGCTCCTCATACTTCTTTGAAACCGGAAAACAGCATTTTGTAAGATATGGCGTCAGGCATGTTTGCGAACCAAACATGCCTGGCCGCGTGCCTAAAATTTCAACGCCGGAGCTATGCAACCAAACACTGCCGTATCTAAAGGAAATAACGCAAAAAGGATTCGCGCGAGCCGTTCACGAAAATTCCGCGCTTGCCAAAGGCGTAAATACTTACAAGGGCTGGATAACACACGCTGGACTGGCAAAAAGTGTGGGACGCGAAGGTAGATATAAACCACTGAGCGAACTTCTAAACTAAAAAGAAAGGAGAACCCTGATGTCAAGATTTCTGAAACCCGCGAGCGTTAAGATCTTTGAAAAACAAACCGATCCCAATGATACGCGCCTGAAAAATATTTTCCTTCCTTTTGATGCCCGCCTTGTATCGCAAGAGTACTTTCATGTTGGAATCTTGGGCATTCCTTTTGACCTGGGGGTCAAAAATTCAAAGGGCCGAGTCGGTGCCGGGCTCGCCCCCGACGCCATAAGGCAACAAATAAAACGTTACGGCACCGCATATAATGCAGCGCGTTGCGCTAATTTAAGAAACATAAAAATAACAGATTGCGGAAATATAATCACGGTTGATCACAATCCTGTAGTCAAAACTCATACAAGGGTTTGGGAAATGATGAAACTGTTATTTGGGAAGTGCGAGGTCATTATCGTTTTAGGGGGAGGCAACGATCTTTCCAACGCTACCATCAGCGCACTTTCCCAAACAACTTACGGAAGACCAATCGGGGGCATTAATGTGGACGCGCATCTAGATGTACGCGAACAAAGGAAGGATTTGAGTTTTATAAACAGTGGTATGCCCTATCGCCTGCTTATTCAGCATGAACAGCTCGCTGGCAGTAATCTTTTCGAAGTCGGCATTCAGGGCCATGTCAACTCCAAGCACGATTGGGACTGGGCCAAACAGCAAGGTGTTCATATCCTTACCCTTAAACATCTGCGCCAGATTGAAATCTGGAGTGTAATGAGTCTTTTTAGAACACACCTAGAGGAGAAAAAGATTGCGGCTGCTTTTGTGAGTATTGATATAGATTCCGTGGCGCAGGCGTTTGCGCCCGGCTCAAGCGCGCCGAATCCAGATGGCCTCTTCCCCGAAGAAATCCTTAAAATCGCCTATATTGCCGGCACAATGCCGCAAGTCAGATTATTTGAAATTATGGAAGTAAATCCCCTCTATGACCAAGATAATCGCACAAGCCGCCTTGCGGCGAATATAATCCTTGAGTTTCTTGCTGGATATACGCAAAGAAAAAAGCCCTTTTCTTTTAAGTAAAGGAGGCAACTTGAAAAAACAGGAGAATTACGCACAAATAATGCCAGAAGGTTATGGCATATCGCACCGAGGCATTCTTCCCTGCCCAGATCCGCTTACGAAGCTACCGAGTGATTTTGGCTACTATGATGAATTTGGCAGACAACTCCCCGACTTTCTAGGCGCAGGAATTGTGCGGAACAGGATAAAAGAACTGCCATTTCCGGCAAGACCCCTGACCACTCTGTCTTTTGATGAAAAAATGCTTCTTATGCTTCGCCTTAGTTTCATAGTAAGCGCCCATGTGAATCAGGACTCGTACATTGAGTTTACGCCAAAACGCACGCGAGAAAAATTACAGACAGACAAATCGCAAATTGTAATACCAGCGAATATCGCCTTGCCATTTACAGATGTTGCGGAAGATCTTAAGATACCCTCAATACTATCATACACATTTTACAGCCCCTATAACTGGGAAAGAATTGATAAGGGCGGACCAATAGTAGTTTCGAATCTTCTAACTATTCAGGGCTTTCTTGGCGGCTTAGACGAAAGGCATTTCATTCTGCTGCACACAGAAATAGAACTCGCTCTTGGTTCGGCGTTATACTATATACCCGACCTGTTCAGAAATACTCTTCGGGATCTTCCACAGGCCGTGGGAAGCACATTGGAAACTATGGCACAAAGCATCGAAAACGCAAAAGCCATACTCGAGCGCATGACTGAATCCTGTCATCCCGATATATATTACTTACGAGTGAGGCCTTATATATTTGGCTTTAACATAGAAGGATCCGGAAGAAATGTAATTTTTGAAGGACTCCCGGAGGGAAAAAAGATGCCTGTGCTCCGCGGCGAAACCGGCGCGCAAACTCCTTCCTTTCCCGCAATCTGGGCGGCAATGGGCATAGAATTTTCGGACGATCACTTAAAACAACATGTCTTAGCTATGCGAGACTACATGCTGCCGAAACATCGCGCGTATATTGAAGCGATAGAGCGTGGGCCATCAATAAGACAATTTGTACTTACTGCCGTGCAGGAAAAAAGAGAGGGCGCCAAAGAACTTAAGGATGCCTATAATAGAGCCATTATGGCTTTGTATAAATATTTCCGACTACACCGCTACTACGCGTATATCTATATAGACAGAAAAGCAAAAAAATATACTCTACATCAAGAACAAGGCGCGTATGGCACGGGCGGAACTCGCTATATGCAGTATCTGACAAAACACTGCGAAGAAATACTTGCGCACGAAATTAAATAACCCTGTTCCCCAATCAAGGAATGGGGTTTTTGTTTGCTATAATCTAAATACTCTCTTGGCGTTCTCCGTCGTCTGTCGCGCGACTTCTTCAATCGGAACTTGCTTTGCCTCGGCGATTTTTTCGGCAATGTATTTTACATTGAGCGGCTCGTTGCGAATATCACCTAGCTGTGGCGGAGTTAAATATGGCGAGTCTGTTTCCAGTAAAATTCTGTCCAGGGGAGTCTCCTTAATCACATCGTCAAGATTCATTTTGAAAATAATGCCGTTGTAACCGACGTACCAGCCAAGCGTAAGGAACGCACGCAGATGCGTCTTTCTTCCCGTGTAGCAGTGCACAACCCCCGGAGGATTAAGAACTGCGGTGATTTCATGACTTTCCACGATTGCTAAAAGGTCATCGTGCGCTTTGCGGCAGTGCAGAATGACCGGCTTTTTATAATCAAGCGCCAAATTAAGCTGGCTCTTTAGAGTGTCAATCTGAAGATTTTTGTAACTTTCCTGTTTGCGCGAATCTTCTGGCTTGCCTGCCGGACCGGCAGGCAAGCTTGCCTGCCGGTCCGGCAGGCGCCAGTAATCCAATCCCACCTCTCCTATTGCGACTATTTTATCGCTGGATTTAAGCAAATCTTCATAAGCCGCCCGTCTGAATTCTTCCTTGCGGGTTCTAAATTTATTCTGATTACCCACTTCCGCATCATCAACTTCTATGTCCTCAAGGTGTATGGGATGCAGTCCGATTGCCGCTTTTACATAGGGGTGATTAAATTTTTCGGCATATTCAACAGCTCTTTTTGAAGTATCAATCTGCGATCCTGGCATAATAATACCGACGCCCGCGTCTAGCGCGCGCTTAATCACCTCGTCGCCATCGTCGCGAAAAGCGTTAAAATTGACATGGCCGTGGGTATCAATGAATTGCGGAGTAAATTCAAACATATCTGTATTGTACCATCATAGATAAATAAAAAGCGAACTAAATAAAGCTCGCTTTTGCCTACTAATCAATTACTGCGTATACAATAATAATTCCCATTGCATCGTCAAGCGCGACGGGAGTATTGTATTGCGTGTGCAGACGCAAAATGTCGCCCTTTTTAAATCCCATTTTGGGTACGCATTTAGTCATATCCTCTATGTGCCCCGCATAATCGGGATTGCCCGGAAAAAATATATTATGCGAAGAAGGGTGCTCTTTATTTGCTCCAGATCCAGGACCCACTGGCGCCCAGGGAGAACCTGCCGCGAACCCAGCGATAGAAGTGCATACGTTTTTACCGCTCGAAACATTCCTTAAGGAAACGCTTATTCCGTAATCGTGCACATGTCCATGCGCCCAGACTATTTCTCCGCCGCGTTGAGCAACCAAGTGATTGTGAGCATCCGAATAGCCGGCTGGGACGCTATACTTAGAATTGCCGCAACCGCTTTGATCAACCCATACCGGCGTTACATGTTTTATATTTGCGCTTGTTCCTGGACTGTATGTAAAAGTAAGCCTGATATACATATCCGCAGGTTCTGCCGCCATATTCATAAGATCCAGTACCATCGTCCAGGTACTGCCGGTTGGATTATAGTACCCATAATTGGAAGCATAATCTACTCCCACAGAAGTCCTCTCGTTTCCCGAGGCAAAAAACCGTTCCCCTAAACTGCCGCCCCAGTAGTTAGTTCCGCACGCGGCATCTTTTCTTGCGCTATTTATAAGCACAAGATGGTGCAACATGCCGCCACTAGAGAAATTAACCGAATCGCTGTTTTTGTACACAAGGTCTGGCGAGAGCATGCCGTGGATATAACAATCTTCGCAGGGCTTTTCTATCCCTGTGATTTTGGTTTTCAGCATACCGGGACCATCTTGCATAGCTGCGGGAACAGTAAATGGCCCCCACTCCATCGTCTTTGTTGTCACACTGTTAGCTCTTACATAAATTGCGGAGAGTAAAAAAAATGTTGCTACCGCTACAGCCGATATGCCCAGGAATGCTATGCCGAATAACTTCGTGTATTCCTTTTTCATACAGCCCTCCTTTTTATTTTTGCGCAGAACTCGCAGAACTCAAATATGACCTCTAGCACATACTCATATTAACCACCTCCATTCCCTAGAAACACGCTTTTAGAAATTAGGAAAGAACAAAATATTTTTTATACATCATTATATATAGATTCCCATGAATAAGTCAATACCACTGTGTGATTGTATAATTGCACTCATTGAAAACAGTTAATCCCGCGCCATAGGAAACAAGGATTTAGTTTTTTTTAATTTAAACTTCCAATTTTCTTTGTACAGCAATTCTATTCCCAACTGTTTAGCTATAGTTTGTGAGGTGCCGGGTAAAAACGGGGCTAACAATACTGCGGTATTTGCAAGAAGCGTGGAGAGCTCTTGGATATGCGACTTGAATTTTTCCGGCTCTTTTTCTGGCAGCTCCCAAATTTTATGCTTATCTACAAATTTGTCGCCATAGGAAACTAACTCCCAAATCGCCGCTAGCGCTTCGTCAAAGCGAAATGCTTGCAGGGATTCGTGATATTTTTTTTCTGTTTTCTCTATCGCTTTTTGTGTCTGCGAACTTGTCAAGGCAGTAAATTCATCTTTAATGTGCCGAGCGCCAAGATTAATGACGCGCGCTGTAAAGTTGCCAAGACCCTTTGCGAGATCTGCTTTATAGCGTTCCTCAAATTTTTCATAAGTAAAATCACCATCGCGCGTCGGAGGAATCTCACGCAGAAGAAAGTAACGCACCGCATCTACGCCCCATTTATCTATCAAAAAAAATGGATCAACGACATTGCCCAACGTTTTAGACATCTTTTCTCCGCCAACGCTGATAAAGCCGTGCACAAATAGAATCTTCGGCAAAGGTAAATCAGCCGAAAGAAGCATGCCCGGCCAGATAGCGGCATGAAAACGTAAAATATCCTTGCCAATCACCTGCACATCCGGAGGCCAGAAGTAATTTAGCTTTGAAGCGTACTCAACCGCAGATAAATAATTCGTCAACGCGTCGCACCAGACATAGACAGTTTGCGAATCGTCTTCGGGCACGGGCACGCCCCACTTTAGATCCTTGCGCGGACGGGAGAAGCTCACATCCTCCAGTCCTTCTTTGATTAAACTTAAAATTTCATTTTTTGCGGCTTCGGGAACAATTCTAAACTCGCCGGATTGTATTGCCTCTTCTACTTTTTCTGCATAGCGCGAGAGGCGAAAAAAATAATTTTCTTCTTCTATAACCTCCGGCGCGGTTTTATGCAGGGCACATTTGCCGTCTATCAAATCCTTACTGGTAACGAACGCCTCGTGGCCCACGCAATAAAGGCCCTGATAATTTTTTTTGTAAATGTCGCCCTTTTTGACGAGCGCCCTCCACATTTTTTCTACCGCCGGCCAGTGCTTTTTTCTGTCGCTCGTTCGCACAAAGTAATCATTCGCTATATTTAAGTCCTTGGCTAATCTCTGAAACACTTTGGCGTTTTGATCGGCAAACTTTTTCACTGGCGCGCCGGCCGACTCTGCCGCCCGCACGATTTTTGCGCCATGCTCATCCGTACCGGTTAAAAAGAAAACGTCATCGCCAAGGATTCTATGATAACGCGCCAAAACATCGGCTTGCACCTTCTCAAAAGCGTGGCCGATATGCGGCACAGAGTTAACATAATCTATTGCCGTTGTAAGATAGAATTTGTCCGCCATCGTATTTACTGTATAATATAAAATACGCTTTTATGCTACTGGCTCCGCATATTTTAGTGGGCGCGGCAGTCGCGTCCCAATTTGCCAATCCGCTTTGGGGACTTATTTTTGCGTTTCTCTCGCACTTTGCTCTGGATAGAACTCCGCATTGGGAGTATTCTGTCGAACCGCTTAAACACATCAAAACGCGCGGTATAAAATACTGCGCGCCAATACTCAAAAGAGTAATCTTAGATATAACGAGCGGTTTTACGATTTTATTTTTAGCCGTAACTATAAGCTCTAATGATATCTCGTTTTGGGCTTGGGCTATCGGAGGATTTTTCGGCATTCTGCCCGACGGCTTAACCACTCTGCTTTTTTCCAGGCGCGGAAGAAGCGGAATAATCTACAATCTCCTAAAAATATTCTTTACTTTTCATCAAAAAATTCACTATTCAAAAAAGGCGGGCTTGCCGCCTCTGCGAATAGGGCTTGGAACTCAAGTTATCGCAGTTCTGCTTGCGCTCTATCTAATTATTTTCTAAAGTCCTTCACAAACTCGTAAATCGTAACCGTAAGCGGCAAAGCAAGAATGACCCCCCAGAAACCGATAAGTTTCCCCGCAACAAGCAGGGCGATAATTAGCACAATCGGATTAAGGCCGATTGCTTTTGACATTACGTGCGGCAAAACCAGATATGCCTGCAGCTGCTCAATCAGTATATAAATAACTACAGCCACAATTGCAAGCAGGGGTGATTGAAAAGAAATCAAGACAAGGGTTATAAGACCGGCAATAATAGGGCCAATGACCGGTATAATCTCGAGAACTCCAACCATAAAGGCGATGGTGAGAGCATACTTTACATTCATTAGCCAGAGGGCAAGAAACATAGATGCTCCTGCAAATACCCCAAGTAGGACCTGCCCCTGAAACCATTTACCAAGTTTATACTGCACGCGCTTCCAAAGATCTATCGCATATTCCTGATGTGCTTTTGGAATAACTGACTTTAGAAAACTTTCCAAACCATCTTTCTGCAAAACAAAATAGAAAGAGATCACAAAAATTAGAAGAAACGAAACAACACTGCCAAAAAAATTAAATGTCAGGGAAAAAATATTGGATGCGCCTGCGGAAAGACTTTTTTGCAAATCACTGATAAATCCCTTAATTTGCTGGCTTGACGTTCCATCTTGCGGCGTTTTCCCAAAAAACTCTTGAATATTTCTTACCAACTCTGTGTAGCTTGCGGGCAAATCAGTTGAAAGCTGCTTCGTTTCGTTGACAAGAGTCGGCAAGACAGAGTAGAAAACGGATATTATAACAAGCAGTCCTATCGTATAAACTGTTAAAGCGCCAAGGAGTCTGGGTATTTTTAACTTATGCAAAAGCTTCACGCCCGGCTCAACCGCGGCCGCTATAACAAACGCCAAAAAAATGCTCGCAAGGATCTGCCAGATAGCCAAGAGAAAGCCGATAACGAGCAGGACAACGAATATCCTGATTATACTGGATGTTGAGATATCTAATACTTGTTTTTCCATGAAACAACGGTAATTACTGCAATTAGAGTAATTACTTGATCACCGAAAGTAATTCTTCGAATTGCCCTTTCTTCTCAAATGGTCCCACGAGTGCCAAGTTCATCCTTTCCGGCACAAATATCTCATTCGCCAATTCCTGAATCTGCGCAGGAGTTACGGCATCTATCTCTTCTAAAATCTCCTCTGGGGAACGGATTTTGTTTTCTATAATCTCTTGACCTCCCAAAAACTCCGCAACATCATCCGAAGTTTCAAGGCCCAGATACGTTTTGCCGCGAATATTATTTTTCGCCCGTTTAAGCTCCGTGGCCGAAACTTTTTGTTTCTTAATCTTCTTATATTCGGAGACTATAGTTTTTAAAGCTAGTTCAACTTTCTTATTATCAATTCCTGCGCGGGTGAATAAAGAGCCGGTGTCGCTGTCAGAATCGGCCGCAGTTGAAATATAGTAAACCAATCCTTTTCTTTCGCGCACACTGATGAACATCCGCGAACTCATTCCCCCGCCGAGAATTACCGACAGCACCTGCGCGGTGTATTTTTTTTCATCAAACACGCTTATGCCGCTTCGCGCGCCAAGGCATATATGCGTCTGGTCGGTTGATTTGGCATGCAGCAATACAGCCGGACAATTCTGCATTTCAACAACCTTATTTTTTTCGTAAGATCTGCCGTGTTTCAGCGGAGAAAAGCAATCTTCAACCCGCTTGAAGGCCAAACTGCTGTCAGTATTGCCGGAAATAATAACGACAGCATTATCGCCGACGTATTGTTTGTTGAAATAATCAACTATATCATTTCTTGCAATTCCGGCCATGGTTTCTTTTGTGCCGGCAATTGGCCAACCAGCCGGCTGATCGCCGTAAAGCAGTTCGTTCCACACAAGCATTACTTTTTGCATCGGGTTGTCGTTGTACATATTGATTTCTTCACCAATCACTCCGCGTTCGCGATTCACTTCTTTTTCAGCAAATTTTGAGTGAAGCAAGATATCTGAAACAACATCCAGGGCCAAATCAAAGTGCACGGTTGCCACCTTTACATAATAACCTGTCCACTCTTCGCTAGTAAAGGCGTTGAATTCTCCGCCGACGCCATCAAGCAGAGAACTTATATCAACGGCCCGCGGCCGCTTCTCTGTCCCTTTGAAAAACATGTGCTCCAAAAAATGCGAAACCCCGTTGATTTTTTTTGTCTCATACTTTGAACCAGTTCCAAAAAGCACCAGTGTCGTCACTGCTTTGGTATGAGCCATGGGCGCAATGATCACCCGCACGCCGTTTTTCAGAATTGTTTTTTGATATTCTATGGTTGCGGACATATTTTGAATTGATTGTAGCAAATTCAGTGCAAAATAAAAAGCCCTCACTAAAGGGCCAGTTGTATTACTACATATTTTGACTATGTACGTTATCGTATATCTGAACCCCGATACCCGTCCCTGACCACCAGATATGCGCCGGGTCCTTTATGTAGAGATAGGGTAAGCTCGCATTCCTTACCTTTTTCTGCGGCGGGATAACGCCAAGAAAGCCACTGCCCATAGAGTATACTGAAGCTTGTGATACCTTCGCGGTAATGTTCAGACTCCACCATATCCTTTCTAGCCCATACCTTCACTTGCAGTGTTCGGTACCCCATGTCAAACCTAAATTTAAAACCGCGATTATCTTCGGGTCCAATCCCGAAAACTCCTTCAAATATTGCCTGGTGGCTATGTACTCTACTCACTACAACTCCAAGGTTTTCTATCGCATCAATGTCAACACCAAGCTCGCGGGCGGAGTAAAGAAGCTCAAGGCGCTCCCGGAGTCCCTTTAGCTTTTCGCGGTCTTGTGCCACTTTTACTTCACGTTCGTCAGAAGTAAGACCTCCATATCGGCATCGGTGGACATAGTCGAAACCTTCCTCGGAGTATTTAAGAGAATTAGTAAGCACCTCGCAATCACGCTCCGCGCGCCTTATGTTTTGATCCAGCCAATCGCGAAGCTCTTGGGTTTTTGATTTCGCTTGTTCTTGAATTTCTTGTGTTGCAACCGCTTTTTGCGTCATTTCTATTTCCTCCTTCGTAAAGTGCTACAACTAATGTACACCTTGAACCCGCCTTGTCAATCTAGACACCTGCACACAATGTATATCTCTCGGCTTCTTTTCTGTGAGCCAGACGGCTTAATTATTTTTACGGAAGAAAAATGCTCGCGCGCTTGCGTGAGAAGCTGGGGAGTATTTTCCCCCTCAAAAATTTTTATCACCGCATTGCCGCCAATTTTAAGCACTGCTAAAGCAATTTCAAGAGCCCGTTTCGCAAGCTCCAAGGACACCGCCTGATCGCGTTCACGCAGACCGGTTGTCGCTGGCGCGGCGTCGGAAAGAACCACATCAATTTTGCCACCAAAATAGTTGAGAATGTATTCAATCAAATCACTGTCAAAAATATCTTTCTGCGCAATTGTTATACTGCCGTCCTTCAGGGGAAGTATTAGTGCCTTATCAACCCCAAGCACTTTTCCGGCGCTGCCAACGATCTTTGAGGCAACCTGCATCCAGCTGCCCGGCGCCGCGCCCAAATCCAGCACAAAATCACCGAGTTTTAAAATCCGGAATTTTCGCTGAATATCAAGTAATTTATATGCCGAGCGCGCGCGATAACCTTCTCTTCTCGCGCGCCGCGCAAATTTGTCGTTGGGAATATACATAAAATAAAGCCCGCTTTAGGCGGGGCTTGAATTTTTCTTGCTGGAGGAAATTAAACCATTCATTATCACTGCAATCACCGCGCCGATCATAGGAGCAAATAAATAGATCCACCAATTCTCCCATGTGCCTGATATAAGAGCTGGGCCGAACCAGCGAGCCGGGTTCATTGCCGCTCCTGTGTACGATCCGCCCATAAGCGCGCCGGCAAACACTGCTCCGCCGATCATCAAGGGCGCGATTACGAGCTTCTGCTCAACAGCAGTGCGCAGAATCACGAACATCAAAATAAACCCAAAGACCATCTCGTACACGAATCCGCCGAGCGGATCAAGTCCTCCGGCAAGACTCGGAGTGCCAAAGTTAACGACGCCGGCCGCGGTTTTCCCGCCGTCCTGAAGATATGCCAGTCCAAATAATATTCCTGCGCCGGCGGCCGCGCCGGCAAGCTGGGCAAAGATATATCCAGTGCCTTTCCTAAAACTGAAATCTCTCTTCCAGGCGCCCCTTACCATGATCCCCCAAGTTATCGCCGGATTGATGTGACCGCCGGAGATATTACCGATAGCCGCGACCATAATACCTATAGTCAGCCCATGCGCAACAGCCACACCGAATCCATCGAGCTTCCCGCTCACTATTGATCCCGCCCCAATAAGCACGAAGACAAGCGTTGCCGCAAACTCCGCTAAGTACGGTGCCAGATCGCATCCCTCGCATCTCTGTGCTAGCTTTGACATTTAAACCTCCTTTGAAATTAAGGTGCTTGTTGTTACTGTAGCTTTTCTAACAAATATCTAACCAGTCTGTCAACGCCTATGCGTTCCTGCCCCATTGTGTCGCGATCGCGCACTGTCACTGCATTATCATTGAGAGTGTCGAAATCTACAGTCACGCAAAATGGCGTGCCGATTTCGTCTTGCCTGCGGTAGCGGCGGCCGATGGAGCCCTGCTCATCGTATTGAATCATAAAATGAGCATTAAGAAGATTGAACACCTCTTTTGCTTTACCAACAATCTCCGGCTTATTTTTTACGAGCGGCAATACGGCAACTTTTATCGGCGCAAGGCTCTTGTGCAGTTTCAGCACCGTTTCTTCTTCTTTTTTGGATTCCGTAGTTTCCGTACGGCCACCCTTAACTTGCTCAAACGCGTCTAGCAAAAAGGCGAGCAGGCTTCTGTCCGCGCCCGCGGAAGTTTCAATGACATACGGATAGTAATTTTCGTACTTTAACTCCTCGCCGCCATGCTTTGCATGGTTAGATAAGTCCCAATCTCCCCGATCGTGTATGCCCTCTATCTCACGCCAGCCGAATGGAAAGTTGTACTCTATATCCACAGCTTTCCGCGCATAATGGGCAAGTTCGCTCTTTTCATGCTCGCGAAAACGCAGATTTTCCTTCTTCGCACCTAAGTCTAAATACCATCGCATCCGTTCTTCTTTCCATTGTTCAAAAAATTTTTCTGCTTCTTTTGGATTAACAAAGTATTCCAGCTCCATTTGCTCAAACTCACGTGTACGATAAATAAAATTACCGGGGGTTATTTCGTTGCGAAATGCTTTGCCGATTTGAGCGATCCCAAAGGGGATTTTAACACGCGAGCTGTCTAGAACATTCTTATAATTCATAAAAATGCCCTGCGCGGTTTCTGCCCTTAGATAAGCAACGGTATTTTCATCTTCCACTGGTCCAACGTGCGTCTTCATCATCAAATTAAACTTGCGCGCTTCGGTAAGTTCGCCTCCGCAAGCCGGGCATTTCGTTTCGCCATCGGCGCCTCCTTCAGCGGGTGGTTTATCAGCCCTAAATCTTTCATGGCACTTCTTGCATTCTACGAGCGGATCAGCAAACCCGCTGGATAGATGCCCAGATGCTTCCCAAACTTTTGACGACATCAAAACCGCGGCATCCACTCCAACCACATCTTCGTGCATTTGCACTATCGAGTGCCACCATGCTTTTTTAATGTTACTTTTGAGCTCCGCCCCCAAAGGCCCGTAATCATAAACACTGCCAAAACCACCATAGATAGAAGAGCTAGGGAAAATAAACCCGCGCCGCTTGGCCAGAGATATAATTTGCTCCATTGAAACTGACATATCTTCATTTTACTTAAATTACACCAAAAGAAAAGCCCATCTCTGGGCTATTTTGATGTATGTCTATTTAATTCTTCGATATCTTTCCCTAGGTCCCATATTGCAATTTCAAAGCAAATCGCGTTGCGAAGACTGCCTCTTTCATAATTACCGATGTGAGCTGGAACCATTTCTAGCTTGCGTTCTGTATGAGCCGCTATAACACCGTACATAATCGGACAGCGATACGAAAGGGGGAATTCCATGAAATCCTCTTTGCGGGGAGAAGCAATAATAATAGTACCAAATAATACGCTCTCTTCTGCGGCCCTGTATTTATCTTCTACTTTTTGTGGTATCACTTGACTAAAAACTCTATACGGCATTCCTAAGTGAACATTCTTGCTTTGCTGTGACGGACGAACTGCCAAGCCAATATACCATTGGTCTGGAGGGGCGCTCGGCGAGTATCCTGCCTCCAGAATACGATTTATGTGGTCAAGCTTACTAATGGCATCTCCATAAGTAAGCTGATAATCCCGTAGTCTTATTCCTATAGCTTTTTTTTGCTGATTCATCCTAGTTGCCGCTAGTCTAGCGCGCAAAAATAAAATATCAGCAATAACATCTGCAAAATCTTTCGCTGTCTCAACTGGTTTGGGAATATTTACATAGTTTAAGTAACCATGGCGGCTATTCGTGTGATACCTTACCACATAACTCGCCTTAATCGCGTCCAAAAATATGGATTCTGGAGTTACAAGGTTTTGGGCCAGATCGGATAACGCCCTGTCATCTGTAGCAATTCTGGATTCCGTGTTCTCAGGAATTTTCGTTACCATTCTTCCTCCTCATATATTATAGAATGTAAATAAACTGAATGACCGCCAGTACCCCAACGGCTACAAGACCAAATATGGCAGCACTCTTAAAAGTAAAATAGGGGCTTTGCGGTAAACAGCCACCCCGAACCCCTACTAACATCACTTTGGCCCCAATAGAGCATACCTTAGTCATTAAGGTAAGCAGACAACTAAAAACCGGCGCGTATGCAAGCCATGTAACTAGGTCAATTCCCGAAACAAGGCAGAGAGGCGCAGTTAATAGACCTGCAATAATTCCAGCTAAACCAGTCGCGGGAATAGCAAGTATTTCCTTAATAAATTTATCAAAGGATAGGGATGTTGTCGCAAAAAGGGGATATGGGTACGGATTCGATCCAGATGGAAACGGTACATAAACTTGAGTGGTTGCAGCATCCTTTTTTATAGTGGGCGCGACCGTAGTGACCAACTCCACTCGAATTTTTGTGCAGACATCATCTAGACTGATTTCTATCTGCTCCTGATATGTGGCGCCACTCTCTACACCAAGCAACTCGATGTCTACTCGCAGGGGCAGTTTATCGTCTTGGGAGAGAGAGATTACGCCAGTTATCCTTACCCATGAATCAATATTGCTTATATTGATCTTATTATAAGGCCCGCCTCTGTTTGCAATCGTAAAGTGGGTCTTCTGCGTTTCCCCGGGCTTTACATCAGTAATTTGTATTATGGATGGACTGACCTCTGGTATCGGTGGGCTATGCGCTGTTTTGTACCTAGTATCGTATTCAAGACGTTTTGTCCCATCAGACAAGATCGTATAAGCGTTATGAATGGCCTTAAATTTTTCTTCGGCAATTTGTTTCTCTTCTTTCGATGCATCTAGGCCAAGTGTATCGGGATGAGACTCCTTTGCTTTTCTACGATAGGCTCTTCTAACTTCGTCTTCGGTCGCAGACGGACTAATTTCTAAGATTTCATAAAGACCTTCCAATGCTTCTGGCATATCACAATCCCAATTTTATTTTTTCCCGGCTGGCAAGGCATACTTCTTAGGTTCAATGAGTTTATCAGCAGTTTCAGCAATTCCCATACCGAAATTAATTTGGGGAACTTTTTCTGCAAGATCTGAACGCGATGCAAGCTTTTTTAGAAAATCGTAGTCGGCATCGTCAGTGCCAATTGCTATAATGTCAATCCCATTCTTCTTGGCTAGTTTTGCCTGGAAAAGAGCATCTTCTGCAGAATTCGGCACTCCGTCAGTCGCAATAACAATGGCCCTTGGATCTTTGACACTTCCTTTTATAAGATTATTCTTTGCAAGATCTATGGCTGCAGCCATGTTTGTGCTGTCCCTCGCATACAGTTCGCTAATTCCTTGCTTGATATGCTCTAGATTCCGATCTGGTTTGCAGAGGTATTGGGCCTTGCCGCTAAAAGCTATAAGGCCTACGCGATAGTTCTTCTGTAAAGCGCTGCGTGCAAAATCAATTATCCCATTTTTTGCCTGTGTCAACTTTGTTCCCGCAAGCATGCTTGATGAGCAATCAATAACCAGAATGACTGTTCCTTCTTCGTAGTTGATAGATTCGCTTATGGGTCCAGTTCCTGCGATCTCAAGAACCTGTCGTCCGCTGTCTCGCCTAGTTTGTAAAGATCTATCCCTATCTCCTTCTTCACCTTTGCGTTTCATAATGCTAAACCCCATTACTCTTCCTCCTTCGGGTTAAAACGTAAGTACACTTTATTAGAAGTTATCTCACTTGTCAATCGCTCTACTCCACTATCCCATCCCCCTCGCGCATTCCCTGATCTTGCGGCAAGGAGGTGTCTAGAGGGGGCGCTAAATATTTTACTAATTCGTTGGTGAAGGTGTCTCGTCCGGTAAAAGTTGCCTGCTCTAAAAGCTCTGCTGGGAGACCGCGTTGGGTTTCTTGCGGAATTATGGAAATGCCAAAGGTTACAGTTGCTGTCGGAATGAAGCTTCCAGTCCCGGGTTTTAATGTACCGATGTTCCAGATAACACTGTGCGTTTGCGAATTATAGATAAGATTGCTTGCCGCCGGGTAAACTTTTTGTTCAAAAAACACATTCTTCGGCAAAAGCGTCTCCACAATAGCATCCTTAACTTCGTTTAAAGTATTCGCGGCCTTCCAAGCAATAGTGTATGTGGTTTTTTCGGCGACGCGCGGCGGAATTGGCCCTGTGTTTGAAAATGGACCCTCGTAGTAATACGCGGCGGAAGAAAGCTCTAAACTTGTGCGCAGTTTTACTTCCGCAACATCTTCCGCCCGCAAAGAAAGGCCCTTAAGGGCAAGCGGCGGTTTGGGACTATCTATCACAGCCCTGCTTTTTATCACAATATTTTTATCTCTGTAATCTTTTATCGCGATATTCTTTTTTAATGAAACAGAAAAATCAACACTGCCGCTCACGTCTTTATCAAGGCGCGCCAACTGCGCCGCGAATTCTTTGTTCCAGATAATAGTTTTGGCGCTCTCATTAAAATATCCAAAACCAGTGTTTAGGGTTGAAAAATCAAAAACATCGCCGAGTAATTCCGCGGTTACGACAGCATCTTCAATGTCAACCCCGCTCTTATTTTTATAGCTGATATTAAACTTTAATTCTTCTCCAGCCGAAGCAACATAATCGCTTACTCCGTTGATGGTCTCGTTAAACTCAATGGGCGCGGAAGAAATTTTTACTTCGCGCGAAACCCTATATTGCTCCAAAAACCCAAAATCTCCGTCTTTTATACCAAAGTCTTTTATACCAAACACAAGATCGAACCTCTTGTTCTCGCTTTCATACCCTTTGATCGGCCCTTCAAAATCCACGCGATAATTCGTTCCCGGCTCTACCCCGCCAAACTCCCAAGTGGTTGTATCTTGAGGCGCCGGCTCGGCATCTTTTAGAGTAAAGTCTTCTGGCAGGATAAGGCGCGCAAGTAGAGGCAATGCTTCAAGATCGCGTTCGGCCACAAAGTAAAAATTTCCGCGCAAGATTTGCCCGTCAACTGCTTTTTGCGGGAGATCAAAAATTACAGTAAGCGGCAGAGATGCTACTTCAACGTGCATATTGGCGAGTCCTTCAAACCTGCCGCTAATCCCTTCTGGCGCATACTCTGCCCTTACTTTTATTTCGCCTTGTTTTTGTGTTTCTTTTGCAAAAATAGAAATCTTTTTCGCAAATTCGCCTGCCTTTGCAAGCTTCCCCAGCTCTATTCTCTGCTCATTAGTGCCTACGCCGTCAAACACCAAAAAATCCGGCAGGGTTACATATACTGCGCCTTGAAGATTAAACTGTGATTTGTTTTTAAGTTTCAGTTCAAACTCAACTTTTTCCTGCGATTTAAAGTTTTCCGGCCCACTAATAAAAAGCTGTACGTCCGAAGACGAAAAACTTGCCCGCGAAAAAAACAGTGCAGCAAAATAAGCGGAAGAAACAACCGCCAAAAGCGCGGTCGCTTGCCACCACTTTATATGCTTTAAGTGTGAAGTGAGATTACTCATTATAGAACGCTAGAAGATAAGCCATTTTTGCTCCACTTTGCTCCACGCAAGGGGACTTCGGGTTTATATCCGCGGCACCCAACTCGGCGCAGTGAAGTTAAATAGATACACAAATTGCTTTCTAAACATATCCTCAATACTAATAAGATCTCTTTTTGTCAAATGAACATTTGTGTGCTTTACGCCATTGAGCATCTCCATAAGCCGGCCAGCGTTATTTGAAAAGGCGGCACCTCGCCCTGAGTTTGCCGAAGGAGTAACAGAATATCCTTGATTCCCCAGAATCTTTAGCGCGAACTTTTTCAATAAAAGCCAAGAGTATAACTCTTTTCCTTTATCCGGCATGCCTGAAGATGCAAATTCATTTAGCTTTCTTACTGTATACAAAATACTATCAAAAAACCCATCGTCCCTTAGGTTTTCGGCAAAAATACTATCAATAGTTTTTAGCACTGCCAAAGCCGCCATGTAGGCATGCGGGTTCTCCGCAATACTTCTCGCCCCTTCTCTAAGATCAATACCGGTCAGGATAAAAAAACTAGCGCCTTTAACAAATATTATATCAACAAAATTAAAAATATCTAAATTCCCGCGCAGTTTCGCTTCAATGCGCTTCACGCCTTTTGCAATCACTGCTATTTTCCCAAATTCTTTTGTATATAAAACAACGCGCTCATCGCGCTCCCTGAAGTCCTCTCTCTTTAGAATAATGCCCTGGGCAGAATACATAAACCAATACAACCACTATACGGCAAAATTCACCTTTGCTCAACGACGTGACTGCTTTCAATCGCCGCGACTAAAACATCCGATACGTCTTTTCCGTCCTTCGCTCGATAGCAAGAATAAAAACAGCGCCACTCTTTCCTACTCTGTAGATAACGCGGATCTTTCCTTTTCGCGCTCGAAAAATATCTTTTCGGCCGCGGAGCTTTTTGATATGGAGTTCTCTGAAATTGCCCGCGGAAATCAAAAGGAGTAAGTACTTTACGCCGGCTCGTTCTTTCGCGCTCAATTTTTTAAGTACCTTACTAATTCTATCCATAGAGCCAGCTTTTACAGGCGCGAAAGAAGCTCCTTGATATTGACCCCGCCTTTGCGGATTTTTGTAAAGTCAACAACCTCTTCCCACTCTTCTTCAAGCGGCCCCATGCGAAACAATGGCTTTGATCTCTTTACGATAATAAGCGAGTGGCCCCTTACCGCTTCTTTGGCGTACTTTTCGACATTGCGCCTTAATTCCTTTAGACCTATTATTTTGTCCATGGTTCCATATCGTTAATCATAGAGTATGATATACCTTAAGTTTATCTTAAGATAAACTTTTATGTCAATATATGATATAAATACTCCGCGATCGTGGAGTATTTGTACATGTTCTGCTTTTTTAAACTATTTCCCCCCTCCTGTCACCTGCCTGCCGGTAGGCAGGGCAAGCAGAGATCAAAAAAAATATGACAAAAAA
>CAZDDE010000006.1:29690-41286 GCA_964504205.1 uncultured Candidatus Saccharibacteria bacterium
TTTCAAGCATTTTTTTATTACTATGATACACATAAAAAAATATGACAAAAAAAAGCTTGCGCTATGGCGCAAGTCCGGAAAACTGAAATCTTCTAATGTGAATATTGTTCTAGGGCAAGGATCTGGTCGAGAATATTTTGTGCTTCTGCCTCCGCTGAGCCGGGGTCGTCTTTGGTGACCCTAGCCAAGTGAGAAAAAAGAGGGTAGTCGCGTTCGAAGTCTTCTGTGGCACTCTTTTCCGCCAAACATTCCGTCACGTTCCCCCCGTCACGTACCCCCCCCTCTTCGGCTTGCCTCCAACATTCTGCAAATACCCACTGCCCATGTGATCCGACAAGAAATTCCATTTTGCCCGAAGAACTATGGAAGTATATGAAGTAGGCCTTCGTAAGCCGTGGGTCTTCTTGAAGCCAGACGCGCGAATCCGCACCAACAGAATCCTGATGCCCGCCGACTTCCAACTCGTACCAAATTTGCCATTCTTTTCCATCCAACGTCTGAATAGTTGCCTGCTTCGGCCACTGCTCGGGTGTATCGGGCGACTTTATGTCGCCAACCCAGGCCTCGAAAAGCAAAGTAAGAGGAACGGCTATTACAATACTAACAAGTACAAGCTGCCAGAGCCTCATGGCACACCTCCATCCCTTATTCATGAAAAAAGGTGAGTCACCCCCCCCCTCGCCTACAGCTATATACTCTTACCGATTTGGCGTTTTGTCAAGAGCTACAAGATTGTGGTAACTCTATACTTCTTTTTTCCCGCCGGCGTTAGCACTTCCATTTCATCACCGGTTTTTTTCTCCATGAACGCGCTACCCAGCGGCGAATCAGTAGTGCTTGGTCACTACCTTTTTATAACTTCTATCAGTTCTTTTAAGCTTATTCTCCCCTGCTTTAGGATGGAAATCAGTGTTCTCCTTGCTAAGTCTTTATTATGAATTGGAACTGTAATTTTTCTTGTCCTATCAAGCACATGTTCTAAATGAGCATGACTTCCCTTTTGTCTAATCATTTTAAATCCCATCCTGGCAAGAATAGGAATAAGTTTCTTTGCCTTGATAACTGGAACATAGCTCATGCAAAAATACGCGCTTCTTTTTCTGCGTGAGAACGCCGAAACTTTAGCTCGGCTATACCCTCGTCTATCAAGCACTCGCAATGAAGCTCTACGGCCTCTTTTGCCATTTTTTTTGCTTCAGAAATAGTATCCCCGCAAGTAACAACGCCTTTTACCCTTGGTACTGTAACGGTATAGCCCTTCTCTGGCTTATTGGATTCAAAGATACAGCTAAATACACCAAATACAGTTTTTACGTTGATTGTACGCTTTTTGCCCATGCTTCTAGTATACAGAAAACACTCAACCAATTCAAGATGTTGCTGTGCATCTCATCTTATGCGGGGCTACAAGATTTTGGTCACTCTATACTTCTTTTTTCCCGCCGGCGTTAGCACTTCCATTTCATCACCGGTTTTTTTCTCCATGAACGCGCTACCCAGCGGCGAATCAAAAGAGATTTTGCCCTCGGCTGGAGCCGATTCTTGCGAACCGACGATAGTAAACTGCCGCTCCACATTTGTCTCAAGATCTTGAACTTTAAAACTTTTCCCCACATGTATCACTTCGCCTGCCTGCACTTCTTCGATGATCTCGGCCATAGCAATCTTGGCTTCTATTTCGCTAATTCTTGCCGCAAGTTCGGCCTGGCGATCCTTGGCGTCAGAATAAGCAGCATTTTCTGAAAGATCGCCCTGCGCTATAGCTTCTTTCAAAGCCTGCGCAACCTTAGGCACCTCCTCGGTTTTGAGTCGCCCAAGTTCCTTTTTAAAATTTTCGTATTCTGCCTTGGTTAAAATGTTAGCCACGATTATAATGCGATCCAAATCTACGAATCTCATCCGAATGATACGAATCGAATACTTATTCGGGGCATTCGGATGTTATTCGTAAATTCGGATCGCTATTATTTTATTCCAACCCAAACTTGTCTATTTTCCCAGTTAAATTCTCCCTCCGCCTTAAATACTTCTTTCTCGGCCTTTCCTACTATTATATCATGCGCGTTGTTCTGTTTTTTGATTTTGTCAAGATTGCGCTGGATAAAATTGTTTAATTCTCCGTCGCACGCATAGCGCAAGGTTATTTTGTTTTTTGGCACAAAGCCGCCGGCCTTACGCAACTCCTGCGCGCGGCGAATAAATTCGTTGATAAAACCTTCTTCTTTTAGCTCTGTATTTAACTCTGTATTTAACTCTGTATCTTTCACTTCTTTATCTATAACAACTTTTTTAACATTGATTTCTTCGGCAATGAGCGTAAGTATTTCTGGCGGCAAACCTTGATTAATCTTTAACCATGAAAGCGGCTGGCGCACGCGGATTCCGGCTTTGGCCCGGAGCTGATGAGCCCCTTCGACTATTTTTCTTGCCTGATCCATTTGCTTCTCAAGTCCGCTGTTTGCATATTTTTTGCTCGCTTTGGGAAAATTTTCCCAATGAACGGAACTAGTTTTTGGCTTATAGCTTTTAGCTGTTAGCTCACGATAAATTTCTTCGCCTAAAAAGGGAATGAATGGCGCGCATAGTTTGCTCAATTCAAATAGAACGTGGCTCAACGTTTGTTCGGCAAATTGCTTTTCTTCTGAAGTTTCCGGATTCTGAAAACGTTTACGCGAACGGCGAACATACCAGTTTGATAAGTCGTCTATAACAAAGGACTCTAGACCACGTGCCGCGCCCGTAATATCATATATATCTAATTTAGCGGCGGTCTCCGCCGTTGTATTGTTCATACGCGACAGAATCCATTCATCCAAAACGTTATCGCTTTTGACTTTTGACCTATAGTTTTGAGCTTCCCTGTATGTTTTATAGAAAACTAATGTGTTATACAATGTCGCAATAAATTTTCGCTGTGTTTTCTGCAAATCGCCCTCATTAAAACGTTTATAATCACCTGGCTGATTAACGGTGTAAAAATACCAGCGCACAGTGTCTGCGCCATATTTATCCATCATTATCCAAGGATCAGCGGCATTCCCCAGAGACTTGGACATCTTTTTGCCGTTTTTATCCAAAACGTGACCAAGGGAGATAACACTTTTATATGGCGCTTGTTTTCCAAGTAAAGTTGCAACCGCTAAAAGCGTGTAAAACCATCCGCGCGTCTGATCAATTGCTTCGGAAATATAATCTGCTGGAAATCCCGCCTGTTCAGACGCAAATGGCATTGACCCCGAATCAAACCAAACATCGCAAAGCGCCTCCTCGCGCCGCATCGTGTCGCCGCATTTCTTCTTGGCGCATTTGAAAATTATTTCATCCACATACGGACGATGTAAATCTATCTCCCCCCGATTATTCTTTGGAATTTTTTTGCCTAGCTCTTTTGTAGAGCCGATAATTTTTATGCTCGCGCATTTCTCGCATTTCCAAATTGGCAGAGGCGTGCCCCAGTATCGGCTGCGTGAAAAGTTCCAGTCCTTAATCTCGCGCAGCCATTCACCAAACCGCCCTTCTTTGATGTGCGCCGGCACCCAGTTTATTGTACTGTTACTTTTAACGAGTTTATCGCGCAAGGCGCTCATTTTTATAAACCATGATTGCATCGCGTAATAAAGCAGAGGCGTCTTACAGCGCCAGCAAAATGGGTACGAGTGTGTATATGCCTGTTTTTTGTAAAGGAGACTGCGCGTTTTAAGATCGTCAATAATGCTCGGCTCGGCGTCCTTAACAAAAACGCCCTGCCATTGCGGCACGAGTTTATTGAATCTCCCCTGCTCGTCCACCGTATGCACTTTGGGCAAATTTAATTTTTGGCCAAGATTATAGTCGTCTTCACCGTACATAACGGCGGTGTGAACTATTCCCGTGCCTTCGTCCGTGCTGACAAAGTCAGCGAGAGCGACATAGTGTTTTTTTTCTTTTTCATTTTTTAAAGAATCAAATAGCGGTTCGTACTCCAGACCTTCGAGTTCTTTGCCCTTAAACTCTTTTACAACCGCATAATCTCCTTCAAGAATATTTAATCTTTCCTTCGCTAGAATATAATACTCATCGCCCTGCTGGCCTTGAGCTTGCCGAATGGGCTTAACTAAAGCATAATCAATCTTTGCGCCCACGGCCAAAGCGACATTGCCGGGAAGCGTCCAGGGAGTAGTCGTCCAAGCGAGTAAAAAAGTGTTTGGAAATTGGAAATTGGAAATTGGAAATTTAGCGAAGACGCTATCTTCGCTTATATCTTCGTACCCTAATGCAACTTCGTGCGAGGAAAGCGCTGTGCCGCAGCGCGGGCAATATGGCGCAACGCGATGACCTTCATATAATAACCCTTTCTCATGTATCTGCTTAATAATCCGCCAGAGTTTTTCCATGTACTTTGCCTCGTAAGTTATATACGGATTTTCTAGGTCTATCCAAAAACCCATTCTCTGTGTCAAATTGTCCCAGTCTTGCTTATAGCGCCAAACGGATTGACGGCATTTTTCATTAAACTCGGCGATGCCGTATTTTTCTATTTCTTTTTTATTTTTGAGGCCGAGCTCTTTTTCAATTTCTATCTCCACCGGCAGGCCGTGCGTATCCCACCCGGCTTTGCGCTCCACGCGATAGCCGCACATAGTTTTGTAGCGGCAAATTATATCTTTATAAGCGCGGCTTAAAATATGGTGAATCCCCGGCTTGCCATTCGCCGTCGGAGGCCCTTCGTAGAATACAAAACTCCCCCTCGACTTCGCTCGGGGTAAACGGCTTCGGTTTTCTACGCTTTTTTCAAAAGCGCGAATTTGCTTCCAGAATCGTAAAGTTTGTTCCTCCTGTTTGGGTAAATCCATATCGTTTATATTAGCCAAAATTATCCAAAAAGAAAAGCCCCGCGTTTTTAGACGCGGGGATTTGTTTTAGGTATCGTAACCCTGAAAAAGAACATAATCGGGTAGCATGACGCCGTACTCATACATAAGTAGCTCCACGATATTGCCATGAGTCAGGAGGTGTAATAGCCCCTTTATGTATGTGCCACTGCCGCCGTAAATTCCGGCAACAATGCAGTCTGTCTCGTCCATCTTTCTAAATAGTTCGGGAGCGAAACTTACAGTTCCCACAAAGTATAACTCTTCCCTATGCTCGTACGTCACGCTGGTTTTTCTGCCGCCTTCGGGTTCGCTATAATCGCCTCCCAGTATGGAGGCCGCTTCCTTTGGCGAACGCGCCACAACTACAACATGTTGCTTTACCGTCTCGTCTGTAACTCCATCCCATTGAGGATCTGCCTTAAGATACAAAGCATACGCCTTCATTTCTGCGATTGTCATCTTTTCCTCCGGTCCTGATTTTTCTTTCTTAGCTTTCGCTAAGGATAGGTTACCGCACTGTGGCGGACTTAAAGAACTTTGCGCAGCATCTTACGCCGCACCTGCCATCTTTGCATAAGTAGAAGTTATGTCAAGCCCAGCATATTCGGCAAGTTAAAATCCCGCGATTTATAGCGGGATTAATTTCACTTTATGATGTTCTTTTAGTTTAATAATTTTTCTGTCGCACGACACCGCCTACCACCACGAAAGCCGCCATCAATTATGTAAATCATCGCGGGAAGAGCCACGAAACAACCGTACGCAACTATGCTCACGCCAAGCCAGAAAAGCTGATTGCCTAAAAGCTGAATCGCTGTAACGACGACCACACACCCCAGAAATAAAAGCATTGCTGTTAGCGCCCGAGGATCTCTTTTGCAAAAAAAATTGCGGTATATGTCTATGAATACTCTTCCAAAAAGCAGTAACGTCTTCATTTATTCCCTCCTTTGCACCCGGACAAAAGTATGCTATAGGCCTTATAGCATACTTCTCTAAGCGAGGCAAATGTGAAGCTTGAAATTAAAACCATCGCGCACAGATACGGAAACGATCTAGCAGACTTAGAGAAAGCTCTCGAAGCCAATGGAGTTGACGCGATTGAATGCGATGTTTGGTGGAGCGGGGGTACGCGTTTTTCCGTACACCACAACAAAAAATACTGGATCTTCCCGCTCATCGGCTTTGAGCGCTGGAAAGGGAAAATACGGTTTGTGTTCTCATGGAAAGATTTATGGCTCCAAGAGGTTTTCGCCAAGACAGCCGGCAAAAAAATTTTGGTCCTCAACATCAAGGGTGGCTATAGCGAAACAAAAATCGAAAGAATGCTTGGAGAGCTTTTCGCTCTACTGATGAGATCTAACCTCTTGGATTCTGTCGTATTGGACCCTCAAAGCACACACGCTTATCTTACGCCGTTACAAAAAATATCGCACCTTCTTAGAGTATCTCCACCGCCAGTCCGTTTCTCGATTGGCAACCAAACGGAACTGCGACGTTTTCTCTCTTTAAACAAAGAGAGAAAATCGTGTTTAAGCGGCATCGTCGTCAAGAAAAGTTTTCTGCTTAGTCCGGGCGCTCCAGAACTTCAAAAACAATCTCTACCTATCTGCGCATACACAGTAAATGACTACGACGAGGCCGTGTTCCTTCGGCAAAAAGGCGCAGCCAGTATTGTCAGCGACAAACTCGAAGTTCTTTACAAGCTCAACGAAACAAATTAAAAACCCCGCTTTATTACGGGGTATTATTTTCATCCGATTTCTTGCGGCGTTCTGCCTGCATTCTTACCGGCAGACCAAAAATGTTCATAAAGCCATGCGCGTCGGACTGATCATAGTCCCCGCCAGATTCCATAGTCGCGATTTGTTCCATGTACAATGAATACGGCGAACTGCGTCCGACGACCCATAGTCCACCTCGGCAAAGGCGCAAACGTACCTTGCCGGTAATTTTCCTGTTCCATTCTTCAACTCGCGCGTCCATTGATCTTTTTCTATCCGTAAACCATTTGCCTTCATAAACCATACGGCCATAGTCAATGGACATTTTTAACATGTCTTCAAGCTCATCACCGCTTAAACAAAGTTTGGCGAGAGCAAGATGCGCTGTGTAAAGCAGGGTCATGCCCGGCGCTTCGTACACACACCGACATTTCATACCGGTTATTCGTTCTTCAATCATATCCGCAATGCCAATGCCGTGCTTTCCCCCAAGGGCATTGAGGACATTCATAATCATGATCCCATCGTTATACCTGATAAGGTCCACAGCGACAGGGTATCCATTTTCGAAACCGATCGTTACATCTTCAGAATCTTTGTAGTTATCTGAATGCGCATACTGAATCTTGCCGTCAACTTCAATAAGATGCATGCTCCTCGATCTTTTCATCGTCCATGGCGGAGTAACGATTTCAAATAACTCGTCTGGAGGGGCCTTATATGGGTCTTCCAGCACACCCGACTCGTGACTGACATGCAGGACATTGCGATCCGTACTCCATGGCTTATCGAGAGTGGCTGTTACGGGAATGTTATACTGTTTCGCGTATTCAATAGCTTCTCTTCTCCCCGGAATCATCCGGCGAAACTCCAAAAACTCCGCTCTGGGATCGCTCCATGGAGCGATTACCTCAAGTGAGCTATCCAACGCATCAACTGCCAGCTTAAAGCGCACCTGATCGTTGCCCTTGCCCGTTGCTCCGTGCGCCACCGCTCCCGCGCCATACTCGTGAGCAATTTCTATAACTTTTTGCATAATAAACGGCCGCGCGATTGCCGTGCCGAGCAAATATTCGCCCTGATATTTTGCCTGCGCGCGCAAACATTGAAGTCCTCCGTCGCGCACAAGCTCTTCCTTCATATCCTTTATGACACAATCAACTGCTCCCGAGGCCAATGCTTTTTCGCGCGCTCCGTCAATATCTTCTTTCTGCCCAACATCCGCAACGCAACAGATTATTTTGTAGACCCTCTGCGCCATCCAATGACAGATAACTGAAGTGTCCAAACCTCCCGAATACGCGAGAACGACGAGATTTTTGTCTAGCATAGTTCTTCTCCGCTACTTTCCAAAGTTTCTTTGCTGTTCGGCGTACCATGCAAGCGCCTTGTCCAGATCTTCTTCTGTAAAATCTGGCCAGAACTTTTCTAAAAAGTACCAATCGGCATATACTGTCTGCCAGATAAAAAAGTTAGAAGATCTCTGCCTGCCTCCCGCCCTTATCACTAAATCAATATCGCGCAACTCTTTTGGCAAGAAGGCGGTATCAAGATGGTCTGATATCAAATCTTCGCTAATGGCCGACGCGGGGAATCTAGCTGAAGCCTCTCGCACGGCCCGCACAATCTCATCTCTGCCGCCGTAGATCATAGTGATAACGAAAACTCCGCGCGTATTTGCCCTTGTTTCCTCTTCGGCCTCACGCGCTTTTCTTCTAATATCTTCCGGCATCCAACCGATCCGACCAACGAAGTGCATGCGGATATTATCCTCATGAAATTTCGGCAATGACTTTTCAAGCGCCTCGCGGAATAAATCGTATAAATAATCCAGCTCGGCTTGTTCTCGCTCTAGGTAGTTCTCGTACGAAAGCGAGTAAACTGTAAGAACTTTTATGCCCCGATTAAACACCGCTTTGCCGACTGTCTCCAGATTATCAAGCCCTCGGTGATGCCCCTCAAGCGCCGGCAAACCACGTTCTTTCGCCCAGCGCCGATTGCCGTCTAGAATAATGCCAACATGCTGCGGAATTTTATTCATCTACCCTCCTCTTATACGATTGTAATTGTCAAAATGCAACAGATAACAATAACACAAAAAGGCAAACAAGGCGAGGGTTTGATCGCCTTTTGTTGGTATTAGGTTTTATGAGAAGATGAGGAGAACAGCCGCAACACGGCATGTTGTTAAATTTTTTACTATGTCTTTCTCTTGCCAAACAGACGCTTGAGAAATCCTTCAAAATCCAACCGGTCGAAAACTACTTCGCCAAAAAAAGCAAAGGGGATTGCCACAAGAATCACAATGCCAATGACTTTCCAAGTAATCGGTTCGCCGGTAGTAAAGGTAATCGCAATTAGATCCTCGGCTATCCCAATTACTATGCCGAAAATCAAAAACTCGAGCACTATCTCAATCTTTTTCCAATTTGGCGATTTATTACTCATAACGCGCTTTTACATATAAGATTCTATCATTTTTACCAAAAACAAATAGGAGGAAATTTTTGTAGTTAATCTATTTGAGAAACTGCGAGATTATGTGGTGCCGAGTTTTGAGATATGAAAAAGGGCGATTTTTAACGCCCTTAACTACATAGAAGTGTTTCAAGAAACTTCTTGACGTATTCCTCGCCAAACGATTGACGCATTTTCTCTGCTACTGCATTTCGCGACCTCGCATGATAATAAAAGGGTATCACATAACAATTGTCGTAGAGCATTGCTCTGTCTTCCTCCGCAAAGATTACTCGAATAGCGCACCCGCGTCCAACAAATGCGTAAGATTTCTCTCCGACCACAACGCCAGTATCGTCTACGCTTGTCAATGTGCCTTCGACGATCTCCTCGCTATTACCTACAATATTATCAATGGTTATCTGCTTTCCGATGTATTTGCGAAGAGTCTCCACTACCTCTTTGATATCCAACTCAATACCTCCTTTTGCGATTTGCTGGAATAATACCGTACTTTTCAAAATAACGCAAGGGCAACGCTGTAACTACTAAGTGGCTGTGTAAGCAACCATAGATGTCTCTGTAACTCCAGACAACTCTTGACAATGTAGCCCCATTGAGGATGCAATGCCCAGCACCAGAGCGAAGCTCGGTGCTGGACTAGTCCCGAACCGTACTGCCCGTAGGCAGTTCTGGTTCGGGGCGCCGCCCACTTTAGTGGGCGAGCCTCGCCCAGCAATGCTGGGCGGGAACTTTTATAGTGAATCTGCTGGAGAAGTTGAGGGATTATACGGTGCCTCAATTTGATACATAAGAACTGCCACTTTACTACATCGAAATCGAATAAGAAGAGCCCGCCTTGCACTTCTGCAAATAACGGGCTCTGGCTATCTACGCACGGGTCAGACCACCTCGAGCTCCACAACTCCGTACCCGAGACGAGGAGCAAACCAGTTCTTGAGTTGGTTGTATTCTAAGTTCGCATTCCCCTTGGCACCAACCAAAAATAGCCGCCTTCAGCTATTCTGACCATCTTTTTCCGCTTGTTTATATTGCAGTCCTCCTTCGCTCCTCGACAAGCTCGGAGCTTCGGAGGGACGCTGAATTTTGCAACCAAAAATCCCGCAACGTATGCAGGATTTTTGGACAGAATTCGCGTAGCCCCGATGAGGACGCAATGCGAACTTTTATACTAGGGTTGTTAGAGAAATTAAAGGATTATGTGGTGCCTCAATTTGGGGACTATTTAATCCAATAAAAAGTACGAGGTTTTCGTACTTTTCGCTTCATATTTAATCGTATAGTTTTATTCCGCCATCTGGCGATGGGAACGTATTGTCGTCTGCAAACGCCCATAGCGGTGCTTTACTCAATATCCTTCCGTTAACTTCTCCACGAAACTGGTGGTCGCAGTTAGGAACAACTACAAGTTTGTTTACCTTGGCAACTATTGCAAGCCGAGAAAATAATTCTGCGGTACCTACACCCACTACTTCATCATCGGCTCCAACAGTTATGTATATATCTCTGGTATAATTTATCAAACCAGTTTTGATGGAATCCAAGCCAGCATCACCAGACGGAGCAATGAGTAAAATCTTTTCTACCCCCCAATCTTGGTGTACATACTCGTGGGCAACTGCTGCAATAGCACTTGCTCCTGCAGATATACCTATAAGGTATATGCTGGGTGCGTCAGAACCACAGATTGCTATTCGGTTTTGCAAAGCGTGTTCAATGGTTCTCCGTAAAACATCTTTGACTGATTCTGCGTAATCAATTCCTTCAATTTGAAGGTTGCTAGTTCTTACTACTGCACCTACTCCTTTTTCACAAAGCATGTCCGCTATTTTTTGGTATTTGTTATTATACCCGTTAACATCTCCGTTCCACCCAGGATAATTTACAATAATGACCCCAGAATCGTTTGGATGAACAAGGATTTGCTGCTTCATCTCTATCCTCCTCAGATTTGCGTACATTACACCAGATTTTTTAAAATAATGCAAGGGCAAAATGCCAAAATCGCCCCGAGTAGGGTTTATACAACTCCAGACAACTCTAGAAATAGTAGCCCCAATGAGGACGCAATGCGAACTTTTGTGGTAGGGCTGTTAGAAAAGTTGAGGAATTATACTGTGCCTAGCTTTGAGGTATAAAAAAGGCGAGGATTGCTCGCCCTGTGAAAATGAGTGGATAAATTACTCAACTAGATCCAAAAGATAGGTCGATTTGCCTCTTTTGCGTCTCCATAAACCACTTTTTTGTATTATGGGAGCATTGCACGGGAATTTCTATATCCCCGTTAGCTGTTCTGGCATAGGCACTGAAAAATAAAACTTCTTCCGCTTCTCCGAAAAAGTCTAAGGATTCAAGGGCATCATACCATAAAAGGCCAATACCATGTATCCTAGAACCCTGTAAATCCACCTCCGAAGGGTAGGGGCTATATATGGGATGGCGATGTGCAAATAAATACCTCGCTGGGTGCAGTGGAACTTGTAGACTATAAACGCCACCAAACATTACGAAACCATAAGAGAGGGGAGGGTTCGGATCTGC
>CAZDDE010000006.1:41296-42154 GCA_964504205.1 uncultured Candidatus Saccharibacteria bacterium
GCTTTAACAGCACCACTTTCTTCTAGCTCATGCTGGGACGTGCAGTATGATATCTCGAGGATTTTATTCTCTAAACTTCCCCACAAAAGAACGATTCGCTCTCCTTTGTTGAAAAACTTTTCTTTTATCCCCGCCAAGCTCTCCCTTAACAAATCATGAGTTACTGACGCAGCAATTGTAATCCTATCCACTTCTTCTGCTTGTACGAATCTAGTCAACTTCTCATCTCCCCTGTCAGAGCTGGCTTCATGCTATATTAGTTATTCCCTAATTGCAATACTGTTGCGCGCAACCATTCTAGATATAGTAGCCCCGACGGGATTCGAACCCGTGTTGTCGGGATGAAAACCCGGTGTCCTAACCAGGCTAGACGACGGGGCCTTGCCGCACCTCGCTATCGCTCGGGCGGAATTTCTAATTTCTAATTTCTAAACCGCTTAACCCACATACTATTTTGCCATTTTTATTGAGTTAAAGCAAGATTCTGCTATACTGGCTTCATTATGAAAATACTCGCCATAGAAACAAGCTGTGATGACACGTGCATCGCCATTGTTGAGGCAAAACCTCATACAGGATCAAAAATTCCTGACTTTAAGATACTCGCGAATGTAATTTCTTCGCAGACAAAAATTCATCGGAAATACGGCGGCGTGGTGCCAAGCCTAGCGAAACGGGCGCATCAAAAAAATTTGCCGGTGGTATTAGAAAAAGCGCTTCAAGAAGCTCGACGCCCCAAAATTAACTTGATTGCCGTAACGCATGGCCCCGGCCTGGAGCCGGCGCTGTGGACTGGAGTAAACTTTGCCAAAGAACTCTCGCGCGCATGGAAAGTCCCGCTCCTTGGAGTGGACCATA
>CAZDDE010000006.1:42164-43747 GCA_964504205.1 uncultured Candidatus Saccharibacteria bacterium
ATGGAGGGGCACATCGCCGCCAATTTTTTGCCTCGCCAAAAAATTGGCGGAGTTTCTAGTTCTAAATTTCTAATTTCTAGACCAGAATTTCCAACTATTTGCCTTGCTGTTTCCGGTGGACATACCCAACTTATTTTAGTCAAAGATATAACCAAGTATAAACTTCTTGGCGAAACTTTGGATGATGCCGCTGGCGAAGCATTTGACAAAGTGGCACGGCTATTGGGATTAAATTTCCCGGGTGGACCGGAGATTCAGCGGCAAGCCGCTGAATGGAATAGAGAATCCCTCCTTCGCCAAGGCTACGGCGGGCAGGTAAGAATCAAAAATCAAGAAAAACTTACTATCAATCTCCCTCGCCCAATGCTCCATGTAAAGGATTACAACTTCAGTTTTTCGGGCCTTAAAACAGCAGTCCTTTACGATTACAAAAAACGTTCTCCGGAGATTCAGAGATCCAAACAGTACATACAAGAAATGAGCTATCAGTTTCAGCAGGCCGTTATAGATGTCTTGATTGCAAAAACTATCTGTGCCGCAAAAGAACATCATGCGAAAGCAGTAATGCTCGCCGGCGGCGTCGCCGCCAACAAAGAGCTCCGTAAACAGCTCGAAGAAAAAATAGCTGCAGAATTGCCCGATACTAAATACCAGATACCAGATACTAAATACTCAACCGACAACGCCGCCATGATCGCCGCAGCGGCCTACTTTCGCAGAAACAAGGCAACGCTTACGCGCTGGAAAACATTGCGGGCGAACGGCAACTTAAAAATCGAATAAAAAGGCCTCGCAATTGCGAGGCCTTGGTAACTAGTTCCTACTTATTATATCCAGTTATATCCAGTGGACTATTACCATACGGATTACCGCTATATCTTGCCTTAAGCTCGTCTATTTTCTCCCAAGAAGGAAGCGCCTTCTCGATAGGCAAATCAATCAAACTCTTAATATCTACGTAAAGAACTGCTAGATGCCACGGAGTATCGCTCTGCTGTTCGTACACATATCTTACTCCATGGATTAAAAGTTCAAGGAGGGTTCTCCCTCTCTCTTCTGGCAACATTGGGGCGCAGGGAAAATAGAGCGTTACACGAATCTCCTTGTCGGGATTGCCCTCCTGCCACGCCGCATAGGGCCTAAAACTCCATGGCACTCCCTCGCTCCTCTCGGGCACAAGCCCTGCCAAACACTTCGCGGTATCCAGCAAAAATTCCTGCCAATCTTTTATGCTCCCGGGCGGCAACTTGGGGAAAGTAACAGTTATCCGCACGTCATTGTAAAACCGCGTAAACTCAATTGCCACGATCTTCGCCCTCCTTCCTGACATTTGCGGGAACTGAAACAATGATAGCACAAATCGACCCACAATAAAACGCCCATTGCTGGGCGCTTAGTTAGCTTTTATGGAGAACTTACTGCGGTTATTTTTATTGGTCTTAAGCCGGGCGGCACATTGTAATACATGGCGCCGATAAACGGAAGGCGGTTTTTCCATCAAATGCCCCCCCGCTAAATATTTCCGCGTAATTTCGCTAATGTACGTTTGAAGTGCACCACCTCATAGTAAAATAGATTTATGA
>CAZDDE010000007.1:0-43735 GCA_964504205.1 uncultured Candidatus Saccharibacteria bacterium
CCCGTTCTTCATTGATTAAATAAAACCCAGCATTGCTGGGTTTTATTTAATCATCCACTTTTGAGCTATAATTGAACTGTATGATAATTAAACAATTTACTGCTATCGGAATAATGGCTCTTCTGGGAATGATTCTATTGATCGGCGCAAATGCATATACCCGCTCTTTTAAACAAGAAAGTACGGTTCACATGACTGATGAAGGGTTTGTGCCGAATAACATTAGTATTAAGAGCGGAGAAAAAGTTACATTTAAAAGCACCGGACAAGATCAACACTGGCCAGCATCAAACATCCATCCGACCCACGAGATATACTCCGAGTTTGACCCGCGCAAACCTATCTCGTCAGGCGCAGAATGGTCTTTTGTGTTTGACCAAGTCGGCACATGGCGATTTCATGATCACCTTTATCCGCAATTTCATGGCACCATAACAGTCAAGACAACAAATTTTGATTTAACGCATGCTAAAAACATTACGGGCAAAGGCTTGTTCCAAAAAATTTTTGAAAGAATTCGCGAGCTTCTCGCGAATATCTTCCATATCTTCTCGCAGGATGATTCATCCTCCCCTCTCGTAGTTAAAGACTCGGACTTTCGCCAACCACAAGGAAATAACGCATCCAATCCCGAGGAACTTTTTTCTGACGACGCCTACCTCCGCTCTTATATAGGAAGTTATGGACCGTCAAAAGCACTTACTGAACTTAGCACACTTTCATCCCAACAAGAATCCTGCCACCCGCGCGCTCATGAAGTGGGACGCATCTCCTATGAAATTTACGAAGAAGGAGCATTCGCGAAATGCTCTGCCGAATGCCAATCCGGATGCTATCACGGCGCAGTTGAATCTTATTTTAAAAAAAATGGAACGGTGAATCTTGCGGGCGCGCTTTCAGGCATCTGCAATCCGGAACTAAACTCCTTTTTTATGCACCAATGCCTTCATGGCATTGGGCATGGATTGATGGCATGGACTAATTATGAACTTTTTGATGCTCTAAACTCTTGCGATCTCATCTCTGCGGGCCGGGAATCCTGCTATACAGGTGTGTTCATGGAAAATATTGTTGGCGGAATTGCAGGAACAATGGGGCACTTCACTAAGTATATGAGCGACGATCCCCACTACCCTTGCAATGTAATTGATGGAAAATACAAATCTGCCTGCTACTTTTACCAAACCTCGCGCATGACAAGCTTGTTCAACGGCGACTTTTCTAAAGTCGCACGTGCCTGTAAGGAAGCTCCGCCGGAATACCAGCGTTCTTGTTTTGAAAGTATGGGGCGGGATTCTGGCGGTAGGAACCGCCAGAATCCCAAGGCAGCTATTACCGCATGCGCCAATGCTCCTTACGGAAACCAAAGAATATGGTGCTTGGCCGGCGCAGTCCAAGATACATTTTGGGACTCAAGTGGTCAGGATACTGCTCTTAAATTTTGTGAATCCCTAATCGATCATTCCGAAAAAAAATATTGCTACGAAACAGTTTTTGAGCGCGCCAAACAAGTGCTGAATGGGCGGAAAAATATTGAGTCGTTTTGTAATAAAACAGAATCAGACTATCAGCGAAGTTGTAATATGTTAAAATAAAGGCAAGGTACTGCTTGGAAGATAAGCAGGCTCCCTAGTTAAACAAACAACCCCTCTGGCTAAAACCAGAGGGGTTGTTTGTTTTTAATTTGTACGAATCGCCCTACCGCGCATACTCAATCGCCCTTGTTTCGCGAATTGCTATAACTTTAATATCGCCGGGATACTTTAGTTCCTGCTGAATTCTATTGGCAATGTCCCGCGCCATTTTCTTCATGAGAAGATCATCAACCACATTTGGAGTAACGAACACCCGCACTTCACGCCCAGCTTGAATCGCATACGATTTCTCTACGCCGGCAAAAGAGTCGGCTATTGTTTCCAGTTCCGCAAGACGTTTAAGATAGTTCTCAACTGTGTCGCGCCGCGCTCCAGGCCGAGACGCCGAAAGAGCGTCCGCTGCCTGCACAATATGCGCTTCCGGGCTTTCATAGGGATAATCTTCATGGTGCGACTTCATCGCGGTTATCACCGCTTCCGGCACGCCGAATTTACGAAGCAGATTAATGCCGATTTCAACATGCGAACCCTCTATTTCATGATCAACCGCTTTGCCGATATCGTGCAAAAGTCCGCCCTTCTTTGCTATCTGAATATCAGCGCCGACTTCCGCAGCCATAGCGCCAGCAAGATGGCACACTTCAAGCGAATGCATTAAAACATTCTGGCCGTAGCTTGTTCTAAAGCGCAAGCGCCCGAGCAGCCAGATAAGTTTGGGGTCTAGGCCAACAATACCGGCATCGTACACCGCTGCCTCGCCGGCCTCTTTAATTTTTATGGCGATTTCTTCTTTTGCTTTGATGACATATTCTTCAATGCGCGCCGGCTGAATTCTTCCATCAATCATCAGCTTTTCAAGGGCTATTCTTGCGATTTGTCTGCGCACAGCATCAAAACCGGAAATAATCATCGTTTCCGGAGTATCGTCAATAATCAGTTCCACTCCGCACAATTTCTCAAGAGTTTTTATATTTCTCCCCTCTTTCCCGATAATTCGCCCCTTTAACTCGTCGGACGGCAGAGCAATAGTTGTCGTTGTTACTTCCTGCGCCTGCGAAGAAGCGTAGCGCTGCATAGCTGTAACCAAGATATCTTTAGCGCGCAGTTCAAGCGTTTCTTTGCCGGTTTCTTCCAGCTTGATGAGCCGTTCGTGCAGTTCGCCTTGAAAATCACTTTCGCAGCGGGATATAAGTTCGCCCTTCGCTTCCTTAACCGAGAGCCCCGAAACACGCTCAAGTTCTTTAAGCTCTTTTTCCCGCAATCCATCTATCTCTTTTTTAATATCTTTTATCCTCTTTGCCTTGCTAGCGAGTTCCACTTGAAATTGCTGAAGGCGGTCATTTCTATTATCCAGCTGACTTTCTCTATCAAAAAGCCGCTTCTCGCGTTCAAGAATCTCTTTTTTCAACGTATGTTCTTCTTTTTTTGCCTCCTCGAGAAACTTAGCGGATTTGTCGCGTGCCTGAAAAAGAATATTTTGCGCCTCATTTTTGGCGCCGGAGATTATTTTTGAAACTTCAGCTTCGGCAGTTCCTAGCTTGTGTTTGGCGATACTTTGCCGAGTAAAGTAGCCAAGAATTGAACCAAAAGCCAAAGCAACTACCCCCACAATGAGCGGTAAAATTTCTACAGTCATAAATTTGATGATTGATTAAATCTAAATCCATATGCCTTAATAATACCAGATAGCATTATTTTCTGCAAGCCCCGTTGCGCAAAAAGATCGGCAGGATGCTTGCTGATATCGCGCCGACAATTCTATAGATAATCAGCATTCCGGCACCAAAAGAAATGACCGCAGTCCCTTTTACCCCCATCCTTCAGAGGAGGGTGAGGGGTTTATTTCTTTTTTCCCACAATCTCATCAATTAAGCCGTACTCTTTGGCTTCTTCTGCCGACATATAAAAATCTCTATCCGTATCCCTTTCTATTTTCTCCAGTTTTTGACCCGTGTGTTTTGCCAAAATTCTATTAAGCTTATCCTTGATCTGCACAATGTGCCGCGCAGAAATCTCAATTTCCACGGCCTGCCCTTCGGCTCCTCCCATCACCTGATGTAAAAGTATCTCGGCATTCGGCAAAGAATATCTTTTTCCCTTGGCGCCCGCGGCAACAATGGTTGCGGCCATAGACGCGGCCATACCAACGCCAATCGTCGCCACATGCGGCTTGATATGCTGCATTGTGTCGTAAATCGCAAGGCCGGCTGTCACTGAACCGCCGGGGCTATTTATGTAAAGCTGGATATCTTTCTTTGAGTCTTTGCTTTCCAAAAATAAAAGCTGAGCGATTATCGTATTCGCCACCGCATCAACGATCGGTCCCGATAAAAAAACAATCCTCTCGCGCAAAAGCCGCGAGTAGATATCGTATGCTCTCTCCCCATATTGAGTTTTTTCGATGACTGTTGGAATTAAATTCATTTGCATAAAGCGATCCGAATTTACGAATCGCATCCGAATTATCCGAATACTCAAATACTATTCGGGGCATTCGGATGTCATTCGGAACATTCGGATCGCATTACACTATAAAACTAACTATTAAAAGCGCAACTATATTCAACACTTTGATCATGGGGTTAATGGCCGGACCTGCCGTATCCTTAAAAGGATCCCCCACCGTATCGCCAGTTACGGCGGCTTTATGCGCTTCACTGCCTTTACCGCCATAATTGCCTTCTTCAATGTATTTTTTGGCGTTATCCCAAGAACCCCCGCCAGAAGTCATTGATAAGGCAAGAAACAGCCCAACGGTGATGCCGCCCACCAAAAGTCCGCCCAAAGCCTCCGGCCCTAAAGAAAACCCGACGACAATAGGCGCAAGGACTGGCAGAAGAGCCGGCGCAATCATTTCCCGCAAGGAAGCTCTGGTGACAATATCAACGCATCTTTTGTAATTCGGTTTTACGCCCGGAAGACCTTCGCGCAAGCCTTGAATTTCCTTAAACTGCCTGCGCACTTCCTCCACCACAGATCCTGCCGCCCTGCCGACTGACGACATTAGAAACGAGACAAACAGATAACTCACCACTCCGCCAAGAAACAATCCTATAATCACCCGCGGCTCATCCAGCGAAAACCAAACGTTCTTGCCAATCATTTTAGCAAGTTCTTCTTTATAGGAAACAAACAGCACCAGCGCCGCAAGTCCTGCTGAAACAATGGCGTAACCCTTGGTTACGGCTTTGGTGGTATTGCCTGCGGCATCAAGGGCGTCAGTGGATTTGCGCGTCTCTTCAGCAAGACCGGACATTTCAGCAATACCTCCGGCGTTATCAGCCACAGGTCCAAAAGCATCTATCGTCACCACCATTCCGGCAAGCGAAAGCATCCCCATCACGGCCAAAGCCACTCCATATATGCCGGCGAGCCAAAAACTTATCAGTATGCCAAAACCCAAGAGAAGAACTGGCGCTGCTGTTGCTTCAAATCCAACCGCAAGGCCCGCGATTATATTCGTCCCGTGTCCTTGCAGTGAAGCTTTCGCAATGCGCCGTACCGGCGAAAATCCTTTCGAGGTATAGTAATCTGTTATCGCAAAGATTCCTCCGACAAGCAAAAATCCGGTTAATACCGCAAGATAAATCTGCGTAATAGAATACTGAACATTCCCGTTAACAATTACGGAGACCACCGGGAAAAGAAGGGCGGCTGAAAGAACAATACTTAATGCCATCGCGATATACAAACTTTTCATAACTTTGCTGTATGGAAAAAGCTGCAAGGCAAAAACAGTAAGCACCGTTGCAATAATACCGACTGTTCCGATGGCTAGGGGGAGTAAAACTGCGCCTTCAAACGTCGGGAAAATAAGCGAGCCAAGCAGCATTACTGACAAAGCCGAAACAATGTAAGTTTCAAAAAGATCTGCGGCCATGCCTGCGCAGTCGCCCACATTGTCGCCGACATTGTCGGCAATTACCGCAGGGTTGCGCGGGTCGTCTTCCGGAATCCCGGCCTCAACCTTGCCAACTAAATCAGCGCCGACATCTGCGGCTTTGGTAAAAATTCCTCCTCCTATTCTTGCAAAAACTGATAAGAGGCTTCCTCCAAAACCAAGGCCAACAAGCGCAGTAAAATCTTTAGTTAGAAAATAAAATACGGAAACTACAAGCAGGGCGAGGCCTACAACCATAAAGCCGGTTACTGCTCCGCTATGAAAAGAGGTGTAGAAACCTTCCCTCTCCGATCTTTGCGCGGCTTCGACGGTGGCGCCGTTTGCATACACTGAAACAATCATTCCTATATACCCCGCTATGGCCGAAGCAACCGCGCCAACCAAGAATCCAACTGCCACCTTCCAGTCAAGCGTTATCAGCAACACGATAAAAATCAGTAAAGCGACAACAGCAATCGTTCTATATTCACGTGCCATATACGCTTTTGCCGATATACGGATAATTTCGGAAATCTCTCTGATTTTCTCGTTCTTCGGCAGGCTTCTTTTGAAGCTCACTGCCCACCATGCGGCTATGGCAAGAGCAATTAACGATGTAATTGTTGAGAAAAGAATGATCATGTAAAAAATTAGGTTAATTTATTACTCTGCCTTCTTTTCAGTCATTTTTTCAGAAACTTCTATGGATTCCTTTATCTTCCCGCCCTCCCTGCTTTTTATATCTATTTTCCACCCTGTTAGTTTTGCGGCCAAACGGACATTTTGTCCTGCTTTTCCTATGGCAAGAGAGAGCTGATCCTCCGCGACTGTCACAATCATCCGGCTTTTATCTTTTTCAACGCTAAGAACTTTTGCCGGCGAAAGGGAATTCGCGACAAACTTTTCGGGGTCTTCGTCCCATTTAATTATATCCACTTTTTCTCCGCCAAGTTCATTGATAACCGCAGAAACTCTTGTCCCGCGCTGGCCAACCATTGAGCCAATAGGATCAATTCCTTCCTGCGTTGCTTCGGCAGCGATTTTGCTTCTTTGCCCTGGTTCTCTCGCAATGGATTTTATAACAACTGCGCCTGAAGAAATTTCCGGAACCTCCAGCTCAAACAGACGCGAAAGCATCTTGGGATGCGCGCGCGAAATATATATTTGCGGCCCCTTCGGACCAATTTCAACTTCAGCCACATACACGCGCATGCGCTGGCCCGGACGACAGCGCTCGCCCGGGATCTGATCTTTGCCCAGCATCAAGCCAGTGCTCTTGCCCATGTCAAAAAAGATAACTTGGCCCTCCACTCTCTGTACAATCGCTGACACAATCTGATCTTGTTTGCTTTTAAACTCCTTAAAAATTGTCTCCCGCTCGGCCTCGCGGATGCGTTGAAGGACTACTTGTTTTGCGGTTTGTGCGGCAATGCGTCCAAAGTCTTCTTTGGTTTCAAGGTCAAAAATCAGCTCATCGCCTGGTCTTACGTCTTCTTTGATTGCTTTGGCTTCTTCCAGCATCATATGCTTTTCTTCATTAAACCGCACTTTTTTCTCCTTAGCCGCGTCTTCGCCAAGACGAACTGGACCTTCTTCCAGCAAAGCGTCGTCCTCTGATTTCTTGAACTCTACGACCTGCCCCGCTTCCCGCGCCCCTATCTCTTCGGCGATTTCTTCTTCGCTTTTAATCATCGTTTCGTCCATAACCAACTTAACTTGCCAGAGCTTTAACGCTCCGGTTTCTTTGTCTAGTTTCGCCCGTATAATCTGGCCCTTTTTGCCGTAATCTTTTTTATATGCCGCCGCAATCGCAGTTTCAATCGTATCAATAATTACCTCTTCAGGTATCCCTTTCTCTTCAGAAATCTGCGCAACAGCGGAAGTAAATGCTTTCAAGTCCATGTTAGTAAATAAGCTCCTCGTCAAAGGAGCCAGTAATTATCCCCATTATAGCGCCCTCTAAAATTATGTCAATTGGGGTTTAATCGGCAGATAAATAAAATCCCGTCCCTTCTACCCTGCCTACCGTCAGGCAGGCTTGGGCAGAAGTCGCGGGATTTTCGCTTCTTTGTGTTTCTTGATTTGATTTATGCGCTGGGAGCATACGCGCTTTGCCGCGCTTCATTTTCTTTTCTTGCCTCTTCGGGAAACATCATCTCGTATATAGTCCGATGAAACCAGTGCGGGCCGCTTTCGGTTTTTGAACCTTCGCCAGATCCAAAAAGGCCTCGCGACCACGGATGCCCATGGGCGCGGTAACTCTCCGCAACGTATCTTATCGCGCTGACGTCCTCATCATCAGCCGCAGTGTTGAGCCATTGGCTATCCAAACCATTTTTGTACTTTTCTTCATCCCACACATAGTGATACCAAAGGAACTCAAGTTTTTCCGGATCAAATTCCATTTTCGCGGTGTCCACCATAGCGGGCATAAAGAGATTGACGGAAAGCCCCCACGGATAGAAATTCAATGCGAGGTTTGGAAATATAAACCACCAAAGCGCAAATACTCTTTTCTCGGGATGTTCGAAACGCTCCGGCAAATACTTGGGGTCAAAGCCGTCTTCCGGCTTCGCCGCGTACGCCCACATCAACGCCGTCTGATCATACAGTTCCATGCGCGCCGAAGAAAGATCGACGGAATCGGCAAGGCCATTCGGCTTCGCGTGAATATAACGAATATGGAGCCAATCGACATAATTTTGAACGTGCAATTTCCAGTTGCCTTCGAGCATCCGCTGTTCCTTGCCGATTTTGCGATGCGAGAATTTCTGAAGGGGCATTCGCTCCAAACTAGCGAGCACCGGTTGCATCACCTCTTCGAATGAAATTTGCGGTTCGGCGTCGCGGCAGATGAAAAAGAAGTCAAACCACTCTTCGATTTGATAACGGGACAGACACAATCTTTTCTCTTGCTCTTTGGTAGGATGCGGAAACGCCGGGTGGCTTATAAACTTTCCAGTTTCGTCGGCGGTCAACCCATGCTGTGGGCACGTGAAGCGAACTTGACCATCGGTAGTATATGAACCCTCGAGGAATGGGTATCCCGCGTGAGGGCATTTGTCCAAGAAAGCGCGCAGTGCAGGGTTGCCTTTTGGCGTAGAACCCCGTGAGAGCATTATCTTCTCGCCAAAAATTCTAAAACCGATGTCCCTTCCCTTTAATTTCACAATGTCAAGCAGAGGACGGCCATGTTCCGGTCTGATAAAAATGCTGCGAACATCCGGATTGTGATCGGTAAAAAGCCGCCTGGGAACGCAAAGCCACGATTTTCGAAAAACCGTCTCCAATTCATGCGCCAAAACATCCGGGTCCCAGAATACGAGCGCAGGCAAGGCCTCTGCTCCTCCAACCTCCGGCTTCACGTAGAAATCGTGCGGATCAAGCTTTACTACCACCTAAACACCTCCTCATAGAATTGTACTACGACGTACTTTGCCATATTAATAGCACCATAGTACTCTTTTGTCAAACATGGTCTTGACATAATTTTTACTGTATAGTACTATCGCCTATCGGAAGAAAAGGAGGTGAAAGTAATGAACTGACAAGATTCTGGAAGGTATCGTTCCTTGAAAATTTACAGAAATGGAGGTTGAAAGATGAGCAGATTTTTACGTTTCGCGTTAGGAGGCTTTGTAATTTTGCTCTTGATGAGCTTTGCAATTGCCTGCGGCGCGGGAAAGGCCCCAACTCCAACACAGCAGCAAGGCGGCAATCCCACAACTGCACCGCAACCGACTGCCGCACGGCCAACAATCCAAGCACAGCCTACGACCGTTGTAGTTCCGGCACCACCGGGTATTAAGACGAATCATCCAGCTGGAATAGAGTATCTAGATGCAGTGCATATGACTGAAGTGGTAAACGCCAAAAAAGCCCCTATGCGCACGACTCCAAGCGGCGCGACAAAAGTATGCATGATCACCTGGGGCGCCGACGAAGCCACGGTATTGGCAAACGGCGACAGGACTACGCAGCAAGGTTCCCCTTTTGCGCGTGAAGGACTCAAAATCGAACTTTGTCGGGAAGACAATCCCGTCCGAGCGGTGGAAAAAGTTATCTCTGGGGAAACGCCATATTTGCGCGGCACGAAAGACATGATCAGCGATACCCTTGAGGTGCTGAAAGAACAGGGAATCGAGATGGTTGAGATTTACCTCCTTTCCCGATCTACGGGCGGCGATACGATGGTTTGCCGTAACGATATGGTCAAGACAGCTGCGGATTTGAAAGGACGTTACGTGGGACTTCAACTTTATGGGCCCCACATGTATTATCTTGCAAGAATTGTGAAAGATGCCGGACTTACCATGGGCGATATAAAAATTCGCTGGTTGAGAGAGTTGACGATTCCTTCCTATGATACGAAGGGTGTTGCAGTTGATCCAATGAGCGCAATGCAACGCGATCCAACACTTGCCTGCGTCATGGTCATTTCTCCTGATATGATGGCATTAACTTCTGGAGGAAATGTTGGAACTGGCGCCGAGTCCTCTGTGAAAGGGGCATTTACGCTTATTACGACCAAGGACGGCCCTAACATTATCTATGACGTTTACGTCGTCCGTAAGGATTACTTAGATGCGCATCGCGCAGAAGTCCAGAAGTTTGTGCACGGCTTGATGGTTGCGACTGAAGAGCAGATTGATCTTTTTAATCAGCAAACGCAACGTCAAACAGAATATCGAAACTTTGTTCGCATAGCCTCCGCAATCTTGCGCGACAACGAACAGCTTACCGCTGACATCGAAGGCATGTACGCGGATATGACTTTCGCGAAATATGCTGGGAATATCCAATTTTATTCCGGACAGGGAGCGACGAGAACCTTTGACGTTCTGACTAGAGAAACCCAGGAGGCGCTGATCGGATACGGGCTTCTTTCTGGATATGTTACGCTTGATCATGCCCACTGGGATTATGCTGTGCTTGCGCAGGGTTTGCGCGATACGGCGGGCGTCACGGTTCCGAAGTTTGACCCCGTGAAAGTCCAGCAATATGTAGCGACGGAACGAGTTAGCGAGCAGGCCGGAGTTCACCAGTTCCCCATTTATTTCGGAGCTGGAGAAGTTGATTTTTCGACAGAACAGTACAAAGCAGACCTCGATAAAGTCATAGAGTGGGCTTCGGTATATTCGGGCGCGCTGATCGTTATTGAAGCGCACGTTGATCCCGGGCACTACAATACGCGCAAGCAGAGCAACGATCCCGCGCCTGTTCTAGCAAGTATTAAACAGTCGGCAGCTGTGCAGTCTGAAAAAAGGGCGAGAGCTGCGCATAGCGCAATCATAGCTCGCGCGAACGAACGCGGAGTCGCCATCAATTCTTCACAATTTACGATTTTGCCGCTGGGGTTTGAGAAAGCCGTCAATCCTAATACCATTTCTCCCGATGCGTCCGGCGGTAAAGATCCTGACATGGTCAGGAAACGCGCAGAGAATAGACGGGTGATTGTCAAGATTATCAGGGTTACAGCAGAGCTTGAGGAGTAAAGGAGGGTCACGATGAAAAAAATAATAAAGTTAACCCTCCTTGTATTGATTTTATGTACGTTGGTTTTACTGTTTACCCAGTGCTCGGAAAAGACTTCCGCTCCCGATTCTTCCGGTGTTACAGATTTGCAAACGAAAATTCCTGCGCAAAATGAGCAACCGGAATCTTTTGCGGTACAGCAGTTAGAAGAGTTCTATGGCGAAGCTTCTGAAAAAAATTTCTACCTCATTTTTGACGGCTCCGGCAGTATGGGCGATAAGGAGTGCAGAGGAGATTTTGTCAATCGCATAGAAGCTGCGAAGTGGGCAGTTAAAGAGTTTGTGAAACAAGTTGTGCCCGCCGATGTAAGTTTGGGCCTCTACGCGTTCGATGATAGCGGGGCAAAGCAAAGAGTTCCCCTTGGACGAGATAATCGAGATCTTATTTTGCAGGAAGTGGATAGTCTAAGTTACGGTAGAGGAACTCCGCTTTCTGACTCAATCACATTTGCTGTGGATATTCTGAAAGCGCACCAAGAGAGAAAACTTGGGTACGTGTTTCGCATTGTCGTCATAACTGACGGGCAGGCCGATGTAGATAAAGGAGTCCGTGCCGCGCGCGAAGCCGAGATTCCGATTATTACGATTGGTTTCTGCCTTCCTGACGAACATCCTCTCAAGGATCCGAATTACTCGCTGACGTATCGCGGAGTAGAAAATCCATCGCAACTTTTCAAAGCGTTGCAAGAAACACAAGCCGAACTGCCCGAATACGATACAGATTAGAAATTCCCCTCATATCTTGAGGGGTTTTAAATTGCGTATTTAGGCCACCCTTGACAAAAATTAACTTGTAACTTATATTGCTAGGTCAATGGCGACGAACTCACCAAAGACGACCAAAGAGTTACTTGACAAATTATGGTTCTTAAAAGGAGGTGATAACAGTGCGCAAGTCAACAATGATTGTTTTGGCTTTGATTGTTCTTGGAGTAATCGGCGCTGTGGTTTTCCGTTTCATGGCATCGCGCGCGGAGAAAGAAGGGTTTGAAAGCGCTTCGGATGCGTCGCGCCTTAAGGGGACAATCAATGTCGCGGGAGATAATTATCTTGGCTACTGGTTCCTAACTAGTCCTGAATTCAAAAGGCGCCTGCGCCAAGAAGGATACGCACAAAAATGGACCAGTGACGGCGGCAACTACCCTGAACGGCACGAAAAATTCGCCCGGGGCGAATACGATATCATGGTTCTGCCGGTAAATTCATACATATTACATGGCCGTACTATAAACTATCCTGGAGTGATTATAGATGCTCTTTCTGATTCAAAAGGAGCCGATAATATCGTTGCGTATAGAGATGTGGTCAGTAGTAACCCGGTGGTCAATGATCTGGGCAGGCCTGATCTTAAAATTTGCGTTACTCCGGATTCCCCATCATCTTTCCTGCTTGGTGTCGCAATAGTGCATTTTGATCTAAAAACGCTTAAGGCAGACCAAAGTAAAATAGTTGAGGCAAATGGCTCCGAAGACGCTTATGAAAGATTGCTTCGCAAAGAATGTTCTGCCGCGGTCCTCTGGGAACCGGATGTTTCAAGGGCTTTGGACAACCCTGATATAGTATCGGTCTTTGGTTCGCATCAAATCGCCGGGTTGATCATTGATGTATTTGTAATCCAGCGCACCTTGGTGGATGATGAGAAAGCTTTTGCCTTTTTCAAGGCGTATTTTGAGACGCTCCAATACTATTCAGCAAACCGTGACGAAATGATTGAAGAAATTCGGAAAAATTCGGCCTTTAAGTCGCGGGAAAGAGTTGAGCAGGCCCTGCAGCGCATCGCCTGGTTTAACATTGAAAATAACTGCCGAGACTGGTTTAGCATACCTGTTGCCGGCATTGCCGAGCAGCAGCGCCGTGAAAAAATCATTGAAACCATTGTGCAGGTTACGGATGTAATGCTTGAAATAGGAGAACTTGAACGAGATCCACTTCGGGGAAACCCGTATCAAATCACTATCAGAACCACTGATCAAAGCGCCTTAACACGTGTATGTGCAGCTATGCAGGACACGACTATTTCTGATATTGGCGCGGCGTTACCCGTTGCGCGTATATTTACGCCGCTCAACGATCAGGAGTGGTCAGGCCTCAAAGTTATTGGAAAAATGAAAATTGTGCCAATCCTCTTTCAGAGCGGCACAACGCAAATTACTGATGAGGCTCAACGCACTATTGACCGCGAGCTTATTGCCGCGCTTGAGTTCAACTACCCGCAGTATCGCATCTTGGTTAAAGGACACACCACACCCTCAAACGATGAGAGCGCTAACCAAGCGCTTGCGCAAGCGCGTGCAGATTCCGTGCGCGAATATCTCGTCTTAAACGGCCTGGACCAAAACAGGATTAAGGCCGCGGGAGTTGGCTCCCGCGAACCCCTGCCGCGCCCTAGCAACGAAGGTGAACAATCGTACCGCTCTCGCCTGCCGCGGGTGGAGTTTATCCTGCTTGAAGATAAGTAAATTTTCACGCGGAAAGGATGGTTGACATACTATGAGAAACGATAACCCAGAAGAGAGGGATGAGCCCGAGTTCGACCTGGATATTAAAGAGGAAGGGATCGATCCCGCGCTGCTTGAGCGTATAAAAAAAGAGCTGCAGTGGGACGTGATTAATCATCCGCTGACGATTGGCCCCTTCGCTTTTGGCGCGGTATCGCTTGCCTACGCGCTTGCTGTTGCGCCGTTCCTTGGAGGATTTCTTGTCGCTCTACCCATGGGAGTTTCGGCACTGTTATTTGCAGTCGTCAATGCAACGTTGAGGTTAATAAATATTGCCCCAAAGTATGACGCCAAAGCTGACGAGCTGGAACGTCAACAAGCCTTACAGCGTGAGGCTGAAGAGAAGCAAAAGATAGAAAGATCGGAGAAATTTCTCCGGGAAGAGCTTCTCGTAATAAGTGGCCCACAAGCCGACAGAGCTCGTAAAGAACTGGGGGAACTTACCCAAGCGTTCCATGAGGCAAACAGGGAAATCATTCTCAATAAAAATGGGCGCTTTGGTCCTAGCATCAACGACCGCTTTAAAGGTTTCATAAAAGACGCTTACAAAGATGGCTTGAGGGTTTTATCCTGCGTTCTTTCGTTGCTTCGCGATGATCCGTCATTAAATCGTGAAAGCTTGAAAGCCACTATCACAGGGCTGAATCTTGAGATAACAAAACTTCGTCAGGAGGAAAGTGATAAGGCAAGAAAACTACTTCGCCTCAAAGAAAAAGAGCTCACGCGCTTAAATGAGCGTATAAAAAAGGCTGATTGGCGAGATATGATGATTGCGTCATCTCTTGATCAAGCCGATGCCTGCGAAGAAGTGATACGAAGTGCCCGCGAGGATCTTATTAGACTTCACGCCGAAGATACCGCAGAAGCCTTGAATAGAACTATGGACCAACTTGATTCGTATGCGTCAATTCTCGTTGATGTTCACGAACAAATCAAAAAAGCAAAAAATCTCAATGTTTAGAGAAGGAGGAAGAAATGACGACACAAAAAGAGGTTCTAATTTCGCCAGAACTTACGGAAACCCAGCAGGATAACGAACCGACCGGACAATTGCAGGCCGAGGACATCAAGGAAGCAAATGCCCCTGAAGGCATGTCTGAAGCAGATGCAGAAAAGATCAGTGCGAGAGTAGCGGACGCAATCAGGGAACTCATAGAAGCAAGAGGGCGTGTGCAGGAACAGACCATGACCGATAAAATTGCAAACATCGGCCTGGATAAGCAAGAAAAAGTAGCATTGAATCTTCAGCTTGAGCAAGAGAGGGTAGGAGTTCTCATCGAAGGAAACGATGAATACAGCACGACGATAAGAAGTGAGATAGACAAGCTTGATGAAACTCTGAAGCAGTTCGCTCGCGAAGCCGCTGATGTGGGCATGGCGGAAAGATTTGTCCAGAGAATACCCATTTTTGGCACGCGGCTTGGAAGAGTCGTGCGTAATGAACGAAGAAAGAAAAGGACAATACGCGAGTTCTGTAGATCCATGGAAAACCAGCTGCGCGCAGGTCGCAACGGATTGAACCAAAACAACGTAGAAATGACAGTTGTACTAGCAACGTACGAGAAGCTTCAATTTGAAATACGAAGGCAGGCTTACTTTGCAGAGCAACTTGCCATGGGAGTTCAGGACTTAATTTCAAAGACAACCGATCAAAGGAAACTCAGTTTTCTGCGCAACGTCCATTTTTACAGCGTGACGCGGGCACGAGATTTGAGGCAATACGAAGAATCATACGAAGGATACTTCGCAATTATCGGAATGAGCTCAGATGTCAACCGGCAGCTTATGAGCATACTCACACGTTTACTCACAATGGGCATACCGCAAATGTCGCTCGGTTTCATCATGCGTGCCGTACTTGTTCGTCAGCGCGAAGGTATAGAGGCGGCAAAACAAACGAGCGAAACCCTATCCAATCTCTATCTTTCCAATGCGAGAATGATCAATCAACATATTGGTTCCGTCGGAGAAATTTATAAGATGGGGCCAATTGATCCCCAAAAGGCCGCTGAAGCATACGGTCTGATCTTGGAGGCACTGGTTAATCTGGATAAAATCAAGTCCGAGGTTGTCCCCGTGGCGAAGGCCCAGATTGAACAATCTAAGAAGAGAACCCAGGAACTGCAAGAGCGGGCTGCTGGTACAAGGGCATCGGGCATAGCATCTTTGGAAATTGACACCTTCCCGACGCGCCCGACACCAAAACCCGAACGGCCGCAGATTGGCGCCTAGTTAACATAACATTAGTACTAACCATAAAAACATCCCTCGTTTTCAAACGAGGGATTTACTTTTTTAGAATATCCTGTATAATACAGACCACGCACTTTAACAAACCGCTACAGCCGAATTGGAGGGTGTATGGAAGAAACAGATAAGCTCGTTTGGATTATATCTGGAGTTGGGATATTCACAGTGCAACTGATTTTAGGTTTTGCGGGACTGTTTCTCTGCGGCTATCTATATTGGTGTTTCAGTCCCTCTGAGTACTGGAGGCGGCGCTACAAACGGATTCTATTTAGGAGCACTATTCCGATAATCCTCGGCTCCATTCCAACGGGACTTTCTTTTGCTTTAATTACGGTAAGCCCCGCGTTGGGTATTGGAATAATATTCGGTACATTTATATGGCTTTTCGTTCTGATATTTGCAGTCCAGCACAGCAGGTATCTTGCTGGCGAAGAGGAAAGGGAAAATGACCCCGTAACAAGTGCTATTGAACGATTAACTCAACGCGCAATAGCGCAGAAAAAAGATGGAGGCGAGCTATGACTCAAGATTATCAAGAAGTGATGATCGGGACGTTGCGAAAAAATTGTCGCGAAATACTTTTAGAGATACGTGACTTGGAACAACGCCTCCACGGAAAAGAATCCACATCATATTCAGAACAAAAAGATGCTGCCCGCGAAAGCGTACTTCGCCTCAAACAAGCATCGCAGCGTAGTATACGCTTAGGGAAAATATTAGAAGCAGAGTATGTTGTCGGTACACCTCCCGATGATTGGTATGTAGGATATATCCAAAAACAAGGTTTCTTAAAATACGTCTTATATGACCAAATGGAACAGACCTATCTTATCTATCGGCAAGTACTGCCTCGTACCGCTGAAAAGAAATACCGTATCGCGCAGGCAAGAAAGCTGTTTGATGAAATAATCATAGCATCTCCTTTCCGCGAAGACTTTTCTGTATTCGGCCGTGGAGCCACTGTCTTTGCAATTTATGGATTTATCCAAGCAAACCCTACGCAACCATTAGAAAATCTTGCCCGTTCGCGCAGTTCGTTCTTCCAGTACCATCTCTTACAAAATAATTTCAAAAACGCAATGGGTTTTATGATTGCGTCGTGGGATGATAGCGATGAAAAGAATGAATTTAAAGCGGCGATTCTTAAAATCATCGGCCTTCGCGCAAAACTCGCGGATATCTCGGTATCTCTGGATGCTAGGAATCTACTTGATGAGATAATAGACCGCTTGCTTTTCATAGAGGATACAAAAAGTGCGTTGCTCAAGGATGACGCTGTGTACCCATTAAGATTTGAATTTATTGCCGCAACTCAAGATTTGGCAAAATTATTTGCGGCCTATATCGGACTTTCTGATTCTGGACGTGTTGAAAACAACGAAAAATTTATTGCCGCGCTGAACCTCTTGATGAATCACATTAATGAAATAGAAGATGGCTTGACCCAAATCCAAAACAGCACATTTGAGTTACAAGAAATGCTCATCAGGTCAAAACTAGATACTTTAAACGTTTAACTACGGCAAGAAGGGAGAAAGAGCATGACAATAATAAGTGATGCTATAGTTGAACCCGCGTTCCTGAATGGCCTGCGCCACGCGCATTACGCGCGGCTTGTACGATGCGTCGTTCTGACCGGGAATATTTATGACATCTTCCCAACGATGCAAGATGGCAAAGTAAAATATGTTCCTTTAGACGAATTGCTTGAAACCGCGCTGCGCCGCGCAAAATATCCAGAACAACAGGCGGACGAAAGATTTACGGTAATCAATGTAAAAAGCGACGGCTTAAATCTTCCCGCAAAGGAAGATGCCAATGAGCATATCGCAGAAGAAATTAAAGAAGCGCGAGGCAAAGACGCAACTCCTCTTAGTTGCATCAAGACCATTGCGAGACTCCTTAGGGAAGTCGCCGAAACGCGTACGCGTATTGCTGCTGAAGGATCAGACCATTATATCCCGCCGCTATGCATTATTTTTGACCAAGCTGAAACTATTTTTCCAAATGCCAAAACCGGCGCGCAGGATCGCGATGTCTGGCGATGGTTCTCTGACTTAGTGCGCGAAGAGAAGCTCTGGGCCAACGCCGAAACAGCTAATCAGCGCCCCGACCTTATTATTCTTCTCAGTCCAACTATTAGCGAACTTAACCCAAAAATCTTCAGCCTGCCCAAGACCGAGCTTCTTGAAATTCCTTTGCCAAGTAATTCCGCGGGGCTTTTGCCGCCGAACTTAGAAGAAGACGCCCGCGGACTCACCATGCGCGCCATTGATGATTTGGTTGTATCCTCTCGGCGCGATCCCCAACATTCACCGCTTGCACGCCAAGCCATAGTCGCTGAAGTAACTAAACGTCTGCAACTTGAACTTAAGGATACAGTAAAAAAGCTCGTCCGCCCGGCGCATACAATGCGCGATGATGTAATGGGATTCAGTAAGCTGAAGCCGCGCCTGCGCCACCTTGCCAGGCGTATAGACAACTCAAAACACGCTCCCGTCGGCATGGTTGTGGTCGGCCCCAATGGCGCCGGCAAGACTTTTATCATTGAAGCCTGGGCCGCCGAAATGGAACGCACAGTGCTTACCATGGCTGGCGGAATGAAAAGCAAGTGGTATGGCGAAACCGGCGTCTTCCTGGAAACGTTTGAAAAAATACTTTCGGTTTATGGCAGAACGTGCATCATCATAGATGAAGCGCACAAGGCCTTTGCCTCCATCCATAACCCAGATACTTACCAAACTGATGCGGAATACGCTCGCCACATCATCCAAATGATGAGTAATCCAAAGTACAGGGCTAAAGTATTTTGGGTGCTTATCACCACACGGCCCGATCTTTTGGATCCGGATTTCAAACGCAGCGGCCGCTGTTCCCTGTTTGTGCCAGTGTGCGATCCAGAGGAAAAAGACGCCGACGACTTTTTCAGTTGGACTATGCGAAGTTTTGAGCAAGAGGGGTTGTCGCTTGATGAGGAGACGCGCAAAGCCCTGCTTGAGAAAACCCGCAAAGATGGCCGTGAATTTTCAGCCGGAGATTACCGAAGATTTATTGATGAATTGCTTGATGAGCAAGACTACCAGACTAATGAACTGCACTTGAAGCTTGATATAAGCAAATTTATACAGGATTGGAAGCCAAGCGCCGCCCGCATTGGCCAGGCTCGCCGTCTACACACGCTTCTTGCCGCAAAAGACGCTGACTGGCGCGAATTATTGCCCGCCAAACTTAGCGCTATGAGCGAAGAAGCAATTACGCAGGAAATAAACGCATTGAAACTTTTCAATCTCGACTGATAGAGGAGGAGTAATGCGGAATCAGAACATCGATCTATCTTTTCTATGCGCTATATTATGTACAGTTGTTGTGCTGATTCTGGCAATCTCGTTTATTGTATTTGTAGTTTCGAAGTTATGGCCTCTATTCTTCCTGGCACTCGTAATTGCAGGCATATGGTACATAGTTCACAAAACCCGCAACAGCAACAGACGTTAACGCCCTCGACGAGGGCTTTTTTATTAAAAAAAGGCTCATTTGGTTGATGTGAGCCTTCTATGAATCTGTTCGTATCGCCGCGATGTTTCGCGGATTATATCTTCGGGCAGATGCGGCGCCGGCGGTTCCTTGTTCCAGCCGCTTTGCTCCAGCCAGTCGCGGGCAAGCTGTTTGTCATAGTTCAATCGAACTTTTCCGCTCGATTGGTCTTTCACGGCAAATCTTGAGGAATCCGGAGTTAAAAGTTCGTCAATCAGGATTAATTTGCCGTCCTTAAAACCGAATTCAAATTTCGTGTCGCGGATATCTATGCCGCGCGTGCCGGCCCACATCCTGCCAAAGTAAAAGACGGTGTAGCTGAACTTTTTTAGGAATGCAGTAAGGAGTTGGCCGCCTTCTTCGCCTAAAATGCCGCATCCAGGGACATTGAAATCCGCGAGAAGCTCTGCCATCTTGGCTTGGCTGATGTTCTGGTCATGCCCAATCTCCGCTTTCGTTGCCGGCGTAAAAATGTAATCGGGCAGACGCTCCCCTTCTTTGAGGCCACGCTGCAACTTCTCGCCGCAAACCATACCCGTCTCCCTGTATTCCTTCCATGCCGAGCCGGTAAGCACCGAGCGCATCACGCACTCTATGGGGATGACCGCGTCCATCTTTTGCACAATCATACTGCGGCCAATAAGATCATTCTCATCAATATCTCTTGAGCTTAGAATGCCCTCTATCCAAAGAGGCCAGATGTCATCAGTTAAAAAGTGGTCTTGAATCTTCCAGTTGCTGAAATTCCTTAAAAACTTAAACCAGAATACGGAAATTTTGTTCAAAATCCGGCCCTTTCCGGGAATGGCGTCTGGCAAAACGACATCAAAACAAGAAACTCTGTCCGTCGCGACGATGAGAAGTCTGTCGTGATCAATCTCATAGATATCGCGCACTTTGCCGCGCTTACATGGAAGGGGAAGGTTAGTTTCGCTAACAGTGCGCACTTTCCATCTCCCGCAAAAATTTTTCAAAGCAGCTCATGCCAAACTTGAGCAAATTATACTCACTGATAGTGAGCGGCGGAGAAAACCCGAGAGTATGCGGCTCGCGCGCTATAGCAAGGATGCCGGCGCGATAAAAAAGCTCTCTCTGCAAAAACTTTGCCCCGCCTGCTTCGGGGATAAATTCCACGCCAGTAAGCAGTCCTTTTCCGCGCACTTCTTTGATAAGCGGGCTGTTTATGGCTCTAATCCTTGCCATAAACTCTTCCCCAAGGCGTTCTACTCTTGGCAGAAAATCGCGGCGGCACAAAATATCCAAAGTTTTGGAAGCTATGGCGCAGGCCTTAGCATTGCCGCCAAAGGTGCTTCCTTCCTTGCCAAGGGTCAGTAGTTCTGCGATCTCTTGCTTAAGAAGAAGAACGGATAAAACTTCTAGTCCTCCGCCAAGGAGTTTACCAAGCATCATGCCATCCGGCTTTGCCTCTTCGCCTTCATACTGCCAGGCGAAAAGCTTACCCGTTCGCCCCATGCCGGTCTGCACTTCATCTAATATAAAAAGGATATTGTTTTTACGGCAAAGCTGGCGCACTTGCGCCAAATATCCGGCTGGCGGAACATAGACTCCTGCTTCCGCCTGAATCGGCTCAAGAATAACGGCGCATGTCGTGCCGGTGATCGCTCTTTCCATTGCGATAATATCGCCAAACGGCACTTTTCTAAACTCCCACCACCGTTCAAGCGGCTCGTAACCTTCGCGGCGATGTTCACTGCTTGAAGCCATGACTGCGCCAAGACTGCGGCCGTGAAAGTTTTCCAAGCAAGTGATAATCTCCGCATCTCCGCCCGAGATTCCTTTAACTCTTGCCCCCCACAACCTTGCCATTTTCACCGCAGAATCAAAGGCCTCAGTGCCGGCATTCTTTAGTATAGCCATCTCCATACCAGAAAGCACGGTTATTTTTTCAAGAAACTCAGCTAGTTCAGATGTTTTACCAAACGCAGGTGAAACAAGCGCGGGACGATTTTGCAACAGCCGCTCTATTTCTAGCTCTACTAGCTCTGCGTGATTGTGCCCAAGTCCAATTGCCGAAAAGTTGCCGTGCCAATCAAGCAAAGCGCGGTAACCTATTGCGCCGTTCCTTTCCCTGACCGACGCATGTATCCATTCACCTTTCGCGATGAAGGGCATAAAGGGCAGCCCTTCGTAATAGGGAGCCATATGCGCTTTAATTTGCCCCTCTGCGTACGTCAAGTTGTCCATTTTACCACCTCCGTTCCACTGCATTTTTAAGGTGCCTTAAACTAGCGCGGTGCGCTAATTCATCTAAATCTACACCAATTACATCAATTTGCCAATTGGTGTCTTCGTCGCAGTCTTTTTCCAGTAAATAGTATTCGGCTGTTTTGATCAGTTTGCGCTGTTTCCGCCAGTCCACACTGCGTTCGGGATAAAGCCGTTCGCCCGCCGGGCCATATCTTATATCTCTAATATCCTGCGATTTTACTTCCACGAAGATAACGACATTGTCTTTCTTGGCAATAATATCAAGTTCGCCTATTCTATTTTTGTAATTTCGTTCAAGAATCCTGTACCCGCATTTTTTTAAATATCTCAAAGCGACGCCCTCCCCGGCGTCGCCCTTTTTACGTTCTTCTGTTTTCATTTAGAAATTATCTTCTTGAAATCCAAGACGCTTTGACCTAGGACCGAAGCTGTGTAATCGCGCGCTTTTTCCAACCCGCTTGGCGCGGTTTCGCGGAATTTGGGCAAGGGAAGCTGAGGCCTTATAGTTTTTTGCTCATCGGGTTCTGTAATGCAAGTATAGCCATCTGTGTCAGTAATTCTAAAAGCGACTATATGAGATGCAATATCGTCATAAGCGGTTGCTGCTGTACGTCCAAAGGCATCTGGGGTAAACGACGGGGCTATATAGTTAAAGTCCCAAGCGTAGCAAGCGTCTGGACTCCCGAGCGGGCAAGTAACCGCGGGGTCCGGACCTTCCGCTGGCCTTGGACAAGGACCAATAACGTCTGGAGCTCCATCGTGCTTATAGCACGTTGCATTTTCTTTAAACTTGACTTCTTCTCCCTTGCTTGGCTTTTTGGGGCTGAAAGTAAAGGCTGCTGTTGGATAGACGTGCTCTGCGGTTGTAAATGAATCACCTGGAGAGATTGAAGTTGCTCCATCAGGGGCAGAAGCTGATGGATACCGCCATCCTGAATCTTTTGACCCATTGCCAGCGCTATCCAAAACTTGACCGCTGTCGTACACCTTTACGCGCCAATAATAAGTTGCACCGTACGCTAACTCATCTACTCCGGGAGAGACATCCACTTCAAAATTTTTTGTCTGAACATTAGCCGCAAGATATGTCTGGGAAGCAACAATCAAAGAAAAATCGGTATATGGAGAAACTTGAATCTCATAAGCTGTTTGGGTTGACCCGTCATCCGCATCGTTAAATTGCCAGGCAAAATTGTGATGGGGCGGGGCAAGACAGTCGTTATTAATATCCGTATATAATCCCAGTACAGACATATTCTTTACGCGCGGCGGCTGGTTGATTTTGGCGATTACAGCATAATCGGCAAGCTCATTTGCGGGATTGACTACATTATTCACACAAGTATACCCTGCGTATCCAGGCAAAGCCAAATAATCCTCGCAGTTAAAACTTATCCAGCCGATTATTTCGTCTCCCCAGGCCCAGCCGTGCAGTTCTCTTGTTGCCGGATCCCAGGTGACTTTGAAATTATTTGTTGCCGCGCAATTTCCGACAAAGCCCGCCTCCTCAAGATCCTTGCAGTTTAAAGCTATCCAGCTAGTCCAGGCCGGGGCCGGCGGATTAGCCGATATTGCTTTCGCCCAACCGCGCAACTCAACCCCAGAAGAGCCTAACGGGTAGTTTGGATCAGAAGAAATAGCCTTAGCCAAGTAACTTAGAGGGTACCCAGGATAAGGCTCTCCTGTTGTTTGGTTTTTATCAAAAGTTATCCAGCCCACACCTGACCACGCCCATCCGCTCATAATATCGGTTACGCTGTGAACGTCGGCATTAAAACCAATCACTTCGTTGACAGCTAATTCGCTTTGATTATGTTTGTCAACGCAAGTTCCGCCGAATCTCGCCACATAATCAGAGCAGTTAAACCAAATGTCGCCTATGTTCTGCGCCCATGCTCTTCCGCGCATAGTTGCATCGCTGAACCAATGCACGGCGAAGGAAAAATCGCCAAAACGAATGAACAGAAATCCAAAAATAACCAAAACAGTAGCCGACACAAAAAAGAGTGAGATAGTACGGTTAAATTTCACCATTATAATTGTAACATACTTATGATAGGATAACTTAAAGTTATGCACAGCACTTTGAAAAAGGAGTTATCAATGCATCACGTCGTCATCATCAACTACGGCAGTCAATACACGCGCAATATCAAAAAGCGCTTGCGCGAGCAAGGCGTTGAAGCGGCAATCTATCCGCCGAACGCATCCACAGAAGAGCTAGATAACCCGGCCGGAATCATCCTCTCCGGAAGCCCGGCAAGTATTTACGATGGGAGTGCGCCGCGGCTTTCCGAAACCTTAGCAAGATTAATCTTCGCAGAAAACATTCCTACACTAGGACTATGTTATGGCATGGACCTCATAGCTGAATATGCGGCAAGAGGCTTCTATGAAGCAGTAAAGCCCGGAGTTTGCGGAGAATACGGCCGGGATGCTCTAGAGATTGCTCACGCGATCGGCGTATTGAAGGACTTAAAAGGATACCAACAAGTCTGGATGAGCCATGGCGATCAGCTTATTTTACTGCCGCCCGGCTTCGAGCGCCTTGATCCTATAAAGAATAACACCCCGGTCGCAAATCCGCACTACCCCTACTGCCCGATTAAAGCGCTAATGCACAACAGTAAGCCCGTCTTCGGCCTGCAATTTCACCCCGAAGTGCCAGAAACCCTCAACGGCCACAAGATTTTTGCGAATTTTCTTGAAATTTGTGGCGCAAAAAAAAACTGGGGCCTCGAAAAAGAGTTTGGCAAAATAAAAGCTGAAACGATTGCAAAAATAGGCGAAAAGCATGTTTTTGCCGCGATAAGCACTGGCAATGATTCTGGAGTAATGGCTTATTTCCTGAGGCAAATCACTCCGCAAGATCGTTTGCATTTCCTGTACATTCGCGCTGTTGGTCCAGATCAAGACGATCTTGAAAAAATAAAACTTATCGGCGGTCCGTTTGATGTCGTAAACGCGCGGCAAGAAGTCTTTCGCGCTCTCGAAGACCTCATTGATCCCGAAGAGAAACGTCGTGCGTTTAGTAGAGTCTATCGCGAAATCATTGAACTGTGGCTTGCGCAAAAAATCGCCGAACTTAGCTTAAAAAAAGAAGACTGCATCATTGCCCAAGGCACACTCTGGCCGGATATGGTGGAATCACGCACAGAAGAGTCTGGAACGCAAACTGACAAAATAAAAAGCCACCATAATATCGGCGTATTTGAAGATCTGCGGAAAATGGGTAACTTGCTTGAACCCTTCGCATATCTATTTAAGGATGAAGTGCGGCGTTTTGGCAGACAGCTTGGCGTACCGGAACGCATCATCACCCAACATCCTTGGCCGGGTCCGGGGTATATCGTTCGCTTTCTTGGCTATGATTCTGAATCTATGCCTCAGAATGAACAATACACTCAAGCCATGCTCGCCGAGGGCGAACTGCACAAAATGTGCGCAGAATCTGGCTACAGCGTTTATGTTTTACCTCTGCGCGGCACTGGCGTGCAGGGCGATGCGCGCACTTACTGCTATACAGCCGCTCTTATTGGCCCATACAAACGAAGGCCGCTTCTGGAACTCGCAACGGCAATTCCCAACAAATTTAAGGGTAAAATCAGCCGCGTCGTGTATGTTACGGATCTCCGCGATATGACTTCGCTTTCCGAGCTTGGGTTTAAAAAAGACCACTTTATAGCCAAAACACGAAAAATCCTGGAAGTTGCTAATGAAAAAATCCTCATCCCGCGCCTGCGCCTTGCGAATCTTTACAGTCACATTTCACAAGCGTTTGTAGTGATAGCCCCTTTGAGTTTCACCGGCCATGGCTACACTGCCGTTATTCGCGCGGTTGACACTGAAGATTTTATGACCTGTTCCCCGCATTGGCTTCCTGAACCGTTCTTGCGCCAAACCGCTGGAGAAATCTTGGCCAGAATTCCTGAAATTGAACTTGTCTTATATGATCTGACTTCAAAACCGCCTGGAACAATTGAGTGGGAATAAAAGGAGGCAATGTAATTGACTAACAAAAACCTTATCAGAATCGCTGGAAAACTAATCGTTCCGCTTGGCCTCTTGGCAATACTTCTTAGTGTTGTAGGCGCTGAGTGGGACGCGTGGTTTCATGTAAAATACGAACATACACTGCTTTCTGCTCCGCATCTTGTTGTCATAGCTGGCCTGATAGCCTTCACGATCTGCGGTATGCTTGCTTTTTTTATTCTGCTTGAAGATAAAGCGTTATTGCGAGGCGAAAAGCGGGCGATGTGGTTAGTTGCGGCTGGAGGCCTCATCACTCCCCTAACCCTGGCATTTGATGAACTTTGGCATAGGATGATCGGATTGGATATGACTACCTGGAGCGCTCCGCACGCCATAATGTTTGCCGCAGTTGCGTCTGTGTTAATTGGACTTGCTGTTTTTTCGCTGAAAAGCCGAACTCTGCCCACTCTTTTTTTTGCCACGGTCATTCTGCTCGGTCTATTTAGTCTTGCGGACTTCGACATGCCGCAGATGAGCTGGCTAAAAGACATCCGTCCGGGCTTCGCTTACCCGCTCGCAGCTACTGGCATTAGCACATTCCTCTTCTTAACTATGACGCTTGTAGTAAAGAAAGTAGGCACGGCAACCCTTGCCGCAACTCTCGCTTGGAGCACGCATTTCGCAATCGGCTATAGCGTTGACGCAATCGGAGGATTTACGCATACCCTTCCCCCATTTCCCATTATAATCCCGGCTTTAGCGCTTGATATGGCTTTAATTCTATCTAAAAACACGAATTTTAGGCGCGGTTTTAAGACTCTTATCCCTTTATCTTTTTTCATCGCTACGATAACGTACTGGAGCGCTATAGCTTGGTCTGTTCTTTATGCCTCCGCACAGGCTCCCCAGCAGATTTCCGGAAACGCGCAAGATTGGTTCCTTTGGTATCTGGCATTTATACCAGCCGCTTCTCTGCTCCTGGCGTGGCTAGCACAACGCTTCGCTAACTGGTTTACACCTCACACAATGTGAGGTTTTTAGTTTGAGAGCAATCAACTTCCTTGCGCTCTCTAAAAATGTGGATGTTCTCGGGACAGGATGCGAACTTGGATTTTGGGGCTTTTGGAGAAATTGCAAGGTTGTACTGTACCGAGTTTTGATTTACGAAAATGAAAACGGCACGAGGTTGTCGTACCGTTCAGTTAGTTGCATCTACCGTTAAAGTCTTTTTGATTATCTATGGGCAAAAACATATCATCTGTTAGATTTATCAAGACGCCCCTGACAAAGAAGATGCCGTTCAAACCCTTTAGTCGCATAGTAAGATGTATAACGGAAAGTAGGCAGAATAGAGCAAGTACAAGCTTGGGTGTTACTATTAGCCCACCGACTAATCCGCCGACCAAAAGTACAGATATACTACCAAGGATTAACCCCCTTAAGAGAGGATTACGAATAGTCCTCCCAAAAAGTATGAGCTCCTCTTTTAACATCTCCTATCCTCCTTGTAAAAGTATCCCCTTAAGCTTAATACAAGCATAGCATATTTCTACATACTTTGTCAATAGCAAAAGCTCTGTAAATCCCTAGAATCAAACTAGACAACCCTAGGCGTCTCCAGACAACTCTAAAAGAGTGGTCTATTTTAGAAAAGCGCAAGGAATTGGAAGTCGCCTCGCTTCGCTCGGCGGCCAGTTTGTATTGAATTTTGGGCGAAAAAATCAGTTGGCGATTCTGCATTTTTTTTGGGGGGGAATTTTAATCAAAACCATATGAAATACATACTTTACGCTCGAAAGAGCACAGAGGACGAGGATAGACAAATTTTGAGCATTGAGGCCCAAGTCTTTGAACTAAAAGAGTTTGCCGCCAAAGAAAAACTTGAAAACGTTTAGTATACACCGTATCTTTATTCTGTCAACCAAATGCGTAGTCAAAAAGAATCTATTGTTGAGCTAATATGGCAATCTCTGCATCTGAGAGCGCGGTATTATAAATTCGGAGATTATCCATTTTGCCCTTAAAGAAGGTATACCGTCCTCCTATCCAAGGAGCAATAAGGTTATTAACGTCTCCAAGGGTATCGGGGTTTGTACCCGTGAGTTGTCCATCTAAGTAGAGTTTAAATTCATTTGTGGATTTATCCCTTACTGCAGCAATGTGATGCCAGCTGTTGGTATAGGTATAGGGCATCATGAAATTACCGTTGTTAGCAGTACCGTCTCCTATTTGGAAAAAGATATGTGAGACGGCAATCCCAAGATAGTATCCATCGCTAGTGTCGCTGCTATTCAGAAATCTCGTCGAGATTATAGGACAGACTCTATCGTTCCAAGTGGGCCCACAAACTTCATCAAGATTGATCCATCCTGCAATGGTGAAATCACCAGTTCTCATGGCGAGGTTTTCGTTGGGAGAGAGATTTATAAAGTCATCAACCCCATCGAAGTTGATTGCGCCCCCAGTCTTTCCTTGAGTCCAGACAGGTCCATCCACCAAAGTTCCAGGATTATTATCTGCGGAGTCTGACGCAATAGTTCCTGAAGTTTCATCAAATTTCCATTGAGAGATGGACTTTGGGAGAACGGTAATGGTAATGGTTTCTGAAACTGAACCCTTGAGTGTCCCGTCGCTTACAAGAATGGTCACGCTGTAAGATCCTCTCTGTGTTGATGAAGGGATCCAAGAGAAAGTTCTTGTGGGAATAGAGAAAAGATTGGATACAGCACCCATAGGAAGACTCGTACTTCCCATGGTAATGTCTAGGATATCGATTACTCCGTCCTTGTTGAGATCTGCTCTTTTTTCTTCCTCGGTATCAACGGTTTGTCCCAACAACGCAGAGATACGTCGAACATCGCCAAAATCGATATAGCCGTTTCCATTAACGTCAGGTAGCCACTTTATTTTCCAAAGAAGAGTATCGTTATTAGGATCTGACGCAGAAACTACAAAGGTAAGCGGAGATTCGGCTTCAACTATCTGGTCTCCAATGGGATTCAAAACAGGCGGAACATTCACATGCAAACGGAAAGAGCGTGAGACACAGTTATTGGTTTCGTCAGATTCAGCGATAATGTTCTCTGGGTCAGCGCAGAATTCCACCGTATGGGTTCCTTCTTTGTTTGCCTTCCATAGCGATGATGCATATTCAAATACTGCAACTCCACAATCAATGAACCTATGTTCTCGTCGGAACTCTACCAAACGACTCGCAGCGGTGTACCGGAAATCGCAATACGTAAAATACACATCACTCCCAAATGGATAGTTTCCATCCTCTACTATCATGTCGGAGTTTAAGTCAGGAATAATGAAGCACCCGGACGGATACTGGCCGTTGGTCAATCCCGCAGCCTGGCACTCTCCGTTGTGAAAAATTATACTATAATTCTCTTGATCTCCGACAGGTCCTCCATCAGGCAAATCACCAGTCCAGAGTCCAACCGCAAAGCGCGTTGCGTCTCGAGAGACTGTACCAATAGGAGTCCATGGCACAGTCTTGTTTTGTCCATTTCCTCCGTTTGCAAGCCATGCCCAGTCAGTTTCCTTGCGAGGAACTTCGCTAAATACCGCGAAGCTACACGTGGTTCCAAATCTGCTCTGAAATTCAATAAGACGGGTAGCTGCAGTGTAACGGAGTTCACAATGGATGTAGTCCCCAAAACTCCGATGATCAAATAGGAAGTCAGTTGCCAAATCAGAAATCACAACACAGTCTCCCGGGGCTTCGTGTCCATAGGGGGCGTTGCCCCTGACACACGTATCGTTTCCAAACTGGATTTCATAATTTAAGCGATCTCCCCTTAGTGAAAGATATCCTCCTTGCCAAAAACCAAACGCAAATTTTGTTGCGTCAGAAGATATCTTTCCTATAGAAGTCCATGGTATTGCGATCCCAAGGCCATTACCCAACCACTCCCAGTTTTTCTTCCAATCAACCACTCCACTTCCGCCTCCCTGCAGTGGGTTTATATGACGTTTCTCCTTGGAAGAATCAATGCCAGAATAAGGATTTTCAAAATCAGCACGAATGCGAAGCGGCGTTTCAATTCCCACGTTTCCTTGCCCTTGATTTTTTATCGTTCCAGAAAAGTAGAATATATCTCTGACGCGTGGATCTTCCTGATAGACCTCTACAGAATCTGCTTTCAGATCAACGCTGTTCAATCGAATGTCCACTGTTAAGACTTCTTCACTTGCTTGAGAAGTTGTAATCGTAGTCCCAGTCAAATAATCGGCAAAAGAATCGCCTATCCCAAGGATAATGTTTGGCGAGAGAGGAGTTCCATCCAGGAGGAGACTGTCGGTACGCCCAGGTTGTCCCAGATGAAGAATTGCGCCCTTTAATTCTGAAGGATTTGTTGGTGCTAAAACAGTATCAAACCCTATAGGTTGACGGTATTCTATGTAGAGATAATCAGATCCACGAGGAACTTTGAGCGCTTTTATTCCTTCCTGGGATGTCGCAGTTGGTTGTACAGTATAGGCGCCATCTTGAATGATCGTTTGCGTATTTGAATCATCGAGCCAGCCCAGTCGCTCTTTATGAGGCGCAGTGTGGTGAGCAAAACGACGAGATCCCATTATAGAGAGGAAGTCTCCATATTCCTTGAAACTACACGCATCATACGGAGAAATCACTTTTTTTGTGCAAAAAAAGCTGTTTGCGTGGGCCAAACCGAGGCCGTGCCCAAATTCGTGAAAGACACTATCAATGCCGGCTCCAGGGATCAGCGATATTGACATATTGAATTCACCAACATCTGTCAAGATTGTTGCTTTTCCAATGGTTCCCCAGGCTCCGCAACGTGATTCAGGAGCTAATACAATTATTAAATGATCATATTGGTTAAAGTCAACGACAGGATCTGCTGCTTCTATTAGGGCTGGTGCGATTTCAAAGAGTGGGATTGAACAGTCGCCAACAGTTTTATACCGTCCAGTTTGCGGAAAGATATCTCCTGTAATGTCAGATAATTTACCGTAGGAATTCTCCCTATAGAAATCTTTCATTTTACCAAATACGATACTGCGTGTTAGCTCTTTATAATAGTCATCTTTTGATTCATCATAATTACTCGTGATAGTTGCCATGAGGACAACAGTTTTTTGTACACCGCTTGCGTCTGCTGGAATAGATGGAGAGGAAAAGATTTCAAGCGCGGTTTGGCTTTTGGTGTCAAAGATAAAATCATCGTCCAGACGATAGCCTGTAGTTTTGAGCTGTATGCCAGAGACCGTAAGTCTTGTGCTGTTCTCTGCGCCATGAATTTGGATGCGTTGGTTTTGAGTGGTTCCAACGGTATATTTGGTCTTGCTTGTCCCTTGTTCAAAGAAATCAGCGTGAGTTATTTGGAGCTTCCCTTCTATCGTTGTGTATATTTCACGACAGTTTTCTGGGAACGGAAACTTGAAAATTTGCTGTTGAGAACTGATGTAGGAAAGAGCCGCATCAGCATCATTGCGCATGAGCTCAACCAAGAGAAGTTTGCGCGCATGAGCAAATCTCCCCAGTTGAATAGTAAGAGTATTTTTGATTGATCCTGCGGAAGAATCATACATTTCGTTGGTCTTGAACATCTGCAAAGTCAGATTTGAGAAAAGTTTTGAAACCGTGTTGAGTCTTGCTGGATCAGCAGGCGCGAGGGCTTCATCAATGGGAATAGAAGGGCAAGAAGGAAAAGATGGTTCCTCTGGAAATTGGGCAAAAGATGTTGAGACGGTGAAGGGCGCCAATGCGATTGGATCCAGTTTGAGTATTTGGGATGATTCTGTTAATCCTGGATTAAGCTCTTGGAGAATTTGTTCGTTTTCAGAAATAAGATTGGCAAGTGCTGCGGGTTCCTGGGACAGTTCGACAACCTCTGTTGCAGAAAGTACTCTGTTATAGATGCGCACATCATCAATAAATCCGTCAAAAGAGCGATCATATCTTCCTCCAATTCTCATAATGCTGCCTTCTGGGTAAGGACCCCACGAGGAAGAAACAATTCTTGTGGAGACTTGAATGCCATTTACATATATTTTTGTAGAATTAGGGTCTGGTTCTGCTCCGTTGTGGGTGACGACAATATGCGACCAACTTCCGATGGGAAGGACGAGACCTTCACCAGAAGCTATTTCTACTCTTTCATGACTGTTTCCATCTTGGCGGTGCCAGACAGCACGAATCGGCAAAGTTGCGCTCTTGGTTACAAAGAGCTCAAAGGTATAATTTGAGCCGGTGAGACTCCCGAGATACAGAAGAGTTGCTACATCAGAAAGAGTATGCGGCTGAACCCATATACTTGCCGTGAAAGGCTGTGATTTTAAGTTTTTGTCTCCAAACGGAGAATTTCCTTGAACATAATCATCTCCCCCATCAACAGTAAGGCCCTCACCCATAATGCCAGCAGTCCATCCTGTGCCATTGAGAAGAACTCCTTGATTGGCCATTGGAGAAGAGTCTCTCGCCGTGGTGCCGCTTCCCTCATCGAAAGTCAAGTGAGCTATGGGCAAGAAGCTAACCTCTTGAATGGGAGCAATAGATGTAAGAAGCCATCTTGAAAGGGTATCTCGTCCAAAGAAGAATATTGCTACAATCATCAGTAAGAATCCCAAGAGTACACTGTAGAGGAAGGTTTTATTTTTCATTTATCTATTATTATACATGTATTATTTTTATTTGGCAAAGAAAAATATCCACAGCACATCTCAAGTCGTTCTAGACGATACTTTTGAAATGAGACGCACTTTACAGAAAGGACATTTTTGCAATCCTTCCTGTTTTATTTTTCGGAAACAGAATGGGCATACATTGGTATTTTTGAGAAGATTAAGATTGATATTGTTTTGAAAAAAGAGCGTGTCTAGTTCATGCTTTGGAGCAAACAATGGAGGAATAATCTCGGCGAGTTTGTTTTCGCATATCTTCTGTTGAAAGTTCTGGCGATCGGTATACCACTTAAATAAAAAGAGGAGAAGAATTGCAGCCAAAGCAAGAGAGAATGAGGCAAGGTGTGCAAAAATAAAAAAGTTAAATAAACCGTGCAGTAAGATTGGAAGAACGATACTTAAGACAAAAAATCTCTCGGAAAACAAGCGATTTGATTGTGCTAGCCCAAGAAAATACCCCATGGTACCTGCAAAAAATGTATGAGCGCCAGTAGCAAAAAAACGCACAAGAAGAAAAAGTCCAAAATCTTCGTTCAAATAGTCGGGAGTGAGAAAGCGATTCAGCATATACAAGTTTTCAACAAGTCCAAAACCAAGGCCTACCATGATTCCAATGTTGAGTCCATCAATTACGCGGGTTACGCGCTTTCTTTTGAAAAGAAAAAAGGTGATGAGCAAAAATTTCATTGTTTCTTCAATGGGCGCGATCAAGGCAAAAGAAACAATTAATGGAAAGAGGAGAGAAAAGATATCTATCGTGAAGCTAGGAGCAAAGAATACCTTCTCCAATTCAATGGATATGAAATTTTGAAAGAAATATCCTTCAAGCAGACCCGCAAGTACCGCAGAGGAAATTCCTACCACAAACGAAAAAAACAAAACTTCTCTTGGAGTTGGAAATCTCCAAGAATAGTAGTAGAAGAAAAGAAACCAAAAACCCATTAGGGAGAGAGGAACAAGAAAAAGAATGAGTTGAGACATAGGCGCGTTTCCTATATGGTGGGCAATAATTAAGAATAGTCGGCCTATTTTAGTATCCTGTTTGGTGGACCCGAGGAGATTCGAACTCCTGACCCCTGCAATGCGAATGCAGTGCTCTACCGACTGAGCTACGGGCCCTCCGCCTTCGCCGAGCAAAGCTCGGTTTCGGCGACACATAGAAAAATCGTAGCAGAAAAATTGAGTGTCGGCAAATCCCTGCACCTTGAAATAGTTGCCTAGAAAAACAATAATGACTCTCCGTGAGAGTCATTATTAAATACAATGCGTCAATCAGAGAATGTTACGGAATATTCGTGCTGGCAGTGTTTGAGTAGCTAGAGAAGCCGCCAGAATTAAACGCACGCACCCGATAAGTGTAGGTATCTGGAGAAAGACCGGGATCGGTGTACATGATTGCATTCGCCCCAACTGAAACGATTTCGCTGAAGGTTGTTGTGGCTGTGTTATGACGCTCAATCTTGAATCCATCTTCGTTTGTGGCATTGTTTGTCCAATTCAGAATAGCACCTGAAGATGAGGCGGTGGCAGCAAGGTTTGAAGGAGCAGAGAGTGGCATGTAGGTTACCACAACCGCAATGCGACTTAACCGAGCCCCTTTTGTTCCGGCAGAAAGTACAGCACCAATCTGGAGTGTGCTCGCTGGACCCTTTACCAGCGACAACCCGCTAAAGGTCGTCGCGGCAAGCTGTGTCGGTGTAGTGCCTGTAAGTGAGTAATTGCCTGCGTCAGAACTATCCACCCCACTGTAGCGATAGAAAACATTCATTGTCGCAGAATGGCCACCATTTTTATTGCGGGACGCGCACGGAGTAATTTCAATCGCCGTAATAGTAGAACCATTTGGAACAGAGGCGAGGCTTACGCCGTATGAATCACGATTTCCTACTGTATTTGTAGAATTGTAATCCGTTGCTCCATTACACGATGATTCATCGACCATGGTGTAATGCGTTGTTCCGGTATTTGGCGTCCACTGGAGATATGCTCCGTCGGATGAAGGAAGAAGACTTCCTGTCACATTCGCAAACACAAATTGCGCCAACAGGAAAACACCTATCCCAGAAAACGCAATGCCGCCAGCAAGCAGAATTTTATTCTTTATGTTGTAAGTTAATTCCATAAGATTTAATCTTTTAATTATGATTATTTTTCGCTATAAAACCAATCGACCTTTATTTTTAGTCGGGGTACCGGGAATTGAACCCAGTCTTCACGCACCCGAAGCGTGCGTACTGCCGGTATACTATACCCCGATACTGAATTGACCTAATTAGGACTTACGCGTTTGCCGTTTCTTATTCATAACGCCCCCTTTAGTTCCCCCTCTTACCTTAAGAGGGGGACGCGGCACAAAGCTTTGTGCTTCGCCCCCCCCCTCTCTTAATGTAAGAGAGGGGCTGGGGGGTGAGTTAAAGAGTGCAAACGCGTAAGTCCTAAATTAGAGCAATTAGAATAATTTATCAAACCCAATACTTCCCCTTTATCCCTTCATCTACTGCCTCTTCGTACTTCTGCTCCTTCTGGCGTGACTTCTGCGCCATATCGGCCAACTCCTTGTCACCAACCTTGCCCAGTTCCCCCACCCGCTTCTTTAAGTACTTTTTTGTATTCAGTTTGGGCTCGTCAAGCACTTCGTCCAGCAAAACGGCAATAATCCAGCCAACTTTATGCCCTGGTTTTATGCCCAAGAGCTCCATGACATTACCCCCGTTGATTTTGAGCATTTTGCGCGAAATCGGGTCTTTCTGCACCCTTTCCACCATATATTTGAAGTGCCGAAGGCGATACGGCTCGGCTTTGGGCACGCCGCTGCCCATGCGGTCGCAGATGCGCACTTTTATTAAATCATCCATGTTCTCGCGTCCCACTTTTGCCACCAAACGCCGCACCGAACGAGGGGTTACTTCGCCCACATTGTAGTAAAATAAATGGTGCTTTACAAGGAGGGATACGATTTCCTCAAGTTTCAAAGGAAAGTGCAACTTGCGCAGTATTTTCCTTGTAATCGCGCCTCCGACTATCTCGTGGCCGTAAAAAGTAGCGTCCGCCCCCTCGCCCCTTTTTGTATTCGGCTTGCCCACGTCATGCAGTAGTGCCGCCAGTTTCACGCGCAGGGGATAGTCGTGATCTGCGGCCCATTTGAGCGCCAAAGTATTATGCTCAAAAACCGTATAGATGTGGTGCTTGTTCTGCGTTACTCCCACTCCAGCTTCTAATTCGGGTATAGTATGCTTTAGTAGACCGCAGTCATGCAGCATTAAGACGCCAAAATAAGCGTTTTTGGCGTCTATAATCTTAACCAGCTCATCACGCACGCGCTCTTTGGCTATATCGTTGATCCAGTGGGCGTTGTCCTTAATCGCCTGAAAAGTCCTCTCTTCTATGCTAAAACCGACTTCTGTGGCCAATCTTACTGCCCGCATCATGCGCAAGGCATCCTCGGAAAAACGATCTTTTGGCTCCCCCACAGCTCGGATTATCTTATTTTTAAGGTCTTCCTGGCCGTTGAAGAGATCTCGTAACTCAATTTTTCGATTCATCGCCATCGCGTTGATCGTAAAATCTCGTCTTTTGAGGTCATCTTCCAATTTTTCGGCAAAAATAATATGGTCGGGATGCCTTTTATCGCTGTATTTATCTTCTATACGGTAGGTCGTTATTTCAATAATGGCCAATTCCGATTTTTTAGAGCCGGTCTTGACTCCTACTGTCCCAAAAGCATTGTCGTAAAAACTATCCGAAAAAAGACGTGCTATCTCTTCGGGCTTGGCATTGGTGGCTACATCCCAGTCCTTTGGCTCCACTCCGCGCAAGAGGTCGCGCACACAGCCGCCAACGAGATACCCTTCGTGGTCGGCTTTGTTCAGAGATTTTAGGACGTTCTGGACTTCTTTTGGTATTTTCATAGTAAGTGCCCTCGCCCCGACTCGAACGGGGACTAACAGGTCCGAAGCCTGTCGTGATATCCATTTCACCACGAGGGCCTTGTATTATTTTAGCATAAGTTGACGACACTTAGAAGTTATCGCTTTCCGCTTTTAGCTAGTTGTTTTTCGCTTTGCGCTTTATTCACAGTGCCCCGCGCTATATTTTTTGATATACTAGAATCAATGATTTGCATAAGAGTAACTACATTACTGATAATTGTCTTAGCTTTCTTTTTTGGCTCGCATTCTACCTTTGCGAACAGTCATGCCTGCACAGACAACGACGGTGATAATCACTACTTAGCTACTTCTGTTGACTCATGTGCATGCTCTACTACTCCCTGCGACGACCGCGATGATGAAAATGAGTATGTGAATCCTAATGTGCAAGAAGGACTTTGCCTAAGTGCTGATAGGAAACCGGTGAGCTGTACCGGGCCCAACACTACAAGTCCAACTTGGTGGACGCTTCAAAGTGGCAAACAATACGCTAATTGTGCTGATTATTACGCTGATAACAACCCTTCGGATAGCAACTTCACATGTACTCAACAAAACACTAGCACAGTAAAACAATTCTATACCTGCGTTTATAGCGCATCGTATCAGCCAGAGGAGTTAAGAGGAATGCCCGCCTATCTTCCCACAGACAGAATGAAGGCTGTGGGCGCGGTGAACATAGACAACAACCAGAATGGCGAGGGAAACAAGGGCGACTCTTTTTGTCCTCAAATGGGCGGCTTGGTGTCATGCGGCAGGTATGCGGATGATCCTGTTACGACTGATATAGACGAGTCTAAACCCTGCGGATTTTGCGACTTCTTCCTCTTGTTTAAGCGCATAGTTGATTGGATAATGCTCGTAATAATACCGGCTGTGGCTGGCTTGATCGTAGTTTTTGGCGGTTTTATGCTTGTAATTTCCCGCGGTAATCCCCAGCAATCCAAACTTGGCAAAGACGCGATTATTTATACTTTTATCGGCTATGCCATAGTGCTTATTGGCTGGCTCGTATTGAATTCCGCGCTTACCGGCATTGGCGTGCAGAAATGGACTGGGCTCGTAGCGGAAGAAATCGTTTTACAAAAAACATATGGAAAACTTCTGTGGACGCCGGAGACAACCCTTGATGCTCGACAAAAAGATCTGGTGGGGCTTGTGCTGACAATTTCCGGGACAGGCAACCCTGCCCTGGATGGGCAAACGCGCACAATAACTAAGATCTGGGATGAAAATACCCTTGGAACTGACTACGCAATTGATTGTCCGGATGGAGATCTTCCACGCGACCAAACTGGCACTCCCAGTGCCACCGGCACAAAGGACTGCATAGAAGTAGATTCGCCACTGCCAAATATCGCTAACGCCGATGGCAAAATCAAAATCGGCGGATGGTGGCAGTTCGCGTGCGGCCAGTAATGTGATTTCATGCCTCCTAAAGGATTCGGCCCTGTAATAAAACTAGCTGTTATTCTCTATGTAGCGCTTTTTATATTCGCGCCAAACAACGCGTCCGCCTTCGGCCATCTCGACCCCAACCGACCTGGGCCATACGTTGTAATTACAAGCCCCTTGCCCGACGCGCCGTTTAAGTCAACAGTCGGCATTCCGCTATCTTACAATGCAAACGATCCTTATGGCATTAGCTCAATGAAAGAGTGCAAATTATCTACATCAAGCAATGGCGGCAGTAGCTGGACAGACAGGGGAGTAAACAGCGGGTGTGGAGACCCTAAATCAGTAACTCTTAGCGCCGCGTACTGCACCGCTCAGGGAACTAACAGATGCGGTGTTAGGATAACCGCCCTAGACACTGCTAACTACACATCCAGCCACGAAATTTTTCTCACCATAGACGACACTCCGCCAGTAATCAGTTTAAGCTCTAATCGCAGTAATCCCACTGAAAAAACTGAAGTTGAGTTTACTATTTCTGCCTCTGATGAATATGGGGTCGCAAAGTATGAATGCAAACTTGACCAGCCTACTCCCCGCGGAACAGGGAATTGGGAAGAATGTGTGCCCCCAACTATTCCACACTTCAACTTGCTTGAAGGGTTTAACACCTTCAATCTCCGCGTCACTGATAACGCCGGAAACCAAACTGTAAAATCCATAAGGTGGGAAATAGACTCTGAAGCCCCTGCGCAAGTCAGTGCGAGCGGCTTGGCTGTGCGCGCCACTTTGCCTAGCACTAATGATTACTTTTCGCTGAATCTTGACTGGCAGGCCCCGGATGAGGATATAACCTCGCTTATCGGAAGAGCGTCTTCGCAATATGATATTCGCTATTCCGTTGCGCCTATAACTAATGAGGAGGGTTGGATGAATAGAACGGCGATAATCTACGATGAGCATAGAACCGTCTCGCCGCCGAAGAGTCCAGGCAACGCGGAAACTATGCTGATCGGACCAGCAACAGAGGCGGCTATTGCGGGAAACGTGCTAGGGGACGGCTCAAATCTGCTTCCGGCCTATACTCCGCTTTACTTTGCGATAAAAACCAGGGATGAGAAGTGGAATTGGTCCGCAATAAAAGAATTTTCCTACCCAGCTGCTGACTCTGATGCTTTTACCAAACGCGACCCTTGCGACTACGACGCCGATAGGGTTTATAGTCCAAATTGCGGAGGCAAGCTAAACCAATGCAATCCAACAACGCAAACGTGCGATCTCTACGATGATCCATTCCGATGGGGCCTGCCCCATGAGCCAAACCAATACGATTGGGCCTCGCCGTCTTTAAACTGGCCTAGCAATAACCCAGATGAATTTTGGATAAGAGCTTTTGCTGCCGCAAAGAATGATCTTGATGGCGATGGCAAAGCTGTTGCGAACGACAGGATAGGCAACAGTGCAACCGCGCTTAATCCGCCCGTTACCGGCTTCCCGTCACCCGGCGGCACTGACTGGTACGATAACCCCTTTACGCTGGACTTGCTGGCGTTGGCCGTTGCGCCAACGCTTGAGCAACTGGCGCATACCATCAATGATTTAGACTTGGACACGTTTGTTGCAAAAGGATGGAAAGATTTTATCGGCGGAACGGAAAAGGCGGATTCCGATATAGCCGGTACAATCAATGCCGATGTTGATTTGGACGCAAGCAAGAACAGCATTGCCGGGTGCCGCTATCCAGACGAACTCTTTGAAAACCGCTGTACAGACTGCACCGCCTATAACCCAGACCCAGCCACCGGCCGCATTCCGCCGAATAAAACCGCGCCAGATACATTTCAAAATAAAGCTGTATGTCAAATAGAGGCTTACTACAACGATCTGCGTAAAAAAAATCCACCGTACGAAATTATTCAACCGGGAACAATAGATCCCGCGCGTGAGGTATTTTCAGCATCTGCGCAATGTCAGGACGGACAAGACAATGATCTTGATGGCTTAACTGATAGCCGACAGGATGAAACCGACAGCAACTTTGACGTCTCCTGTCCAACAACTTACCAGCCAGAAGTAAGCGTAACTCAACCCGAGCAACAGCTTGCTGTAAATTCCGCGGGCCTGCCCGCCGTCCTGTCCGCCAAAGCTTTAGCGTCGGCGGAAGCTTCAGCACAGGCGGGAGTTTTTGACGCTGGAGGCCTTGTGCAATGCGGAAGACATGCTGATGATTTCACAACACCGATTGATGAGAGTGCAGACTGCACCTTTTGCCACTTCTTTTATCTCTTCCAGAATACAATCAATCTTCTTTTATGGCGCCTGGGGCTTGTTGTTCTGCTGCTTGCCGTGCTGTGGGGCGGATTTTTAATTCTTGCTTCACGCGGCAATATCACGCAGGTCGTGAGCGGCAGAAAGGTTATAACCATCGCATTTTCAGCATACGCGCTCACATTCTTGAGCTGGGCATTTCTGAATACTATATTCTCCATAATTGGGCTGATGGAATGGACTGGTTTCTTTGCGGAAAGAGGACAAACTACAGCTCTTACTGCAACAGTGATAGAAGATAATTCAAAAAATTGGCGAAGTAATCAGTGGAAAGATTATATGGTTGAAATAATTCCACCAAAGGGCGTCTCTGGATTAAAAAGCTCATCTGGCGGCCAAGATTTAGGGAGTATTGCTGTGCCCCTTGCCATTCAAGATGTATCCTGGGCTAATGACCAATGGAACGGGTTTGAACTTATTGTAAAAAGCGGCAGACAGCAAAACGAAATAAGAACGATAACCGACACTGTCAATCCCAATCAACTTGTTCTGAATAGAACTGTCGGCACTCCTTCAAGCGCGCTCGCAGTACGCGACATAATTAACATTAACGACTTTAAACAGCCGATAATAAGAAGAGTCTCTGCAAACACGGCTAATACATTAACTCTAGACAGCCCCCATCCGCTCGCGCTCGCTGCTAATCCAAGCTATCACATCGTAAACACCGGCTGGTGGAGCTTTGCCTGCGGCATTTCTGCCGCGCCAAGCGCTAACTTCATTGCCGCGCCCGCGGGCGGAGGACCAAATCTATCGGCAGATTCCGAAGGAGCAACCTCGTATATTGCAAAGAGCGGCCGTTCTTCGGTTGCCGAACCGCTAACTGTGTACTTTACCGATTTATCACATGGTGATATTGCTTCCTGGGCTTGGGATCTTGATGGCGATAAAAATTTGGATGACAGCACCGCAAAAAGCCCAAATTTCTCTTATACTAGCGAAAACCCTCTAACAATAACTCTACGTGTTACGGGCCCAACCGGCAGTTCCACAAAACAGCAGACGATTAACTTTACCCCGCAGGCCGACTTTACGGCAGGGGACGCCGTAGCATACAAGCATGGCCGCGCGCCATTTACCGTAACTTTCAGCGATTCTTCACAGCGCGCGACGTCCTGGCATTGGGATTTTGGCGACGGCACGCGCGACTGTTGTGGGAATAGCGATGTAACCCACACTTACTATAAACCCGGTCCATATTCGCCGCGGCTTACTGCCACCGGCCCAGGCGGCTCCGACACAAAAGTGAAGCTGAATTATATTTTTGCTTACCCCACACCTAACGCGCCGGTTGCCAGCTTTAGCGTTGCAACGTCAATCGAAGATGATGCAAAACTAAAAGCAGTGTTTACCAATACCTCATTGCTCGCAGATGGAGGAGAGTCCTCGCCCGATGAGATCACGCACTGGGAATGGGATTTCGACAATAATGGCGCTGCCGACAGCACGGTAAAGAATCCAACCTATTACTACCACACGAACAGCACTGGCTATACCGCAAAGCTCACCGCGCGCGGCCCAGGAGGGGAGCATTCGGTGACACAATCCGTAGTGTTCCCGCCGCTTGCGAATTTTACCGCAAGTGCAAGAAGTGGGCCTCTCAATCCGAGTGGAAATTTTGCGGTTCAGTTTTCCGATGCCTCTATCGGTACGGTGAGTGCCTGGAGCTGGAACTTTGGCGACGGAGGACAGAACAGCTCCCAGAGCCCAAGTCATTCATATACAAGTAATGGCGCCTATACGGTTACACTTACTGCCCGACACCCAGGTCAAACTGATTCAACAGAGACGAAAACATCCTACATTGTCGTTACGCCCGGAGCGTACTTTGCTGTAAAAGATAACCCATCTGGTACGGGGACCCCAATTTCAGAGATGTTCACGGACGGAACCGCTTACTTTGACAACCAGTCACGGTGTACGGGATGCAGCTGGGTGTGGGAATTCGGCGATGGAACCGTGGGCACATCGCGCACTCTGTTTGGCCACAGTTATGCCAATGAGGTATACAAGGTTCATCTCACTGCTACTGACGGCGATGGCAGAAGTAACAGAGCAGGCCCAAGCACGCTCAAAGTCTGGGCAAATCCGAAATTTAAGTTAGATATAACCAATTGCACTGGCTCTCTTGAAGGAGCTCCGCCAACAGGGACAATAGACTGCAAGGGCAAGTATTCCGAAACACTCACTATCACAAATCAAGCGACTACACATGCGAACATCAAACAATGGAAATGGGAAATGGACGACGATGACTCATTTAGCGCCGGCTCTATTGATTGGACCGGCTTACAAACTAGACCAGGCGACTCGCCGGCGAGCAACTTTAACCTCACAAGAATCCTTGATATAAGCAGTGCCGGAGAATATTCAATGCATTTTTTGCTCACTGGCGCGGCAGTGGGGGAAACGGGGGATAGTTTAGGGGCAAATTTAAAAACAATCACTCCCTCCTCGCAGAATGGCTTTGTTGACTTTACGCCGATTGCCTCGCTATCTGTGGATACTTGTCCTGCTAACTACTCCACTAGAGACACTCCCATCACCTACAAAACCATTACGTTTGACGCGCGCGACTCACAACCCAACCAGGGCGATGGCGGCACTGCTTATGCCTGGACAGATATATGCGAAGGTGAAACAACCGATTTTTGCACGTATAGCAGTGCGGCCTGCGACAATAATTACACTACCAAAGTTAAATTAACAAACAATGGAGGGAACGATGAATCTCCAACGGCCTCCTGCAGCTGGGCCTGTGAACAGCCGGCATGCATGACTTACTGCGCCGATAGCGATCACGGCCCCGATGACACGGAACACTACGAAGACAGCAGTTTGTGTACGTTTACAGCTAATTTATGCGGCGACTCGAAGTACGTAGAGTTTGCAAGCTGTGCTATCTCCAAACCAGCTCGTCGCGATGACAGCAAGTGTAAGACCCTTATAAACCCGTAGCCGTACAAACACCATTCAAACATCTTGCGCGTCAGAACATACCCAATAATATAACCAACTGGCTCAAGGCATCTTTAGCCGAACTTAAACGGCTCATCAAGCGATGAGCCGTTTAGATAGTGCCCCCACGAGGAGTCGAACCTCGATCAAAGGATTAAGAGTCCTCTGCTCTGCCATTGAGCTATGGAGGCATTTGCCCCTATGCTACTCCATATTTGCCCAAAATTCAATCTTGTGCTACAAATAAGTAGATGCTGACTCCGAAACAAAAAACAAAAATCATAGAAGACATAAAACTGCACAAAACAGACAACGGTTCTGCTGAAGTGCAGGTTGCTTTGCTTTCTGAAGAGATAAAGCGGCTAGTTAAGCACTTAAAAAACCATGCCAAGGACAACCACTCCCGGCACGGGCTGCTGAAAATGGTTTCCAAGCGCAAACGACTTTTGGATTATTTGAAAAGAGAAAGCTCAAGACGCTATAATACCGTTATAAAGAAGCTCGGACTTAAGAGAAAATAGACTTTAGGATATTAGGCTCTAGATCTTAGGATTAGTTGTCTAGCGCCTAGAACCTAAACGTCTAGAACCCTAATTCGTGGCTATCAAACACAAAGCACAGCGCGTCGCAGTATTTATAGACGTGCAGAATATGTATCACTCGGCAAGAAATATCTACAGTCGCCGAGTTAATTTTCGCGAAATTTTAAAAGCCGCTGTCGCCGGCCGGCAGCTCATTCGTGCATTTGCCTATGTCGTGCGCACAGAGTCCGGAGAAGAAAAACAGTTTTTTGAAGCATTGGAGCGACTTGGTATAGAAACGCGGGAGAAAGACCTACAGATTTTCTACGGGGGAATGAAAAAGGCCGACTGGGATGTCGGTATGGCTATCGACGCCGTGCGTCTATCCAATTCAGTAGAGGTTATCGTAATAGTTAGCGGCGACGGTGATTTTATCCCCCTCGTTGAATACTTAA
>CAZDDE010000008.1:0-24904 GCA_964504205.1 uncultured Candidatus Saccharibacteria bacterium
CAAAGCCATACAGTTAAGCTATCAACAGTGGTGCACTTGACTACTAAATGCGGGTTCCCGCGCCTGCTCTTATCTTATAACAAATCATATTTTTGTCAATACCTCGCACCCCTCTTCTGTCACCGCTACGGTATGCTCAAAATGGGCGGAAAGAGAACCGTCTTTGGTTTCCCAGCCCTGATTATCCTTTGAGTTTACTACTTCCCATGAGCCGCTCGTTACCATTGGCTCTATGGCTATAACCATACCTTCTTGCAGGACTTCGCCAGTATGCCTTTTGCCAAAATTGGGCACTTCCGGCGGCTCATGCAGTGCTTTGCCGATGCCATGGCCGCAAAGATCGCGCACGACTTGATAACCGTGCCCCTCCACCCATCTTTGGATTGCATTGCCGATATCGCCGGTCGTATTTCCGGGACGAACTTTCTTCAAACCCTGACGCAAAGCACGCTTGGCGACATCAATCAACCTTCTCGCCTCATATGCCACCTTGCCGATAGGCATGGTTATTGCAACGTCCGAGTACCAACCCTTGTAAACTACGCCAAAATCAAGCGACAGAATATCACCATCTTTTAGAACATCACTAGAGGGAATACCGTGCACAACCTGACTGTTTACTGATGTACAAATCACTGCGGGGTATAACTCGCGATTTTTCCCGCTCGGTTGATTGTAAAATGCCGATTCAACGCCGTATTCAGCAATGAGTTTAACGGCAAATTCGTTCAAAGCTTTAGTGGTAACTCCCGGCTTAGCATCTCCTTGAACTTGCAATAAAATAGCGGCCGCGATCCGCCCGCTTTCGCGCATCAGAGCTAGCTCCTCTATTGTTTTTACTTGACTACTCATTAAAATTACTTTACGATATAACAAGTTATTTGACAACAGTGAGATGGGAAGTTAGCATGAGAATCAAGAAACTTGTTCCAGTAAAAAATTTCTCGCATATCCTAAAACATGTTGTCGCCCATTTTGGCGCCAAAATAGGCGTGGGTGCCATTATCGGCGTACCTGTCCTGATTGTTTACTACGTCATTAAATGGCTGTTTGAAAATTCGGATAATCTTTTCCAGAGTTTGATTGATGTCATTCCTATTGCTGACAAGATCTTCGGAATAGGTTTTGTGCTTTTACTCATACTGTTGTATTCTCTCGGATTAATCTACAAAAACGTGTTTGGCAAAAAACTCGTGCACTTTTTCCAGCAACTTGGATTAAAAACCCCGCTTATAAGGAACATCTACAAACCGGCCAAGGGTTTCACCGAAACTTTTGCGGGAGAAACTCTGCATCAAGCAAGGGTTGTAGGCACCTATTTATACGGCGAATTTGTTTTGGGACTGTACGCAAGCTCAATTATAAAAGATGGGGTAAAGTGTGTAAACTTTTATTACATCACCTCGCCGACTCCAAATTCCGGCCTCGTATTCATTATTCCTGAAACAAAGGTCTATGAAATACTAGTTGAAAAAGCACAGGATACAAAGCCCGTACCTCTAACCGCAAGCGCGCTCATGGAGAGCTGTCTTGCCTGCCGGCCAGCGGAGTTACCATCCGTCCTTACACCAATGTCTGTGGTAGCCCTCATGGAGCATTGTATCTCTTGCGGGACATCCTCGCCGGTAAGGATTGTCACGCGACCCCTAGCTTATAGCGAGTACTAACAAAAATTCCTTCCATTGAACGGAGGGAATTTTATTGCTTGTTTTTGCTACAATTTCAGAGCGCTTAAAATATCTCGGTGCGCATCCCCTATGGGTTGCTCTCCATTGATGCGAACTAACCGGTCCGATTGCTCATAGTATTTAACTATCGGTTTGCCGTACTTTTCATATTCCTCCATCCGGCTTTTTATACCTTTGGCGTTGTCGTCTGGTCTTTTTACAAGTTCTCCGCCGCAAGCGTCGCATTTTTTGAAATCCTTAAATTCACCAATATATGGAATAATTTTTCGGCAATTTATGCACATGCGACGATTTAACAAACGAAGAGTTGCTTCCTTCTCTGAAACATCTATCAAAAAAACATGCAAGTACTCTTCCCATTCGTACCATTCTATTGCTTCATCCAGCATTTGCGCTTCAAAAAGTATCCTTGTTGCGCCATCAATGACAAGGCCCTTAAATTCTGCGGCCTCTCTTTTTTTAAAGGGCTCTAGGCCTTCTATAATAAGCTGAGCGATAAGAACGCTCGGAACAAACTTGCCAGCATCAATTACTTCGCCTATTTTCTTTCCAGTAAAATCTTCAATTTGTTTGCGGGCGCGCAATAAATCGCCTGTTCCAAAATAATCCAAGCCAAGCTTTTCGCTTAATAGCTTTGCCTGCGTGCCCTTGCCGGAGCCTGATATGCCCAACAATACAATTATTCTAGGTTCCATATGTTAACTCCTGAAAGATTTGTTAAGTGCCTGTTTAATATCATAAATTATATCCTGCGCATCTTCAAGACCAATAGACATCCTGATCATTGTTTCCGAAATTCCGGTTTTCGTCAAAGCATCCGCCGGGAGCTGCTGATGTGTCGTTGATGCTGGATGGATCGCCAGAGTTTTATTATCGCCCAAATTGGCGAGGTGTGAAATCAATTTCAGTGATTCTATAAATTTTGCCCCGCGGCTACGGGGCCCTTTTATTTCAAAAGCCAATAAAGAACTTGCCATGCCCTTCATTTGTTTTTCCACTAATTTCCTAAACGGCGAGCTTAGAAGCCCGGGATAATAAACTTTTTTCACTTTGGGGTGCGCTTCAAGAAACTGAGCAACTTTGAGCGCATTTTCTGAATGCGCCGGCATTCTCAAGCTCAAAGTTTCAAGTCCCAGAATAAACAGCCAAGCATTGAATGGGGCCATGGCCGGGCCAATATCGCGATAAACTCCGCAACGTATTTCATCCAGCAACTTCTTCTTCCCCACGATTACTCCGCCAAGTGCTGTGCCGTTGCCGCAGATATATTTTGTCGCCGAGTGCACGACAATATCCGCACCAAGATTAAGGGGTTGCTGAAGAACTGGCGTTGCAACAGTTGAATCAACGACCAGCGGTAATTTTTGCTTATGCGCTAATTCCGCAAGCGCGCTTATATCAAAGACTTCAACTTGCGGATTAGATGGAGTCTCAACAAAAAGAAATTTGGTCTTTTTTGAAATTCCTTCCTGCCACGAAATTACATCATGCGGATTTTTCACGAAACGAACTTTTATGCCAAAACGCGGCAAAGTATCGTGAAACAAATGAAATGTCCCGCCATAAACCCTATCGGAGCTAACGATTTCTTCCCCCGTGCCTGCAAGATGTAAGGCCACCATAAATATAGCCGACATCCCGGATGATGTCGCAAGAGCCGCTTCAGCACCCTCAAGCGCCGCCATTCTTTTTTCAAAAACATCTACAGTCGGATTATTCATCCGACTGTAGATAAATCCTTCTTCTTTAGCTTCAAACAGCCGAGCTGCATGTTTGGTATCGCGAAAGAGATGCGCCACGCTTTGATATAAAGGCACAGTGCGGGAAAAATCCGGTTCCCGAGGGATATAACCGGCATGCAAGGCCTTAGTTTCGAGCTTAAAATCCTTCATACTCCCGCATTACCAACTGCGCCTCGATTTGGCGCATCGTTTCAAGGACAACAGAAACAACGATCAGAATAGATGTGCCGCCGATCAGAAATGTAAATGCCCCAACTCCCGTATTCCCTTGGATGATTGACGGCAATACCGCAATAACCCCAAGAAAAACTGCGCCGATGAGAAGCGTACGGTTCAAAATGTAAAACAAATGCTGACTGGTGGGTTTGCCCGGTCTAATCCCCGGGATAAACCCGCCATTTTTCTGCAGATTATTTGCAATATTATCCGGATTAAAAGTAACTGCAGTATAAAAATAAGTAAATAACACCACTAAAAAGAAATAGAAAAATCCATAAACCAATGCGTTCCCTGAAAAAGCATTGAGTATACCTGCTAATTTTACTGCCCAAGGCGCGCTTGCTCCACTCAAAAAATTTGCGACCATATTAGGAAAAAGCATAATGGAAAGGGCAAAGATAATCGGTATCACCCCGGCTGGATTTAAGTTAAGCGGCAAAAAAGTGGAGACTCCGCCGTACATTTTGTTGCCGCGCACACGTTTGGCGTAAGATACTGGGATGTTCCTGCGCGCTTCGTTCACCATGACCACACCGGCAATAATCACGAGAGCTAAAATGAAAAAGATTACAATCGTGGGGATTTGATCTTTCGTAAAAGTAACGATTGTCTGCCTGATTGATAACGGGACGCTCGCCACAATACCCGCAAAAATCATGAGCGATATGCCATTGCCAATCCCTTTTTCCGAAATAAGCTCGCCAAGCCACATTAAAAATACTGCTCCGGCGGTAATTGTTGCAATCGTTGTGAAAAGCTTAAATCCGCTTAAAGGATCCAGTACATTCTGACGCGTAAGCAAAGTTATAAATCCAAAGCCTTGAAGCGCGGCAAGCGGAACGGTCAGCATTCTGCCGTACTGATTAAACTTCTGCCTGCCCTGCTCGCCAGCTTCCTGATACATTTCCTTCAATTTAGGAAAAACCATAGTCATCAACTGTAAAATAATTGTCGCGGTGATGTATGGACCCAAGCCAAGCATCACTACGGACAGCTGCTCCAGCGCCCCGCCGGAAAATATATTTAAGAGACCAAAGACCTGATTGCTGCCAAAAAAAGCATCGAGCCGCTCCCGATCAACTCCCGGAATAGGCAAATTCGCGGCCAAGCGAAAAACCCCGAAGATCATAAGGACAAAAAGAATCTTTTTCCGCAGATCGGGGATTTTGAATAGGAGAAGGATTTTTGATAACATAGTTATAATTGGCCTAATTTTTTAACCTTACCGGACATCTCCACCCCCTGAAACGCCAATTTCTTCTTTAGCTCTCCACGGCCAAGTATTTTTACACTGGGTGTTCTTCCTTTTATTCTACGCACTAATTTTTTTTCAAGCAAGGTTTCAGGAGAAATGACATCACCATCCTTAAACTTCCTTTCTAAAACATCTAAGTTAACGACTTGGGGAATAACCTTGTATTGTTTCATCCCTAGTTTTTTGTAGCGGCGCGCCGGAACCCCGCGTAATTTGGGAATTTTTTTAATCAAATCTAAAATCGCCAAGCGTCTGCTCGAACCCGTTCGCGCATTCTGCCCCTTCATTCCCCGACCACAATAAGTGCCGCGCTTTCCGCCGCGACCAATGCGCTTACGCCTCTTTTCGTTCTTCTGTTTTTTCAGTTGATGCGCTTGCATCTTTCTTAATACTTAATTCTCCCTCGACCTGACCTTTCGACGAAGGTTTATTCTTAATTTTTTTTAACGCTATAATGGCCGCCCGCGCAACATTGAGTTTATTGCCGCTTCTTGAAATAATCTTGCCCACTATACTGCTATAACCGGCAAGGTCGCATACAGCGCGTACAGCCCCTCCGGCGATAATACCCCGTCCCTCTGCGGCTGGTTTAAGAAAAACGACCGAACTAGAAAATTTCCCATACGATTCGTGCGGAATGGTGCCAAGTTCATTGATTGGAACCTTTGTTAAACCTTTTTTGGCATTGCGCACCGCCTTCTCCACCGCGAACTGGACATCCTTCCCCTTTTTCACGCCTACTCCCACTTGCCCGGCGCGGTCTCCTATCACGACAACTGCCCGGAAGCTGAATCTTCTCCCTCCAGCAGTAACCCTTGCTACGCGCGCCAAATCCAAAACTTTCTGCTCGTAATCAGCAGGTTTTCTCTGGTATTCCTGAAAACGCGCTTCTCTTTTCATAACTTTAATCCGCCTGCGCGCGCTCCTTCGGCAAGCGCCTTAACCCGACCATGATACTTAAATCCTCCTCTGTCAAACACAGCTTTCTCTATCTTTTCCTCTCCAGCAAGCCTCGCTATTTCCCGGCCAACTTTTTCCGCTCCCTGAATAGTTTTTGATCCGCGCGCACAGCATAGAACATTTCCCGCAGCATCGTCAATCAGCTGGCCATAAATAAAGGCATTGGAACGAAAAACGCAAAGCCGCGGCTTTTTTGCAAAACCCCGAACTTTTGCCCGTATACGGCGATGCCGCCTGTTTCGCTGTTCTTTATTGACTGACGTCATAGTGTCGCTTACTTTGTGCTAGTTGCGGCCACTTTCTTGCCGACTTTTAGCCGCACGTGCTCGCCGTAATATCGTATACCCTTGCCTTTGTACGGCTCCGGTTTCCTGAATCCTCTTACCTTTGCGGCAGTCTGCCCCACAAGCTCTTTATTTATTCCAGACACCCCTATCGCATTTCCTTCTACTTTTACATCTATTCCTTCCGGTATTGGAAAATTGATTTGATGCGAAAAACCAAGAGATAAAACTAAATTTTTATCCTGAACCTGCGCCCGATAGCCAACTCCGTGTATTTCCAGTTGTTTGCTGTACCCTTCAGTAACGCCATGCACCATATTAAAAAGCAATGCCCGGCTCAAACCCCAAAGAGCAGAACTTTCTCGGCTCGTCTGCCTTGGATGGATGACAATAACATTATCCTCTTTAGCCACTACGACAGCCGGATGGAACTCACGCGTAAGTTCTCCCTTAGGCCCTTTAACTGAAACTCTATTCCCGGAAATTAAAACTTCCACCTGCTCCGGAATCTTGATGGGTTGCTTGCCAATGCGGCTCATGTTTTAGTAAACTATGCACAATAACTCTCCCCCGACCTTTTCTCTCTTCGCCTGACTACTGCCCATTACCCCCTTGGGGGTTGAAAGTATCGCCATTCCAAATCCACTGCGCACGCGCGGTATATCGTTATAGCCGACATAGACTCTTTTGCCGGGCTTGCTCACCCTTTCAATCACCGAAAGTGCCGGCGAATCATCCTCGTTGTATTCTAATGTAAAAATTATACATGATTTACCGCCTTTTTCCTTGACTGTAAAATCCTTAATCAATCCCTCTTTTTCCAGCACCCCGGCAATGCCAAAAATAACCTTTGAGTAAGGGGTTTTTACACTCTCTTTCTTTGCCATTGTGCCATTTCTGATGATTGTCAGAGTATTTGCGATATTGTCCATGTTACCAGCTTGATTTTTTAATTCCCGGAATCTCTCCGCGATTGGCAAGCTCCCTAAAACATATGCGGCATAAATCAAACTTACGCATAAATCCGCGTCTTCTTCCGCACTTGAAACAGCGGCGAATTACCCTTGTTACAAACTTTGGTTTCTTTTGCGATTTTGCGATTTGCGATGCTTTTGCCATAATCTACCTTTTAAAAGGCATTCCAAGCTGCTTTAACAGCTCAAATCCCTCTTTCCTGTTTTTTGCTGTTGTAACTATTGTCACTTCCATTCCCCATATTTGCCTAACCTTGTCATGCGGAATTTCTGGAAAAATTATTTGCTCGTGAAGGCCCATAGTCATATTTCCTGCGCCATCAACTGATTTTTCTTCCAAGCCGCGAAAATCCCGCATTCTTGGAAAAGCCGTATTAATAAGGCGGCTCAAAAAATCATACATTCTTCTGCCGCGCAGAGTAGCTTTTACTCCAACTATCATACCTTGTCTCAATTTAAATCCTGCAATGGATTTTTTCGCGCGCACCACTTGCGGCTTTTGTCCTGCAATCAACGCAAATTCGTTCAGTAAATCCTTTATTAAGTCTTCTTCGCTTTGCGCTGTTTCCTTGCCCTTGCGCGCGTTAATAGTTTTACCGACTCCGGAATTCATTACTATCTTTATCACTTTGGGAACGGCATAAATATTTTTATAGCCAAAATTTTCCACCATTGATGGGACAACCCCTTTATTATATTTTTCCAATAAATCGGTCATAGATCTTGTGGGCTCTTACATGATCGCTAGGTCTTATACACCTATAGCTAGCTAAGTTGCTTCTCCGCATTTTTTACACACTCTGTACTTATTTTCCCCCACAAACTTGTATCCCACCCTTACCGCTTTTGTGCACTTGGAACAAATGAGTTTAACATTAGAAACGTCTATCGGCAAATTGATTTCCACCACTTCTCCTTTTTGCCCCTGCCGCCGCGGCCTACGGTGCTTTTTATGAACATTTATTCCTTCGACAATAACTTTCCCCGTTTTAGGAAGGGTTTTTGCAATCTTGCCCTTTCTTCCTCTGTCTTTGCCGCAAAGCACCAGCACATTGTCCCCTTTTTTAAACTTCATGATTTACAGTACCTCTAAAGCTAATGAAGCAATCTTATCAAAACCTTTTTCCTTGATTTCTCTTGGAATAGGTCCGAAGATACGACCGCCTTTGGGCTCTTTCCCTTCTAATATTACTACCGCATTATCATCAAAACGGATATATGATCCGTCTTTTCTGCGATATGCTTCTCTCTCCCTGACTATTACCGCACGCACAACATCGTGAGTCTTCACAATCCTTCGCGGCTCCGCAGATTTTACTGCCGCAACGATAATATCGCCGATGCTCGCGTACCTCCGCCTTGTTCCTCCCAGAACCTTAAAGCATTGGACAATCTTTGCCCCAGTGTTATCCGCGACATTAAGTTTTGTGTAGCTTTGAATCATACAACTTTCCAATTCTTATGTTTGCTTAGCGGCCTTGTTTCTTCAAACCGTATTATTTCGCCAGTTTTGCCCTTGTATTTGTTCTCGGGATCATGCACCTTATAACGTTTGCTTACCTTAAAACGGCGCACATATTTAGGATGCTTTTTCAACCGCGTTACCTCAACCACTATCGTTTTGTCCATCTTAGCCGATACGATTGTGCCCTTAAAATGTTTCATACTTTAAGCAAAGTTAAAATTCGCGCTATGTCTTTTCGCGCACTCCGCAACTCTCGTATATTTTTCACCCGTCCGCCAGCAAGATCAAACCGCAAACTCAACAGGCGGCCGCGTTTCTCGGCAAGCAGTTTCATCAGCTCATCTTTGGTTTTCTGACGCAGTTCACGTACCTTCATGTTATCTTTTAATAAATTTTGTCCTCACCGGCAGTTTATCTCCTGCCTTGTTAAAAACATCCCTTGCTACCTCTTCGCTGACCCCATCTAATTCAAACAATATTCTCCCCGGCAAAGCAGCAAACACAAAATGATCAGGCGCACCTTTTCCTCCGCCCATTGGAACTTCGGTCCCCTTTCTTGTTACTGGTTTATCCGGGAAAATACGGATCCACATTTTCCCGCCCTTCTTTAGCGCCCGTATGATTGTGCGCCGCGCGGCTTCTATTTGCATTGAATTTATCCATTTCTCGCCTGATGCTACCTGCAAGCCAAAAGTCCCGAAACTCAACTCGGTTCCGCGCCGATCAACCTTTGTGTGCTTTCGCCCTTTCATCCATTTGCGATGTTTTACTTTCGATGGCATTAACATGTGCTTTACTCCAATTTCTGCCCTTTATAGATCCAAACCTTTATTCCTATTGTGCCATAAATGGTATATGCCTCTTGAACCGAAAAGTCAATATCCGCACGCAATGTGTTGCGCGGCATAACGCCATCTTTTATCCCTTCCCGTCTTGCCATTTCTGCGCCGTTAAGTCGTCCCGCAACGATGATTTTAGCTCCTTTGACCCCCTTGTTAGCCATGATCCTTTCCATCGTTTTTTTCATCACGCGCCGAAAAGGCATTCTCTTCTCAATTTGCTCGGCAATGCTTAAACCGACTAAACTCGCAAAACACTCGGGGTTCCTTATTTCCCGCACTTCAAGACGCAACTGCGGCGACGCCGCTTTTGATCCGCGACGTGCCTGACGCAAAATTTTTTCAAGATGTTCATTTAAATCCTCCACCCCCCTGCCGGCACGCCCGATAATAATCCCGGGGCGCGAACTATGAATGATTACTGAAATTTTACCGCCGGTGCGTTCTATTTCGATCCTTGCAACTCCGGCTCCGCGCAACTTTTTTGTAAGGTACTCTCTTATGGCTATATCTTCGCATAAAATCTTTGGATATTTTTTTAGATCAAACCACCGCGAAACCCAATCCACGTTTATTCCTAATCTAAAACCTATTGGATGAACTTTATGGCTCATTGTCTAGTTACCCAATATTATAGTAATATGGCTTGTCCTTTTTCTAATTGGCAGTGCCGTACCTCTTGGCGCGGGGCGAAACCGTTTATAAACCCGCCCCGCATCAACTAAGATTTTTTTTACAAAAAGTCCCTCTTCTATGGAGAAATTACTTTTCGCGTTGGCTAAAGCAGAGTTAACTAGTTTAAGTATGGGCTCTGCGGCTCGCAGCTTGGAAAATTTAAGCACTGCTCGCGCCTTGTCTGCTTCCATTCCTCTCACTAGATCAGCAATCCGCCGTACTTTACGCGGGGCAATGCGAAGATTGTTTAATTTTGCGGAAATTTCCATACTCATACATTATAGGACCTATATTAGAACTTATAAGACCTACTTAGTTCTTTTTTCTGCTGGCTTCTCTGGAGTCTGCGGCGCTGCAGCTTCGGTGGCCTTCTTTTCCAAGTCTTGCTGTATCTTGCCGCCATGACGGACAAATTTGCGGGTTAGCGCAAACTCGCCAAGTTTATGCCCAACCATGTCTTCGGTTATAAATACCGGGACATGCTGGCGGCCGTTGTGCACTCCAAAGGTAAATCCTATCATTTCCGGACTAATCGTACAGGCACGCGACCATGTTTTGATTATAACTTTATCGCCAATTCTAAGCTTGGCTATTTTCTTTAATAGTCTTGGATCAACATATGGACCTTTTTTTAAACTACGCGGCATAGATTAGTTTTTAGTTCTCCTCTGCAGAATTAAATTCCGCGAATATTTCTTTTTATTCCTTGTTCTTACGCCTTGAGCATGTTTTCCCCAAGGTGTCTTGCGGTATTTTAAGCCAGCTGGTGCCCGACCTTCTCCTCCGCCATGCGGATGGTCTTTGGGATTCATAGCTGTGCCGCGAACTTCCGGCCTTCTCCCCATGTGGCGCTTGCGGCCTGCTTTGCCCAAAACCGCAAAATTATGCTGCGGATTTGAAACAGAACCAATCGTCGCATAACACTCAAATAAAATCTTGCGGATTTCTCCCGATGGCAAGGCTATGGTGGTATACTTTCCTTCGGTGGCAAGAATTTTAACAGAAGATCCCGCAGAGCGCGCTACCCTTCCCCCGTTGCCAGGAAGCAGTTCAACATTATACACGAAAGTACCCGGGAGCACATTACCAATCTTCATTCTGTTGCCAATCTGAAAATCTGTTTTCTCCGCGCACACCACTTCAGAACCGACAGCAAGTTTTTCTGGCGCAAGGATATATGCCTGCTCGCCATTTTGATACTCAATTAAGGCGATGCGCGCGCTTCTGTTTGGATCATATTCAATTGCAAGAACTTTAGCTCGAATGCTTTTATTAAGCTCGCCAAATTCTATAATTCTATATCTCCTCTTTGCACCTCCGCCGTGATGGCGCACGGTTATTTTGCCCTGATTGTTTCTCCCGGATTTTCTAACAAAAGGACGCAGAAATTTTTTGTTCGGCTTTCTCCTGGTTATCATCGTATAATCTGGCCTGGTCATTCCGCGTCGGCCTGGAGTTGTGGGACGATAAGTTTGCATTAATGTGGTAATACTTCGATTTTTTCACCTTCCCGCAAAGTAATAACTGCTTTGGTGTAGCCCGGCTTCCAGCCAATTCTTCCCCCGCGCCTTCTTTCTTTTCTCGGCAAGGTTATTTTTCTGACCTTTTCCACATGCACAGCATAAATTTGTTCGATGGCCTTCTTTACTTCTGGTTTTGCCGGCTTGCCGAGCAACTTAAACGTGTATTGATTGCTCGCAGTTAAATCAGTAGATTTTTCTGTAACGTGCGGAGACCGCAAGACACTCCATGCTGTGCGCGACTGTCTCAAAATTATGGGCTTTTGCGATTCTTGCCGTTCCTCGATTTTTTTTTGCCGAGATGCCTCATCTTTCCGGGCCTTGTCTTCGGATTGCTTTGGCGCTCTGCCTTTTTTACCCCGTTTTAGAAAATCAAATACTCCCATATTTTTCTTCTAATCTACTTATTGTTTCCTTGGTTAAGACTAAATGCTTATAATTCAGCAAGTCGACAATATTCATATTTCCAAGATGTGAAATCTTAAAATCATCAAGATTTCTTCCAGCGCGAAAAATCGTTTCATTTTTTTCCGGCAGCATCATGAGCGCACGTTCAAAATTCGGCACAATCTTTTCTGTAATTTTAGCCATTTCTCTGGTTTTAGCCGCAGTAAGCTCGATCTTATCAACTATGATTAACTCATTATCTTTTGCTTTGCCGGAAATCGCCATTAATGTTGCTTTCTGCTTCATTTTTCTATTTACTTTTTGCTTGAAATTTCTCTCGTTAGTCGGACCAAACGTGACCCCACCGCCAACCCAAAGCGGCGAGCGTATTGAGCCATGCCGCGCTCGGCCTGTGCCCTTCTGCCGCCACGGCTTTTTCCCGCCGCCCCGCACTTCACTTCGATCTTTCGTATGCGCAATCACCTGGCGCATATTCGCCATCTGCGCGACATATACTTGCTTCAAAACCTCCGGCTTTACCTCCACCCCAAAAACCCGCTCCGAGAGCTCTATTTCGCCAATCTTCTCGCCATTTTGATTGTAAACTGTTGCCTGCATATTGATTTTCCCCGCGCGCTACGCGTGCTCATTGTAAACCTATCCTCTTATCTCAACCAGACTTCCTCGTGCCCCCGGGATCGGACCCTTCAGGGCAATCACGTTATTTTCTTTATCAATTTTCACTACCACAGTCTTTTTGGTAACGCGGTCTTGGCCCATGCGCCCGGCCATACGCTTGCCTTTGCGGACATGCTGGGGAAAGCGCGAGCCAATAGACCCTGGCGAACGGTGTTTCTTCTTTGTCCCATGCGATTTTGGCAAGCCATGAAATCCATGCCGCTTCACCACTCCCTGAAACCCTTTACCCTTTGATGTCCCAGTAAAAGTAACCTTGTCGCCTTCTTGAAACGCCGAAACATCAATCTTATCCCCGGTTTTTATTTCCCCCGAATTTTTACGGTATTCCCTTTTCCAGCGAAAAGCAACGCCCTTCTTCTTGCCATATCCAACTTGTACCGCTTCGTAGCCGTCTTTTTCTTTGTGTTTAACTTGCGTAACGCTAACTGGACCTGCTTCAATCACTGTGACCGGGATAACGCGTTTATCTTCGCTAAAAATTTGCGTCATGCCAAGTTTTTTTCCAAGAATAAACTTCATTGTCATAATCAAAAATCGGGTCAGCCCCGATTTTTGATCGGCTTCTTATCTTTTTGCTTTATTTATATTTTTGAAATATTACGCAAAGGCGAATAATAAATTAATTGCGCTTTTACTTTACATTTTGACTTCTACATCCACTCCTGCTGGTAAATTTAAATCCATCAGCGCGCCTATTACTTGCGGCGAAGGATTAATAATATCAATCAGGCGCTTATGAATACGCATTTCAAACTGCTCGCGCGCGTCTTTGTGCACAAATGATGATCTATTCACTGTGTACTTGTGAATTTCTGTCGGCAGAGGAATGGGGCCGTGAATCTCGGCACCATGACGCAAAGCAGTCTCCACAATCTGCTTAACGCTTGCGTCAATAACTTTGTGGTCGTATGCCTTAATTCTTATCCGAATCCTTTGCTGAATTTCTTCAGTCGCTTTGACAATCTTTTTTGTAGCTTTTTTTGTTTTGGAAGGACTCATGTGCGCTTCGCGCAACAATTGACATTTAACTTTTGACAATTGACTTCTGTCAACTGTCAACTGTCAACTGTCATACCTGTATTTTCGTTACTACTCCCGCGCCTACTGTTTTTCCTCCTTCACGAATAGCGAATCTCTGCTTTTCTTCCAGTGCTACGGGAACCATTAGCTTTACTTTAACATTAACCGTATCTCCGGGCATAACCATTTCCGTGCCCTCGGGCAAAGTTACGTCGCCTGTCACATCAGTGGTTCTAAGGTAAAACTGCGGCTTATAGCCGGTGAAAAACGGCGTATGGCGACCGCCTTCTTCTTTTGTTAATATGTATGCTTCAGCTTCAAATTCCGTATGAGGAGTTACGCTTCCGGGCGCTGCAATAACCTGACCCCTTTCCACATCCTCTTTCTTTAAGCCACGCAAGAGAAGACCAACATTATCGCCAGCCAAACCCTCATAAAGGGTTTTATTAAACATTTCCACGCCCGTTACTGCTGTTTTTTGCGTTGCCCGCAAACCTATAATCTCCACCTCCCCGCCGGTCTTAACCTGTCCACGCTCAATTCTCCCGGTAACCACCGTGCCCCTTCCTTCTATGGAAAAGATGTCCTCCACCGGCAACAAAAACGGTTTATCAATTTCGCGCTGTGGGACAATAAAGTAATCATCCATTGCCTGCAAGAGCTCGCCAATTGGCTTAGCGGCCTCATCATCGGGCGAAGCGGCATTCAGCGCCTGCAATGCTGAACCTTTAATAATTGGTGTTTTATCTCCGGGAAATTCATATTTTACAAGCAACTCCCGCACCTCTGTCTCCACTAGCTCAATCAATTCTGGATCATCTACTTGGTCTACTTTATTAAGAAATACCAGCACCGCCGGCACGCCAACCTGACGCGCTAAAAGGATATGCTCTCTAGTTTGCGGCATGGGACCGTCCGCGGCAGAAACAACGAGCACTGCTCCGTCCATCTGCGCAGCGCCGGTGATCATATTTTTTATGTAATCAGCGTGGCCCGGAGCATCAATATGCGCATAATGACGGTTTGCAGTCTCATACTCAACGTGAGTTAAAGAAATTGTAATTCCACGCGCTCGTTCCTCTGGCGAGGAGTCAATCTGGTCAACGGTTTTTTCTGTCGCCCTAAATCCTTTCATTTTTGAGTATCGCAAAATAGCCGCCGTAAGCGTACTTTTACCATGGTCAACATGACCTATAGTGCCGACATTAATATGCGGCTTTGTTCTTTCGAATTTCTCTGCTGCCATGAACGTCTTGAAACGTAAAACATGCAACTTGAAACATTAACAATAAAGTTTCAAGTTTCATGTTTGAAGTTTCGTATTTTAATGGACACAAAATGTATAATAGTAAATTGCTTGGCGCAAGTCAATAGCTAGAACGGCAAATCTTCTATATTAACCGACGATGCATAATCGTCTCCAGATGCAGATGCAGCCGTTTCCTGCCATTCTTTGTTTTCTGAATTTTCCTTTAACATACCACCATCTTTAATACTTTGCAAGTGTTGATATTCTGCAAATGGCAAAACAATATATTTTGGCTCTCCGTCCTCGATAATTATACATCGCGTATTTTTATCTTTTAGAATTGTTTTTAGATGTGACCACATATTATTTTCTCCCCTCTACTATCTCCTGTGCCACATTGCCCGGCACCTCCGCATAATAACTGAATTCCATAGTGTAATATCCCCTGCCTTGTGTCATTGAGCGAATGTGCGTTGCATAGCCGAACATATTCGCTAACGGGACCTTTGCCAAGACTCTCTTCATCGTAGCGCGTTCACCCATTTCTTCAATAGCCGCGCGACGGGAAGAAAGATCGCCGGTTATATCGCCTATGAATTCTTCTGGGCACACTGCCTCAACTCTCATGATCGGTTCGAGCAAAACAACGCCAGCCTGCTTTGTTGATTCTTGCAGCGCTATAGACCCCGCAATCTTAAATGCGGCTTCCGAAGAGTCCACGTCATGATAAGAGCCGTCGTAAAGCGTCGCTCTTAAATCTGTAACCTTATAACCTGCAAGCACGCCTTTGTCCATGGCCTCGCGCACGCCTTTTTCCACTGCCGAAATAAACTCTTTGGGAATAATGCCGCCTCTGATCTCATCCACAAATTCAAACCCGGCACCACGCTCCATTGGCTCAACTTTGATCCAGACGTGTCCATATTGTCCACGCCCACCGGACTGGCGTATATATTTTCCCTCGGCTGATGCCTCTCCTTTAATTGTTTCGCGATACGCGACCTGCGGCTGACCGACATTAGCCTCAACTTTAAACTCACGCTTCATGCGATCCACAATAATTTCAAGATGCAGCTCGCCCATGCCTGAAATTATTACATCGCCAGTTTCCTGATCTGTCGCAACATGAAATGTCGGGTCTTCTTCCGTCAAGCGATGCAAAGCCAAACCCATTTTCTCCTGGTCGGCCTTAGTCTTTGGTTCAATCCTTATAGAAATTACCGGCTCTGGAAACACAATCTTCTCGAGAATGATGGGATGATCCGGATCGCAGAGTGTATCGCCAGTAGTTGTATTTTTGAGGCCGACTGCCGCGCCGATCTCCCCGGCATAAATAACGTCCACTTCTTCACGACGATTTGCATGCATACGCACAATCCTGCCTAATCTTTCCTTTATTCCCGTAGTCGCGTTAAGCACGTAGGACCCTTTGTTTAAGGTCCCAGAATAAACCCGAAAATAGATAAGTTGACCAATAAACGGATCTGCCGCAACCTTAAATGCCAGCGCCGAAAATTTTTCGTCATCGCGCGCTTCGCGTGTAATCTCCCCACCGGTCTTAGGATCTTCTCCCCTTACCGGCGGTAAATCCGCCGGACTTGGAAGATAAAAGACAACGGCGTCAAGCATAAGCTGGACCCCTTTATTCTTTAAAGCGCTCCCGCAAAGAACTGGCACGATCGTATTTGCGAGCGTGCCTTTGCGCAATCCGGCCCGCAGTTCTTCAACTGTAAGCTCTGCGCCGTTCAAAAACTTTTCCGTAAGTTTGTCGTCCTGTTCGGCGATTTTTCCTAAAAGCTTCTCCCGGCGCGCTTTGACTTCTTCTTTTAAATTTTCAGGGATTACCCCTGTTTCAATTATTTCACCGTGTTCTCCTGAAAAACGAACCGCTTTTTGCTCAATAAGATCAACGACGCCTTCAAAAGAAGATTCTATACCTATGGGAATTTGCACCGCTAGCGCATTTGGTGTCAGCCGATCGAGGATAGATTGAAAACTTTTTTCAAAACTGGCACCCATCCTGTCAAGTTTGTTTATAAAGCAAATACGCGGAACTTTGTATTTATCCGCCTGGTGCCAAACGGTTTCCGATTGCGGTTCAACTCCGGCCACGCCGTCAAACACCACGACCCCGCCGTCAAGAACGCGCAGTGATCTTTCCACTTCAGCCGTGAAATCCACATGACCTGGCGTGTCAATAATGTTAATTCTGTCTTCATAATCTTTAGCCGTACGCGGATAAGCCGTGGGGATCCAAAAACAATTAGTCGCTGCGGCAGTTATTGTAATGCCGCGCTCTCTTTCCTGCTCCATCCAGTCCATCACCGTGTCGCCAGTATGCACCTCCCCTATTTTATACGATACACCGGTGTAAAACAAAATGCGCTCGCTAACTGTAGTTTTGCCGGCGTCGATGTGAGCAATAATGCCAATGTCTCGGTTTTTTTCAATAGGGTATACTCGCGGCATATTACCATGCAAAATGCGCAAAAGCCCGGTTGGCTTGCGCCATTCTGTGCGTATCATCTTTTTTCTTTACGGCCGCGCCCGTATTTTGCGAGGCTTGAATAATCTCTTCCGCCAGGTCTGCACGCATGGGTTTGCCCTTGCGTGATCGCGCCGCATTAATCATCCATCGCAATGCCAAGGTAAGGCGGCGATCGCCCCTGACTTGCTTGGGCACCTGATAGTTTGCGCCACCGATGCGACGTGATTTCACCTCCATCAGAGGGGAGGTATTTTTGATTGCTTCGTCAAAAATTTCCAGCGGATCTTTCTTGGTTTTTTCTGCGATAATATCAAAAGTGTCGTAGATGACCTGCCTTGCTACGCTCTTTTTCCCGTCCCACATGATGTAATTGATAAGCTTTGCGACGACCGGATTGTTATATTTGGAATCGGGAGGAATTATTCTCTTGACTTGGGCTCGTCTGCGCATCTTTTAACTTTTAGGTTTTTTAACACCGTAATTGCTTCGTTCGTTCTTGCGGCCTTCAACGCCTGCCGCATCGAGCACGCCGCGAACGATATGATAACGTACGCCCGGCAAATCCTTTACCCTGCCGCCCCTAATCATAACCACAGAGTGCTCCTGCAGATTATGCCCCTCGCCGGGGATATACGCAGTAACTTCCATACCGTTCGTCAAGCGCACGCGAGCGATTTTACGAAGAGCGGAGTTCGGCTTCTTGGGCGTAGTTGTCGTAACTCTTGTGCACACGCCGCGCTTAAATGGCGACCAGTATTTTACCGGCCTATTCTTCAGTGCGTTAAATCCGCGCGCGAGCGCGGGCGTTTTTGTTCTCTTCCTTATCTTCTTCCGCGGATTTTTAATTAGTTGCCGAATAGTAGGCATATGATGTATACTATTGGAAAGATAACTTAATGTCAACCAAGCTTAGCTTGGTTGACAATTATGCTTTCCTACTTCGACCTCCGAAGAGGTGTACAATTTGTGCTTGATGGCCAGCCCTATGAAGTGCTGGAGTTTAGGCAGATGGGGAAGTCGCAGGATGTGGTGGTGGCACAGACAAAGATAAAAAACCTGATTAACGGGCAAGTTTTGACGCGCAATTTTCACCAAGGCGATAGATTTGAAGAGGCAGGAATTGCGAAAAAACCGGCGAAATTTATTTATGGACATCGCGGCAAGTTTGTTTTTTCACAAACGAGTAATCCATCGCAACGTTTTGAACTTGCCGAGGATATCCTTGGCGATGCGACAAAATTTTTGAAACCAAATCAAGAAGTAACACTGCTTATATTTCGCGAACAAATTGTCAACATCTCTTTGCCAGTGAAAGTCGATCTCAAAATAGCCGAAGCTCCCCCCGGCATCAAGGGTGACACCGCCCAGGGCGGCAATAAGCCCTGCATCCTTGAAACCGGCGCTGTTGTCAACACACCGCTCTTTATAGAGGCCGGAGATATTATAGAAGTGAATACCGAAACGGGTGAGTATGTGCGGCGGGTAGAAAAAGCAAAATAGATGCCGCTTATATACTCATCCCCGTTATCAGGCGAAACAAGCTGTCTATGACGGGAGAAATTGCCTGAAAGGCAAAAAAGATAAAGAACAGCAAAAGAACAAAGCCGTACCGCTCTAAAAATAGCTTCACATGTTCCATATGCGGCGGCAGAATAGAGAACAAGAGCTTTGAGCCGTCCAATGGCGGAATTGGCACCAGATTAAATACGCCAAGCAATATATTAAGCATAACTATTATTAAAAAAACCTGAAAGAGATTTTGCACAAAAGGCACTGTCGAATACTCCGGGAAAAAGCGCAATGCGACCCCGAATACTATTGCTAGAATAAAATTAGATAACGGCCCGGCCGCGCCAACCATTGCCGCGCCCCATTTTTTGTTGCGCAAGTTATATGGGTTGTATGGTACCGGCTTGGCCCAGCCAAAAAGAAAATTTCCGCCGGAAAATACAAACAATCCAAGCGGCACCAAAAACGATCCCCACATATCAAGGTGTTTGATGGGATTCAACGTCAACCTGCCCATGAATCTCGCGGTAGGATCCCCTTGCCAGAGGGCAACAACGCCATGCGAAACTTCGTGAATGATCACGGACATTAACAGTACGGAGAGCTGAAAGATGAGAAGATTAAAGTCGTTCATATTGCCAAAATTATATCTTTAGCATATCATAGCGTATATGACTTCTTGCCTGCTTTGCGGCAAACAATCACAAATGGAATGGAAACGCAAACTCTTACGAGGAAATTATAACCCGACGCATAAACGCCGTAAATACCCAAATCTTCAATGGGTAAAATTATATTACTCAAAATGCGGCATTCCGGCAGGAACTCGCATCAAAGCCTGCACAAAGTGTATTAAGGGAATGTATAAAAATAAATAAATCGTGATATATGCGGGCCATAGTATAACGGCAGTACGTACCCTTGGGGTGGGTATGACGGCAGTTCGATTCTGCCTGGCCCGACCATAATATAACCTCAAATAATAAACTCGCCAACTAGTTGGCGAGTTTACGGTATCACCCTTCGCAAGCATCCAAATCTCCATCTGTCCCGGAATCCAGAACTCCACAGTTCGGACATTTAGGGGGCCGTGTCGGAAACGACTTGCCCTCTTCACCCAAGGGAGGGACAAATGTAAACTGATGATAGCATTTTTGACAACTCCACGAAGCCATCTTTCGCCTCCTCTAAACTATACTTCTAGCATACACCTTTACTCAATTTTTGTCAAGCCACCAGGAAAACCGCTGTTCCTGCAAATCTCGCTGTATAATTTTCCACTTGGGCGCATTTTGCGTTCAAAGGTTGCAAAATCTACTTCCACTAACCCAAATTTCTGCGTAAAACCCTCGGCCCACTCAAAATTGTCAAGCAAAGACCAGTAGAAATAGCCCCGCACATCCGCGCCTTCTTCTATTGCCTGATGCAGCCACCCGAGGTGATCTTTTATAAAAGCCGGGCGCTGATCATCGTCGGCATCAGAGATGCCGTTTTCCGTTATGTAAATCGGCTTTTTGTATCGCTTATAAATTTCCCGCACAACTTGATATATCCCTCTAGGATATATCTCCCACCCGAAGTCGCTACGCTCTTCGCGCTCATCGTGAGAAGAACCGTGCGTGAAAGAAACCTTGTAACGACTATAATACTGGATTCCGATAAAATCATGATATTCTATAGTTTTGCCGAGAAACCAGCGATCTTTGAAAAATTTGGCGGGAGGAATAACTAAAGACTCAAGCGCCCCAACTAATCCTGAATGGGCAGGGGTATACCAGTTGATGGCCTGACTCGATCCTACCCTTGCATTGGGATTCCCATTATGCAACATCCTATAAGCGCGCTTGTGTGCTTCCGCCATATTAGCCAGCGCTCCAAACCAACCCAGAATATTTTTCTTGTTAAATGGCGGCCAAAACCCTTTGAGATAGCCATGTAAGACAACAATAATCGGTTCGTTTATAGTCACCCAATAATTCGCCATTTCGCCCAGCTCTTCGGCAATCTTTCTCGCGTATCTGGCAAAATACTCCGGAGCTTTCTTATTGGTCCATCCGCCCAATTTTGCAAACCAAATTGGATTTGCAAAATGATGCAAGGTTACGAACGGCTCCAAACCGCGCGCGCGAAGAGCTTGTAAAATTTTACGATAATGCTCTATCGCTTCTTCGCTGAACTTGCCCACTTCCGGCTCCACGCGCGACCACTCAATAGAAAAGCGATAAGCGTTGTTATGCATCGCTTTAGCTAAATCAAAATCTTCTTCGTAGCGATTATACGAATCGCATGCTCTGCCTGATTTATGCGGCACAAGGCCGTTTTCCTCGGCTTCCCACCAATCGTTATTCGTATTATCGCCTTCTATCTGATGAGAAGAAGTTGCTGTACCCCAGAGAAAACCTTTTGGGAACTTATAACTCATAGAGGACACTTAAGAGAAAAAAATAGACTGCCAAAAAAATCATCATCCTGTATAACGATCCGCTACGCACGAGGCGCAGTATGATTCCGGCTTGATGCGCACGGTATAGCCGCTGCCTTTGATCATTCCGGTTACTTCTTTGATCATATCTTTTGTTGGGCCATTTTCTCCGATGTCCACATGAATCTCAAAGCCCTTCTGCAGATACTCTTCGCTTAGAAATTCTTTGAGTTTTTTCAACACGAGCTGGGTTATATCAAGCGAAAGAGTTGCCTCCTGATAAATTTTTTGGCGCAGATCAACGATATTTTGAACTTTTGTTTTAGTGATAAAACACCTGCCGCCGCGGCCAATCCTGTGCACCATTAGCGCTGTTACAAAACTTACCTCGCCGTATCCGTCTGAATCTGTACCGATAATAATTGAGTAGCGCCGCTTTGGCTCTTCAGAAATGTAATCAAAAATACTCTGACATGCACGATCCAGAGTCATTTTTCCAAAAGTAGGACTGAAAAATATGGGTTGTGTATCCTGCATAACAAGCATATATAACAAAATTACCCGAAAGTCAATTAGAGCAGGATTCCGGTTTCTTTAAAAATGTTTCTGTATATAGCAATGGTTCTTTCCGCAACTTCGCGGGTTGGAACATAATCTTTATCTTCTTCTACAAACTTGCGCACCTGATGCGCGCGCCACGCCTCGAGCATGCTTGGGAACTCGGCCGGATTTGCCGGGCTTACAGTTTCCAAACGTTCGTCAAGGTTTTTACCTAAATACCCCATTCGTGCCACAACTTCGGAAAGAATTTCATCAGCGTTTATAATCGCCTTGCGCCATAACCCGGGCCGATCTTCTTCTAGATAATTTTCTATAGCGGTCCATCGGCGGATAAGTTTACCGGTGGGCACACGCCCGGCGTGCCAAGCGGCCAAAAGGTGCCGAAGATGTCTCTGCGGGTAGCCTGCTTTCCCAATTAGCCAAGCTGAAGCTATAAGCAGCACCAGGCTTATTACTCCTCCCGTTATTTGCAAAAACAAAAACCAGCCTGAATTAAAAAAATTTATAAGGAGTTGAAGTATGTCGGCAGGAGTATACATGGTTAAAACCCGTTAAACCTCTTGATACTTTTGTGCAGTTTCTAAAATCTTGTAGTCCTCTTTCTGCGGTCCAATGATCTGCAACCCCACCGGTAATTTTTTGCCTTCTTGCCCAATCCAATCACACGGAACAACAACCGCGGGCAGGCCTGCTAAGTTAACCCCAACCGTAAAAATGTCCGAAAGATACATCAAAACCGGATCTTTACTCTTTTCCCCAAACTCAAACGGCAAAGTGGGGGTAGCTGGTGTCATTATAACATCTACTTTAGAAAATGCCTTGTCGAAATCCTGTTTAATCAGCGTGCGTACCTTTTGCGCGTAAAGATAGTAAGCGTCGTAATAGCCGCTGGAAAGCGCATACGTGCCAAGCATAATTCGCCTTCGCACCTCCGCGCCAAAGCCTTCCTGCCGCGTATATAAATAATGCTCAATTAAATTTTGTACTTTGTACTTTGTGCTTTGTGCTTTTCCGTAACGGATCCCGTCGTATCGCGCCAGGTTCGCCGAAACTTCAGAGGCCATAATAATTTGATAAACCGCTATGCCATATTCCGTATGCGGCAAACTGATTTCTTCAACCTTGGCGCCATTTTCCTCATATTTTTTAATCGCTTTTTCTACAGCGCTTTTTACTTCCGCATCTATCCCCTCGCCAAAATACTCCTTGGGAATCCCAATTTTTAAGCTTTTAGCTTTTAGCTTATAGCTTATAGCTTCTGCGCTTAAATCCAAAGAAGTTGCATCGAAGCTATCTTTTCCTCGAATAACGTCAAAAATAACTCGTGCGTCCTCAACACTATTCGCAATCGGCCCTATCTGATCCAGCGAAGAGGCCATCGCAATAAGACCATACCGCGATACAGCGCCATAAGTCGGCTTAAAACCAACTACCCCGCAAAAAGCCGCGGGCTGCCGGATAGAGCCGCCCGTGTCAGAACCAAGCGCGGCCATGCACATATTAGCCGAAACCGCCGCGGCAGAACCGCCGGAAGAACCGCCGGGCACTCTTGTTATATCTAGTGGGTTCTTTGTTGGCCCAAATGCGGAGTTCTCTGTGGAAGAACCCATCGCGAACTCATCCAGATTAGTTTTACCTATGATCAGCGCACCGGCATTTTTTATTTTTTGAACAACCGTCGCATCATACGGCGCATTATAGTTCTCTAAAATTTTAGATCCGGCTGTACAGTGAAATCCTTTGGCTAAAATGTTATCCTTTACTGCAAGAGCTGCTCCGACAAGCGGCCCGAGTTCCTCGCCCTTGGCAATTTTGACATCAACTTTATCAGCTTCTTTAAGCGCATTTTCTTCATTTATTTCAAGAAAGGCATGAGTATCTTTATCCTTCGCTTTAATCTCGTCAAAAAAGCTTTGCACAATTTCTTTGCAAGAAACTTCTTTGCGCGAAAGTTTATCCTGAATTTGCTTAATCGTTAGCTTCTCCATACTATTTAGCATATAAGAAACTAACCAAAACCTCAACAAATAGATATTACCTTTTCAATACTTGCATCACTTTCACATATCCGTCTTTCTTTTCTGCCGCCATATCTACTAAAATTTTGGCATCGGCGTGGCTAGAGCCGTTTTCGTCCTCGCGAGTCTGGTTTTCAAGGCCGCTGATGTGGGCGATCGGCTCGACGCCGAAAACATCTACTTTCTGCAACTTGTCTATATAATCTAAAATTGATCCGAGATCTTCCTGGAATTTTTGTTTTTCTTCATCTAGCATGCCGATTCTTGCCAACTCGGCAATGCGCTCTACTTGTTCTTTTGACAATTTGTTGCTCATAGCATTTTTAAAAATTCATCTTCGCTTATTATTTTGACTCCAAGTTCCTTCGCTTCGTCATATTTAGACCCCGGATTTTCACCTATAACAACATAATCAGTTTCTTTCGATACCGAGCCAGAGGGATCGCCGCCGAGCATGCGTACTTTGCGCTCGGCTTCCTGACGGGTTAATTTAGCTAAAGTACCGGTAAAAACAAACGTTTTGCCTTTCAGCTTTGTGCCGGCAATCTCTGGTTTTTGAACTTTGACGCCTTTACTGATTAGAGTTTTGACAAACTCGCGATTATGACTGTCGCGGAACCATTTGTATATTTCTTTTGATACCACTTCGCCGATGTCGGGAATCTTATTTATTTCTTCAATATCCGCTTCTTCTAGTTTATTCATGCTCCCGAAGTATTGCGCAAGATCGGCGGCGGTTTCTTCGCCAACATGGCGAATGCCAAGGGCATGAATAAAACGCGCCAAAGAAATATCTTTGCTTCTTTCTATTGATTCTGTTATATTCCTCGCTGATTTTTCCTGAAATCTCTCCAGCGGAATAAGATCGCCCTCTTTCAAGTCAAACAAATCCTGCGGCTTGGATACGAGCCCCTCCTCAACGAGCCGATC
>CAZDDE010000008.1:24914-42895 GCA_964504205.1 uncultured Candidatus Saccharibacteria bacterium
CGATTTTAGGGCCCAATCTTTCCATGTCAAAAGCCCGTTTGGAAATAAAAAAATGCAGATACTCCAGCGAGCGCGCCGGACACTTTTTGTTCGTGCATCGCAGGATAACCTTTTCCGTCCTGGACAGCTTTTCGCCGCAGGTCGGGCAACTAACTGGCATCTTAAATTTTTTCGCTTTACTGGAACGCAATTCTTTAACCACGCTCATTACATCCGGAATAACATCCCCGGCCCGGCCAACTATGACCGTATCGCCGATGCGCACATCCAGACGCTCTATTTCATCCTGATTGTGCAGAGTTGCGCGGCTTACGGTAACTCCCCCTATCTCCACTGGTCTTAACTCTGCTATAGGAGTTAAAGCGCCAGTTCTACCAATATGAACCTTAATATCTTCCACCATAGTAGTCGCCTGCTTCGGACTAAACTTAAATGCTCTTATTCCCCGCGGACTTTTCCCGGCGACGCCCAGCTTATCAAAAACCTCATTGCGATTGACACTCGTCACCACGCCGTCAATCTGATAAGCCAGCATCTTACGAAGATTGACAGCACCTTGCCAGAATTTGTAAACTTCTTCGATGCTTTTACAAATCTTCGTATGCTTATCAGTGCGGAAGCCAAGAGTCGCTAATGCTGTATGCTCGTCACTATGCTTTTCAAAATCCGATCCCACTATATCATACGCAAGGAATTTCAGCTTGCGCGAAGCGGTAAACTTTGAATCAAGCTGACGCACAGAACCTGCCGCAAGGTTACGCGGATTAGCATATTCTTTTTCGCCTTTCTCTTTCTGTTCACGGTTGACTCGTTCAAATGTTTTCTTATCCATATAAACCTCGCCGCGCACTTCAAACTCGCCCTTCGTTTCTCTTTCAAGCCGCAAAGGCACACTTTCAATGGTCCTGATATTCTGCGTAACATCCTCGCCCACCAGGCCGTTCCCTCTTGTCGCGGCCCTCGCTAAAAGGCCGTCTTTATAGGTTAAACTCATTGCAAATCCGTCTATTTTTGTCTCGCAAAAGTACTCAATTTTTTCGTCCGGCAAGAGACGCTGAAGATACGCCTCCCAATCTTTTAGTTCTTCCTTGGAAAAAAGATCATCCATTGAGAGCATGGGCGCGCGATGTTCAAATTTCTCAAACTTATCCAGCGGCTGTCCGCCAACTCTTTGCGTAGGAGAGTCTGGAGCAACAAACTCCGGAAACTGTTTTTCAAGTTCTGCCAATTCATGCTTCAGCGAATCGTGCGCTTCATCAGAAATTTCCTGTTTATCCAAAACATGATAAAGATAACGGTGATGATTTATCACCTCGCGAAGTTTTTCTATGCGCTTTTTTGCTTCAGCTCTGGTCATTCAAAATTAAAAATTTTAGTAGTTGGCCTCCATTGCCCTTCTCGTCCCACGATAGCTTCCGGTAGATTCTATACAATAATTAGCTGACGCGCAACTAGTCCCATCTGGTTTTGTTCCCCCGTTTGCAGTTACTACAACCCAATAGGTTACGCCGTTCGAAAGGGTGCAGGGTGCAACTGCTGTCGGACATGAAGATATGGGAATATTGCGGATGGTCAATAATTTTTCTATGCCCGAATCTGCGCCAAAAAAGGCGGGGACATTGAAACCGGCCGTGCGATTAAACTGCACTTCTTTGAGCATAATTGCAGACAGCCCAAGCGCAATCGCAAGAACAATGCTCAAGATAAGCACAGCGAGAATAACCGCATTGCCATTTTGATTTTCTATTCTCATGGCGTGTCTATATTACGAACCGACACTGTTGTCTGCAGTAAAATCTGCGGCGAACTTTCCGGTGTTGCGCCAGCGGCTTCGGCATCTAAATAGATAGTGACTCGGGGTTGTTTAGTGTCATAAGCATCTTCGCCGTCCACTTCAAAATCTAAAATGTTCACGCGAATATCATCTGAAGTTAAGTCAACTGGAGTTCCTTGATTAAGCGTCATACGGATCCTTCCTCCCGTTGTGTCGTAGTTTAAGCAATCCCCGCGATAATCAATAAACGTCAAAGAATTGCCTCCTGCGGTAAATGTATAGTCGGCTTGGCCGACACATACCCCCGTTTCATCGCGCCGCGCCATGCGGATTTGACGCGACATATGCTCAAGCGCGTAACGAGTGTTATCTATCAAATCCTGCTGCCCCAAAACGTTGCGCTGGGTGCGCACCGCCACGACAAAAACTGCAGAAATAGAACTTACGGCAACGGAAAAAATAGCCGTAGCAACGATAACTTCAAGCAAACTGAATCCTTTGTTCATTGTGGCGCTTCTTTCCAATTATAAAGCAGGTCTTCTGCGCTAATAGACCCTTTATCCCATGTAACTATGCTTTTCACATGCATATACTCCTTGCCATCAACGTCCTGCGCGTAGCTTATCTCAATATGCCGGTTATAAACAGGAGCGTTGGCGCTATGGATGTAACGAGAAGCAACACTATCAAACGACATCTGCCAAAGTGGATCGTCAACTCCTGTTTGTATTATGGTTGTACTGTTGTAATTAACGATGGCATAGATAGGAGAATTTTCCGCAGGGCATGCCGAATTATCAAACGGTTCAGGCGTGCATCCCGGCCTATCAAGTCCACTAAACCATTTTGTCTCTGCATTATTCGTCAATATACCCTCCGCTTCTTTCGCCCAGTTTGTATGTCTAAGGTTGTGAATAACCTCCAATCCTTCCTGCGCCAAATACGCGGCAGTAAGCTGTTTCTGCACAAAAGTGCCGGTAGAAATAGTTTGCGTGGTCAAGGCAATCGCTCCGGCAATGCCAGTGCCGAAGATTGCAATGGCGATGATAACTTCTAGTAATGAAAATCCTTTGTTCATTTAATTAACGTTGACACTGCCACGTTCATTGATAACGACCGATCTTCCTCCGGTTATCGTAATCGTTATCGGCAATAAAATTCCGGCAGTTGTAACCGCTATTGGATCTGGCGGTACAAAGAGTATGTCGGCGCAACTTGCCGCACCGCAAGTATAAGCAGGGCTAATACTTGTTATAAAAACGTCTTTTCCCAACGCCACGGTTTCAAAGGATATTTCTTCGCCAGCTTCGTATTGATTATTCATATCAGCTGTGCTTTTTATACCGTTGCTGTCCGGATCGAGTGCGCCGTCGTCAAAGATGTATACGGCATTTAGCGAAGTATTAAAATGCGCCCCGAAACGACATGGCGCATCAGGACAATCCGAAGCCAAGCTTCTATTCTGCGCGGTGCGTATCGCCTGCGCGATAGTCTGGAGAGTTCGCGCCTGGTCTAAATTTTTCCCTCCCGCGCGATAATTTGCCAATGCGAAAACCGCCAAAAGGCCGATGATAGATGTTACGATCATCATTTCTATGAGCGAAAAACCCTTCATATGAAAAGATTCAAATACCAGTTAATTATTCCTCTTCCCCAAAACATTGCGACAAACGTCCCCGCCACTAAAAATGGCCCAAAGGGCACTTGGCTTTTGAGAGTTTTTTTACCCAAAGCGATAAGCCCTATTCCAATTATACCACCCAGCATAAACGCGAAAAACAAAGCGGCTAAAATATTCGGCCAGCCAAGAAAAAGCCCCATAAAAAAAACGAGTTTGACATCGCCGAAACCAAGCCAGCGGCCCTTGGATATAAAAAAAATTGTTGCAAAAACCACTGCAGCCCCACAAGCAGAATAAAAAGTATTTAATAAATAGTATTTAGTATATAGGTTGAAAAAAATACTAGATACTAAATACCAGATACTAGATACTAATATCGCCGGGTAAATTATTTCATCGGGAACAATATAATGCTTTAAATCGTAAACAAAAATTACTATAAGTAAACTTGCAACTGCCATAAGGTAGGCAAGGTAAACAAGGTTTAAAAATTCAAACGGCGAAAAAAATTTGAGAATTAGTAAGCAAATCGCCCCTGTCGCAAGCTCCACTATCGGATATTGCCAGGATATCAGCGCACTGCACGCGCGGCATCGGCGCCGCTGAATAACAAAACTTATCACCGGCACCAGCTCGTACCACGCCAAAACATGCCCGCATTTTAGGCAATGCGAGCGTTTTTTGATCATAGACTCGCTTTTCGCCAGACGATAAATTACGGCATTAAGAAAACTGCCGATGATTAGTCCAACGATAAAAATTAGCATGTAAAGCATAGCTATATTGTATCACAAAAACACCCCAGTCGCCTGGGGTGTTTTAACATCACTAAACAAATTGCATCGCCCTACGGCTTAGCGCAGAAATCTCCTGAATCGCCCGCAACATCACATTCGCAACCGTAGATATCAGCGCCATCAATGAGAGCGGAGTGGCTTATATCCTCCAGATCAGCGCGCAAAACATAATCCTGCCCGTCCGCGACAGCCGCCGCATCATATCCATAAGCAGCTGATCCTCCGCCCGGATCCACTGGTAAAGCAGCTATGTATGCTGGCACTAATGCGCCCAACTCTGCCGCCATCGTCGAACAAGTCGCAGCGCCATCTCCTCCCGGATACGCCAGAGTGTCGTCATAATATGATTCCAGTGCCAACTGCACCTGCCGCATATCGCCCACCCTCTTCACATCCCTGGCCTTTGCTCTTGCGCTGTTCAGGGAAACCATCACGATAGACGCCAGAATCCCGATAATCGCGATAACCACTAACAACTCAATTAACGTAAAACCTTTTTTCATAAGCTTGCTGAAATAATTACTATTAACTTAATGACCTTTTGAATCAAAGTTAAAAATCATCTTCACTGGCGCAAACCGTTGTCTCTAGCGTATCTTTACCCGTATCGCTAAATTTTATAAAACTTCCAGCGCCAGTGCCAGCTACGGCCTCCATGTCTGCGCTTAGGCAATATGATTGTGAATTTGAGAGGCAGGTGTATGGACTGCCTAACGGATCTAGAGGCATCGCAGTAAGATAACGAGAAAAGTTAGTTTCAGCCAATAATGCAGCGCATGTAAGCATTGCATTGGGGACGTCCGCCGGATAATCATTTGCGTTTGGGCTAGCGCAATCAAGATCATTATAGCACAACTCCATTGCTGTTTGTAGCTGGGTCAGATCCGCCAATCGCTTCGCATCTCTACCCTTCGTTCTTGATCCTCCCAACGACACGACCACGATACTTGCAAGAAGACCGATGATGGAAACAACCACAAGAAGTTCGATGAGGGTAAAACCCTTACTATTTGAACTTCTTCTAAATAAATTAATCATAAAATATCTCAGCTTTCAGCTTTCAGCTTTCAGCTTTCAGGGCTAGAAACTAGCAAGCTAGGAAGCTTTTAAATTTTCAAGCAATAGCTTGGATCATCGCAATTAATGTTGCTGTAATTTGTCTGGGGCCCGTCGACATCACTTATAAGAGTCCCGTGACTTGGATCTTCAAGTATGCCCCTTGTGACAAAACTGTTTTGCGCGGCGTTCGGCGAATAATCATACTGATATATACCGATGTTCAATGGATCTTGAGGCGCGGCCGGCATTATCTGGAAAGCGTCGTTCACACTATAATCCGCACAAGTAGTTTCCATTTGAAGACATTCCCGCAACTTACCCCACCTTTGCGCGGCGGTTGTCGCGCCAGTGATTGGAGGATAATGGCGGTAGTGATCAATGTAAAATTCAAGCGCAAGCGCCACCTGACGCATATCGGCAAGCCTTCTTGCATCCCTTGCCTTTACGCGCGCCGAACCCAGCGACACTAAAACGACAGATGACAAAATACCGATAATTGTTATAACGATAAGAAGCTCAATTAATGTAAACCCAGACTCACTTTTCATATACTTTATTTTATGCTCTAGTTAAATAATCTTCAAATGTGGATAACTAATACGACCCCACTAGATTGTAAATCGGAATCATCACGCCGGCAACGAGCAGACCCACGCCTATGCCCATTACGGTAATCAGGATCGGCTCTATCAGCGAAGTTATACTATCCGTGGCGTTATCAACTTCCCGCTGGTAAAAACGGGCAACATTTTTCAGCACGGCAACGAGCTTCCCAGCCTGTTCGCCGATAATCACCATCTGCGTAACCAGCGATGGCACTTCCCTGTACAGGGAAAGCGTAGCGCCGATAGTTCCGCCCCGGCGCACCGTATCCAGCGCTTCATCAATTATGGCTTTATAAACTTTATTGCCCACAACATCCCGCGAAATCTCAAGCGCCCGAGTTATCGCGAGTCCTCCTTCGATAAGAGTGCTCAAACTTTCCGCGAAACGAAATAGATATACTTTTGTTAGAATCGGACCAAAGATAGGCAATTTTAATTGTGCTCTATCCCAAAAGTCTTTGCCGGTCTCGGTCTTAATATAGCGCAGAAAAGTTATTATTCCGCCCACAACGCCGACAAGCAGAATGTGCCAGAATGTGCGCAAGAAACCGGAAATACCCATAATGATGTTTGTAATTGCCGGTAATTCCTGGCCTGATTGCGCAAGGATGCTTGTCAATTGCGGAATGACAAAGATCATCAGTACAGATGCGGCAATCATAAACCCCGTGACGACAAAGGCGGGATAAACCATCGCCCCTCGTACTTTTGAAATAACTGCGTATTCTTTCTCCATGTGACCAGCAAGATAATTTAAAATTTCGTCCAGCTTTCCGGAGGTCTCTCCAGCCTTCACCATATTGATGTAAAAGTCAGAAAAAACATCCTTATGACGTGAAAAAGCATCGGAAAGGGATGAGCCGCCTTCGATGTCTCCCGAAATTTCAAAAATTTTCTCGCGAAATAAAGTATTTTCAGTCTGCTTGGCAACGGCCTGTAGGGCCGTAACAAGCGGCACTTCTGCTTCAAAAAGTGTTGTCAGCTGGCGCGAAAAAATAACGATGTCCTTTACTTTTATCCGTTCAAAAAATTTGATGCGCCGCGCGTAAATCGGCATCTCGCGTATTTCTTCAATCGCGACCACGACAAGACCTTGCCTTTGCAGAATTTCAATTCCGGCGCGCTTATCCGCGGCTTCAACCCGGCCAGCCTGGATTTCACCAGCTTTAGTTCTTGCCTGATAGGTATATAAAGGCAACGACTCACGACTGACGACTGACTACCGACTACTGACTCTATTGTCAGTTGTCAGTTGTCAGTTGTCAGTTGTTATTTTCCGACTAACATCCGTATTTCATCGGCGTTAAGCGAGTACATCTCGGCGGTCTCTATGGAAACGAGACCCTGCCGCACGAAGCTTGCAAGTGCCCGGTTAAGAGAAATCATACCCTGATCTGCGCTTGTTTCTATCACCAAATCCATCTCATGAATTTTATTTTCGCGAATAAGATTGCGTATAGCGGCATTTGCAATCATTACTTCGCAGGCCGGAATAATTCCTCCGTCAATTTTAGGCACAAGCCGTTTTGAAACAACCCCAAGAAGCGTCAAGGCAAGTTGGGAGCGCACCTGATGCTGCTGCTCCGCCGGAAAAGAATCGATTATTCTATCTATGGTCTGCGCGGCATTATTAGTATGCAGGGTCGCAAAAACCAAATGCCCTGTTTCTGCCGCGGTAATTGCCGTCGCGATGGTTTCGGGATCGCGCATTTCACCGACCATAATTACATCCGGATCCTGGCGAAACGCGGCACGGAGGGCACTTGCGAAATTTCTCGTGTCGCGGCCAACCTCGCGCTGGTCAACAATACATTTATCCTGCATAAAAATATATTCTATCGGGTCTTCTATTGTAATAATGTGCTCGGTGCGCGTATGATTTATTTCGTCAACAAGCGCGGCAAGTGTCGTTGATTTGCCGTGCCCGGAAGGACCCACCGCCAAAAAGAAACCTTGCGTTGGAGTAGTAAAACGATGCAAAACAGGCGGCATCTCCAGCTCCTCAATCGTTTTTATCCGCGCGGGAATAAGCCGTAGCGCCGCGGAAATACTGTTAGACTGCTGATAAACATTCACGCGAAATCTTGCTTTATCCCGATATGTGTAGGAAAAATCAATCTCCTTTATTTCCTCGAAGTATTTTTTCTGTCTTTCATCAAGCATTGCTAAAGACAGTTCTTCGGTATCTTGAGCGCTTAAAACGCCATATTTCATCAAAGGCACGAGGTGGCCGTCAATGCGTAAAGTTGGCGCTCTTCCGGCCGAAAGATGTAAGTCCGAGGCGTTTTCCCTAGCAACGACCTCTAGTAACTCTTCTAATCTTTGTGTGAAAGTCATAATGATAGAATTATAAGTTTAAAATACTCTTAACCTTTGCCACTACTTCGGTCGGCGTATAGTGCGCCTTAATCAAGTAGTCAGCCGCGCCAAGTTTAATGCCTTTGCGCACGTCTTCCTCTTCGCCTAGGTTTGAAAGCACAATAACGGGAGTATACTGTAATTCCGGATCATTTTTTAACACGCGCAAAACATCTAAGCCATCCATTGCGGGCATAACGAGATCAAGCAGCAAAAGATTCGGCTTCTGTTCCTTCGCCTTTCTTAATCCCTGATGCCCATCTTGCGCGACAGAAATTTCAAAACCCGCCTCTTGAAATTTAGCGACATAAATCTCGGTAAGAAACTCGTCGTCTTCGACTAGTAAAATTTTTTGCTGCATAGATTTAGTAACTTGCTTCAACAACTCGCAAGACCTCCTCTAGAGATACCACGCCCTGGAGGGCCTTGATTGCGCCATCTTGCATAAGCGTAATCATTCCCTGCCGCTTTGCTTCTTGCTCAATTTCCGGCTCGTGCCCTTCGGCATATATTACTTTTTTAAGTTCCCTTGTCATAACCAGCACTTCAAATATTCCTATGCGGCCAATTGTGCCCTTTCTTGAACATTTATCGCAGCCGGGAGAATTCCAAAGTTCATATTTATCCTGAACTTTTAATCCGAATGACGACCTTGCGTGTTCCGGCATGGCCCTAATCTCGTTACTAATGATCTGATTGAATTGGGGCGGGGAATCTATCGGCACCTTGCAATACGGACAAAGACGCCTCACCAATCGCTGGGCAACCGCCAAAGCCACGGCACTAGGTATTAAAAACGCAGGCACCTCCATATCAATTAACCGCGGCATAACCCCGACAGCATTATTAGTATGGATAGTGGTAAAAACAATATGCCCAGTCAGCGCGGCATGAGTGACGAGTTCGGCAGTTTCAACGTCGCGCACTTCCCCCACCATAATCATATCGGGATCCTGACGCAAAATATGCCGCAAGCCGGAAGAAAAAGTATAGCCGATTTCGTGATGTATCTGCGATTGGCTTATCCCTTCGATATGATATTCTATTGGGTCTTCCAAGCTCACAACATTGAGCCCCTCGCGATCCACTGAAGACAGGGCGGCATAAAGCGTTGTTGATTTTCCGGAACCGGTGGGACCTGATATTAATATCATACCGAACGGCCTTGCAAGCGCCTCTTTGAAAATTAACAGATTCCTGCCCACGAGCCCAAGTTCAGAAAGATTCTGAATCGCAATTGCTGGGTCCAAAACGCGCATGACCAGTTTCTCACCAAGACGAGTCGGAAAAGTTGAAACACGAAAATCTATGACTCGGCTGCTTACTTCTGTACTGAAACGCCCATCCTGCGGAATACGCGTTTCATCCAGACGCAAATCTGACAGAACCTTGATGCGCGAAACTACTGAACTATGAATAGACGAAGGCAGAAAAAGACTCGTGTAAAGCTTCCCGTGAACACGGAAACGCACGCGGCTCCTTGTTTCGGTTGGCTCAATATGAATGTCTGAAGCCCTTCCCTCCACGGCATGTTTTAATATAACCGCGACCATCTTAGTTATTGGCGCCTCTTTCACAATTTCCTCCGGCAGACGTGTTGAGGAAATTGGCCGTCTTTCATCCTTTAACTCCTTTTCCAACTCCACCAAAGCTTCTTTGATTTGTGTTCTAAACGTCCTATACTTTCCTAAGATTTTTTGCAGCGTATCGTTGCTTATTACAAAAAGCTCCGGATCAACATCACTGCCAATAGCTATGAAACGAATTGCATCGCGAGCCCGGTAATCCTCCGGATTAACCATCCCTACTTTTAGCACTCTTCCATTTTTTTCTAAAGGAACAATTTTATACTGCTGCGCCGCTCCTTCCGGAATATTCCCAAGCAAATCAGGCGAAATAGATCCTAAATCTTTAACTGTGTATGCTGGCAAATTGCCGACTTTTTCCTTTACCGCAAGTATATCTTCAGGGCTTAATCTACTCCCTTCCACCAAAACTCCTTCCAGCGAATCTTCGATGTTTTTTAATTTAATCTGTACGTCTTCTGCCTCATCCTCACTTAACACTCCTGCCACTTTAAGGGCATTGACAATTTTTTGTTCAAAGGAATTCATAAAACCTATACGACCTATACGATCTATAGGTCCTCAATAATAGTGCCTGTGCTTTCCCTAGATACAGGGGCCCTCTCTTCCCTGCTTGTATCTTCCGGCAATACCCCCTCTCTTGTCGCTTCCTGTTTACGCCGCTCGATCTGTTCGCGTATATAAGCCGGTTCGCTTGTGCTGTATGGCGCAAATGGATTATTCCTGCCGGTAATAATCGTTTTGGGAAGTCTCGCGTAGGGAATAAGCTTTTTGAATCTCGGTGCCGTAAGAAGTTTCTCATTAAGACGAATTTCTCGCGCTTCCCTTGCTGTTTCTGACCTTTCCTCGGCAGGGGTTGTTCTTACAGTATCCTTGGAGCGCCCGAAATACAAAATCGAAATAATAGCTACTACTACGAGCGAAAAAACTGCAATTAAATTTCTCTGGCGGTTGCGTTGTGCGGTAATGATAGGCATCTTAATTGTTGTTATAATAAGTCTTCATTGCTAATCTGAATCTAACGACTTCGGAAATTTTTTCAGCCAACTGGACTGCACTAAAACTAATACTCTGCACACTAAAAATGCGGAGGTTCATTTCAAGCTCCTTCAAAAAATCTTTAAAAGATTCGTAGCTTCCAACCACGCTAAAGATTATATCTATCTCTCCGTACCCCTGCGGCTCTCTTTCCACCGCAATAAACCTTGGCATTACCGCTCCGACAGGGGGTTCAGCTTGCGTTTCTTTTTTGCTTGGAGCATTAACATTGATATTGATGTCTTCGCCAATGAGGCCTGAGCGGGAAATCAACGAATCCACAAGGACCAAAAGATCCGGCAGATCAACCCCATCGGGAAAAGCCAAACTGACAAGGTCTTTATCCTGCTCTGACAATTCTTGAAATTGCAGAATTGCAAGCCGCGTTGTTTCAAACTTTGCCTTTACCTCCGATGTCTCGGCGATTTGCGTTGCAAGCTTAGCGCGCAAACTAACTGTTTCTTCAAATTTTGGCTTAATTAAAACGAAGACCAGAACTGCCGAAAAAACCAGAACAACAAAGGTAATGATGACTTTTGGTTTCATAGTTCGAATGCGCTCACCATAAATAGTTCGACTGCGCTTGCCATAGTTATGGTTTATATATTGATTCGTCTACACTAAAGGAAATCCCGAACTCCACTTTTCCTGTTTTTGAAAGTTTGACACTCGACACCATAACATCTCTTACATCTTTATTTTGCTCGAAGGCAATATATTGTTCGCCGAATGTCCTATAATTTTCTGTGGAACCATTCGCGGTGACAGTTTTGTCATTCGCGCGAAATGCAAAATCAATCAAGTAAACGCTGGGATGAGTAATGCTTTCAATAAACGTGAAAAGCTTTGAAGTAAAGACCTGATTATCAAGTAAGTTTTCCACGGTCGAAAATTTGCTGTTTAATTTGATTACTTCATCTTCTATCTTAACATCGCGCTGTTTCTGAATGTTTTGTGCTTCAACGGAAAGCCGGGTTATTTTACGATCCAGCGAAACTGCATAAATTGATATTGCAAAATGAGCAATGACAACGGCAAGCAAAACCGAGCCAGCAAAAACCACTGATTTATTTTCCTTAATCAGATCTTTGCTTATCGCAAACTGCTTCTTGCGTTTTTTTTGAGGGAGAAGTGAAACCGCCATAAACACAAAGGGGCGAGGGTTTAATTTACTTTACTACTATTACCTAAAATCTCTTAGCGCGAGCCCCACGGCTACGGCAAATTGCGGGGCAATTTCTTTCAGAACTGGCTCGAGAACCTTTGGATATATTATATCATGAAATGGGAAACCTATAGCAACGTTTTCCCCAAAAATTTTTTTAGCGTAGTCCAAAAGGCCAGGCATCATTGAAGATCCTCCAGAAATTATCACTTTCCTTACCCCCGTTTGGTTGGTGTTGCGGCTGGCCCATTCGCTGATTACTTTTTTGCTTTCCATGAATATAGAATCAAGTAGCGGCATGAGTATGCCTTCCCCGGCATTTACGCCAAGCTTTTTTTTCATCTCTTCTGCCTTCAGAAAATCTATCCCCAGAGAACTCGAAAGTAATTTTGAAAATTCCGCACCGGAAAAATCAATAGTTCTTGTAAAAACCGGCCACAACCCGGAGGTTATAGACAAGATTGTAATCTGCGAACCAATATTAATAATTAGCGCCTGCGCGTCCTCGTCGGTGAGAAGCGCTCTCGCCAAACTAAAAATGTCGAGCTCCAAGTACTTTAAAGTAAAATCGCTCAATTTTGCGATATTGTTGTATTTATCAATGAGTTCGTTCGTTACGGCAACTATAAGAATTTCCGCCTTCGCTTTTTTGTCAGCTACGTCATTATTAGTGCGCACCCATTCAAATTGAACTTCTGACAAGGGCAGCGGAATATACTTTTTTGCCTCATAGGCAACTGCCTGTTCAAGCTCGGCATCAGGCATAGTCGGCATAAAAATTGTTGTGGAAAAACCGGAAAATATAGGCACGGACATAGCCGCTTCCACGCCCGCAATTTTGGCTTCACGCATAACTTGCTTTATAATACTCGCTGTTTCAACCGCGGAAAGTTTCACCGAACTTGCGTGCAGAGCCGAACCAACACCAGTTTCGTATTCCCCATAGTTGGTCAGCTCAATTCTGCTTCCGTCGCTGGAAGTAAGTTCCACGATTTTTATCGAAGATGTCCCAATATCTATACCGATGCTTTTTTTCTTTCTCCCTCCAAATAATGCCATAATTAAAGCTTAGTTACGACTTTCAAGCTTAATTTCTATACTATAACTATAGCATGTACCGCCAAGATATGTTATGTAGATAAAAATATGGCGCCTGTAATACCAAAACCAATTGAAGCCCGACTCACACAAAGAGCGAGGCGCGTTTTGGTTTACGCCATCTTAAATGACGGGTCCGGACCAATGAATTTGCTGTATGCGCTTTGCCGCGAAAAAGGATCTCTGGCTAAAAATATTCTGACGAGACATTCCATTTCAAGCCCAAAGATTACCCTATCCAAATCAAAACGCCGCGTAAATACCCATCTTAATAATGAGCTCAAACAAATCCTCAAAAGAGCTGCCCAAAAAGCCGCAGAACAAAGCCAGCCCTATATTGGCACAGAACATCTTTTGTATGCTCTCTTTAACCCGCCGCATCCGGACATCTCCAAAGTTTTCTCTTATGAAAAAACTACGCAACTCCGAAAGGATCTTGACGTATTCTTTTCGCAAAATGTTAAGTTCGCAACATTGGAAAATTTGTTAAAAAATGGCGTCGAATCATCTTCCCTTGAGTTTGCCAAAGCCGCAAAAAAAATTAACGATAAGACTAAATTACCGCGAACGCCCGCAAAGCATACCCACAATTCGGCTCTCAATTTTTTCTGCGAAAATCTTACGGAACTTGCAGAGTCCGGCAAAAGTGATCCCGTGATCGGCCGGGAAAAAGAAATAGCGCGGCTGTGCCGGACGCTTTCACGCAGAACAAAAAACAATGCGCTGCTTATCGGAGATCCTGGCGTTGGCAAAACAGCCCTGGTGCACGGCCTTGCTCAACGCATTAACAATGGCGAAGTACCGGAAAATCTCTTGCGTAAAAAGGTTCTCTCGTTAGACCTCAATCTCTTGGTTGCCGGCACTGTTTTACGCGGCGACTTTGAAGCGCGCATGCATGAACTAATCAAAGAGGCCGAGAGGCAAGACATTATTTTATTTATCGACGAAATTCATAACATTATCGGCGCCGGATTCACTCTTGGGACGCTCGACGCGGCTAATATCTTAAAGCCAGCATTGGCAAAGGGAACGCTCCACTGCATCGGCTCGACAACCTTTGACGAATACAAAAGATATATCGAAAAAGACAAGGCGCTTGAACGGCGCTTCCAGCCTATCTTTATTGCCGAAGAAACCGAGGAACAATCAGTAAAGACACTGCTCCACCTTAAAAAACTATACGAAAAACATCATGCGATTAACATTGAAGAAGAGGCTGTGGAGGCAGCGGTGCATCTTGCGGCAAGATATATTCCTGACCGCTTTTTGCCAGACAAAGCGCTAGACCTTCTCGATGAAGCCGCAAGCAGATTAAAAAACAGTCTTACTCCCTATCACAGCATGAAGCAGCTCAAAGAATTTGATACACGAAAAATCATGCTTTCCAAACAAAAAGAGGAGTACATAGCCAGTGAACGTTATCAAGACGCCATACTTATCAAACAGAAAGAAGCGGCGCTCGACAAAAAAATAAAAGAGTTTCGAAAAAAATTTTTATTGCCATTACAAAAACCAAGTCTTCAAAAAAAGCACATTGAAGAAACGGCTGCGGAGATCAGCGGCGTGCCGATATCCGCTGCTGAAGATTACTCTTTTTTCAAAAAACTTGAAGCCGCCATCAGCAAGGAAATAATCGGCCAGAACAAAGCTGTAGCTGAAGTGGCAAATACACTTAAGCGAAAGCATGCAGGGCTTACCCTTGAGAATCGCCCGATCGGTTCTTTTCTCTTCCTTGGGCCGTCTGGTGTTGGCAAAACAGCCCTTGCAAAAATTCTTGCTGAAAAAACCTCGCGCACGCTTATCTTTTTAAATATGGCAGAATACGCCGAGCCGCATACTGTATCCCGCCTGATCGGCTCCCCGCCTGGATACATTGGCTATGGAGAGGGCGGAGAGCTAACCGAAAAAATACGGCGCAACCCCTATGCCGTTGTCCTTTTTGATGAGATTGAAAAGGCCCACCCGCAAGTGCATAATACCCTCCTTTCCATTCTTGAGGATGGCATCCTTGAGGACTCTACCGGCAGAAAAGTTTTCTTTAAGAATGCCGTCATAGTCCTCACTTCAAACGCCTATGACACTGAAAATTCCGAGCATACGGCGCTTGGTTTTTCAATACGCAAAAAATCGCTTCTTAATCAAACCAAATACCTTGAAGGTATGCGCGAGGCCTTGCGGCCGGAAATTATAAATCGCCTGGACCGTGTGATTGTCTTTAATAAACTTGCCGACAAAGAAATTACTGCGATCACTAAACTCTTTATATCTAAACTTGAGCAACGCCTCCCAAATCTTAGACTCAATATCAAAGATGAAGTGGTGAATTTTGTCGCCAAAAAGGCACGCGGGAGGGGCGAGGGTGCGCGCTGTGTGCGCCAAGCCATTGAACGGTTTGTTGAAGTGCCTCTCGCGGAATATCTGATCCAGAATCACGGCGCCAAGAACGCAACGTTTGTCTTAGAAAAAGACAACGTGCATGTAATAATGTAATTATGTTTGCGCCCAAAAAACTTCTGGATATCATACTGCCCCCTCTCTGCATTCCCTGCAAGAAAGAGGGCTCTTTTATTTGTGCTAATTGCCGTCTTGGCATATTCACGAATAAATACTTTATTTGCCCAATCTGCCAAAGACGGGATGTTTACGGACGCTTGGATAAGAAATGCCGCAAAGAAACCGGATTAACGCGATTCTTGGGCGCGCCGCTTTTATACAGTGATCAGCGAGTGCGCAAAATCATCCATGCTTTTAAGTATCAGCGAGTTAAAGCTCTCGCCGAGCCGCTCGCAGAGATATTGATTGAATTCTTAAATGTTACGAACAAGGGAGAAGACCTTTTTCGCTCCACGCAAGGGGTAGATAAGTCGCGGAAAAGGTCTTCTCCGTTGTTCGTCCCGATTCCGATGATCGGCTTCAAAGAACGTGAGCGAGGATTTAATCAGGCGACTGAAATAGCCAAACCTTTAGCCAAATATTATGGCTTGGAACTAAATACTAAGCTTCTTAAAAAAATAAAAAATACCAGCAATCAAGCTGATATTAAGGATAAAGAAGATAGAATGAAGAATATAGAAAACGCTTTTCGCTATGTTGATCCGGATGTCGCGTCACGACGCGACAAAATGATCATCCTTGTTGACGATGTCTATACAACCGGCGCGACCATGCGCGATTGCGCCCGCGCCCTGCGCGCGGCTGGAGTAAGAGAAGTCTGGGGAATGACCGTAGCGAGATAAAATAAAACCCCGTAACCCTTCGATCCGCTCAGGGTAAACTGCGGAGTTAACCATTTTTAACTCCTCCCTTTTCTGACCAGTATTTTTCAAATTCGCAAATAACCTTATGTATGGGTGGATAATATGGATCTGCCTCGGGACGCATAAATTTTATCAAAGCCATTGCCCCTTCGGCCTTGAGGTTGCTCACCGCGATAAGGATGCATCCGGCAACTGCCACCGACCTATGCCGACCTGCCCGGCAATGCGCATAAATTCTTTTGCTAATACGGGCAGATTCTTGCGCCTGTTCTACCGCGTATTTTATATCTTCCACAGATATTGGCGGCATAAACAGATCATCGTACGCTTTTATCCAGATTGTCCTGATTGGCGACTCTTCCCTTGAGCCATCTTGTTTCTCGAGATGCGGCTCGCAGTTTGCAGCCGCGTTTACAATCAGTCCAACATTTAAATCCCGCAGAAGGCCATAATCGCCGTGGTGTTTGGGCTGTTTGCCAAGATAAAGATAACTCGTGATCTTTGATGGCCCAAACTCGCTTGCTATGCCTTCTCCCCTGATGAAACCAAAAAACTTGTTATGCAAACGACGCGCAATTTTTCTTATCATACCGCAAGACGCTCCTTTCTTAAAGTACAACGACTAAGAATAACACAAATTAAAATCCCCGCAAAGCCGGGGGATTTGGCGGAGGCGAGAGGATTCGAACCTCTGAGGGCTATTCACCCTTCCGGTTTTCAAGACCGGTGCACTAAACCGCTATGCGACGCCTCCTAATGTTGAGGTCAACCCTCTGGGAATCACCGGCGTAGTAGACGATGTTCGTACCTATTGGCAGAACCCGTCCAACTGGTTCTTTATTCCCAAGTTATCACTTAATTCTGTTGTTATCAAATGAAAAAGCGGATTGATGTTATCGAACCGCCTAATGTTTATTCTATAGTACTTGCACGCCGCTCACAGACTTTTAGCCATTGAGTAAACTTATACTCGAGTCGCTTTCTAGCTCGCCTCCACAGATACCGAGCAAGAAATTTTGGAAGGTTTGGATAGAGCGAAGTTGCTAAACTCATTATACGAATCAGTTCTTGTTCCAACTCAATAAGTTGGAAAGCATCCGATGCAAGTACTCCATCACTTGCCTTTAGTACAGCGAGTAAAGGAAAACGCTTTTGTATCACTTCACTCCGAGCATTTACCGCATCTCCACAAGAAGCAGTTTTTGAACAGTAAACTTCAAGGAGCTTGCAGCAGGCAACTCTATAATCCTTATACAGCTCTCCAAAAGCATCCGTATCGGGGCTCCTTTCTTAACTCTCATTTTAAAGTAACAAAGTCATTACTGAAAGTAAACAGGTTCAAGCGTCCCACCTGTCAGGTCAAAGTTATCTCTTATTTACTTGACTTGACGATTTTATCGGCGGAGAGTAGTGGACGATGTTAGAGCCTTTAGAACCTATTGGATGACTACTACCCAGCGTTTCTTTATTCCCAAATTATCATTTAACGTCGCTGTTATCAGATAAAAAAGGCCCGACAGCTTTAACCTATCGGGCATTCATTGCAGCAAGTTCATCAAGTTTTTGTGCTGTTTCCTCTTGCGTAAGTTTTCCATCCACATATAACTTCATAATCTCACGAAG
>CAZDDE010000009.1:0-40558 GCA_964504205.1 uncultured Candidatus Saccharibacteria bacterium
TACTTTTAAATCTTAAAAATTCGGAAATGCGCAATCCTGTCCATTTGCCAAGAAGCAGGTTGAATACTATAAGGATGGCTAGAATAAACACTGGATAGGCAAAGACCAAAGCTTTTACTAACTCCGAATTGAGAAGAAAGGACACCGGCAAGGCGACAAGGAGTGTTTCTATTAAGACCGCAAGGGTTCGGCGTGGGCCTCGTTCTATTAATGACGAAGAAAATTGTTCCATAGACAGCGCGATGATTACCAATGAGAACGCGGCAAGAACCGGGTTTACTCTTTCTTGATAAGGTAAAAACGGAAGGGCGGTTAATAAGCCGGCTATAGCGGCTATGGTCATAAGTCCGACTTTGGGCAGATAGAGCAGTCTTGTCTTGGCGAGAACTAGCCGCGCGGCAAAAATTACGGCAAGTCCGATGCTAAAAATCAAAAAACCCGCTTGGAAACCGAGCGAGGAAATAGCAAAGCCAATAAATAAGGGGACAGCAATACCAAATCCTTTTATGCCTACAATTTGCCTGGCCATGACAACAAAAGTTACAGCAACGGGCAAAGTAAGCAGCCAAGCGACTGTTTCTTCCGAAACGCCATTTTGGATTAGGAGGTCAGTGAATTGTGGCATTGAATGAATGCGCGCAGCAAACTGCTATCGCTAACGCGTCGGCTGCGTCGTCTGGTCTTGGAATGTTTGAAAGTTTTAAGATTAACTGAACCATTTTTTGCATCTGTGCTTTTTCAGCCCTGCCATATCCAGTGAGCGCTTGCTTGACTTGAAGAGGCGTATACTCGTCCACAATAACACCGCTTGCGGCAAGAGTTGAGAGTATAGTTCCCCGGGCATGAGCAACAATAAGCGCTGTTTTTGTATTATTCGCGAAAAAGAGCTGTTCTATTGCGGCACGGTCAGGCTTATATTTTTTTATAATCCTCTTTAGGATTCTGTGTATTTGAAGCAGGCGGGTGGGGACATCGAGCGCGGCCGGCGTATTGATGCATCCGCATGCTATATAACCCAAATTAGAACTAGCAGCTTCTTTCTTGATTATACCATAACCGGTGGTCGCGATGCCCGGATCTATTCCCAAAATTATCATTACATCAGGCATCGGTTCATTAGAAAGTTAAGTTAGAATAAATTTCCTGCACATCTTCGTAATTATCAAGCGCGTCAAAAAGTTTTTCGAGTTTTTGGCGCTGTTCTTCATTTAGTTTTATCGGATTCTCGGCCAGCCATTCTATCGCAGAAGATTCTGCAGTTAAACCAAGCTTGTCCAGATTTTGTTTAACAGCATCCATTTTTTCTGGCGGGGTATAAATGGTCAATGTATCTTCATTCCAGCTCATATCTTCAGCGCCGGCATCAATCACTTTTAATTCCAACTCATCTTTTGCGCGGCCAGCGCTATTGAGAGCAATGACTCCTTTTTGGCTAAACATCCATCGCACACTGCCTTCGCTTGCGAGCTTAGCGTTGTGCTCGGAAAGAATTCTTTTTATTTCCGAAAGAGTCCTATTTTTGTTGTCCGTGATTGCTTCGGCGAGGATGACGATGCCTTGTGGGCCGAAAATCTCCAAGGTAATTTCTTCAAGTTTTATTCCTGCAAGTTCCCCTGTGCCGCGTTTGATGGCGCGTTCAATGTTGGGATTAGGCATGTTTGCGTCGCGGGCTTTCTCAATCGCAATGCGTAATCTTGGATTGGAGTCCGGATCGCCGCCATGATCGCGGGCGGCCACACTGATCATTTTCCCAAGTTTACTAAAAACCTTGCCGCGCTTGACGTCTTCAATGCCTTTTTTATGTTTTATCCCTGCCCAGTGGGAATGTCCGCTCATAGGCGCATTGTGCCACTTTTTGTCTTAAAAATCAAGAAAAACCCCGTGGAGGGGTTTAGATGCACATTACCAAGTTAAAGAACGGTCTGCATCTCCTTCGATGTCATCAACAATTTTATTTCCGTGGTCTCTTACCAGCTGGTCTATTTCTGCTGATAAGATACTCTGTGCTAAATCGCTTTGTGCTTGCCGTAGGAAATGTTTTAATTCTGCGAGGGCAGAGTGCCAATCTTTTAGAACGTTTGGGCAGATGGGCGAAAGATATGTTCCCGGACCACCCGTACTCTCTGCTTTATTGGTTCTTGTCTCGCAGGTTGGACACTGGTGGACTTGAAGGGTTCTAAACTCTCGGTGGTTGGGATAGTCTTTCTTTCTTAAATCATACAGTCTTACTTTGGCCATAACTCCGCTTAACCCCCTGTTAATTTATCTGTGAAGTGCACCGTTCGTATTATAAAAAGATGCGGTCAATCTGTCAATTTTGAACAGCAGGACATTTCTATTTTTCTCTGACAGCGCGTTTTTTAAGTAGTAAAATAAATCCCGCCGAAAGAAGGGCTAGGGCGGAAGCTATAAAAATGGCGGCGGGCCATGTGTAACTTTGCTCGTCAGTCGCTCCGTAAGCAGTTTCCGCAGAGGCAAGTTGGCGAGGAGCAGAAGAATCATTGCTCGGTTCTTCGCGAAGGTTGGAGCTTGAGGCCGAAGTTGTTGCTATTTTGGTTATGCTTGAGAGGTTTTGCGTAAGCAGTTTGTTTGCTTTTGGTTTAGGCACAAGGGGCAAGTTCTCTCCTTCTTTCTCTTTAGTATTCTGCATGCCGCTTTGCGGCTTTGTAGTTTCCTTGATAGCTTGGCTAATAATGTTTGCGCTGCCTGGAGTTGGAACTTGCGTCCATTGCCATGTGTTTTCTGTCCTAGCGAAAGATTGCGCCTCCGGAGCGTCGGTATAGTTCACGACTTGCACCACCTCGCCATCAGATCTTACCAACTCTACGCCGTCAGCATCATTATTAAGGGTTATTTTTGTTGTTTGCCGCGACAGAACAAGCAATGAATGCGCCGCAATTAGCGAGTTTTCGGGGAAGTCATAAGTGTTGATAGCTCCGGTATTATCTTTGACTTTCCATAGAGAAACATCGGCTTGCGCATTGCCTTCATTTGTTATTTCTATCCATTCCATATTTTCATCGGCGCCGGCAGGGGCGGGCATAATTTCACTGATAAGAATATTCTCCGCGAAGGGAGGCGGAGATGGTTGGGGGATGGTCGTTGTTGCGACTAGGATATTGTTCTCCTGCCAAGATACTGTTGTAGTAGAGTTCGGCTGTGTTTGTATAGCAGTTACGGTCGTTGTAGAACTTTGCCATTCTTGTGATTCCTGCTCTCTACCATACACGCTATTTTGTGCTTTTGGAGTCCCGCCTGTTGCAATGCTACCAGCCCAAGTAGCGGCATCAGAGCCAGTAAATATTGGCTTTTTTCGTTCCATCGTCTGCTTGGTTGCATTGTCACCAGCGAACCAGTTGCCCCAAGAGTTCACATCGTCAGTAACATTTCCTTGGGCGTCAACTAGTTCTAGATGCTCGCCGCTGTTGCCAAGCGCGCCGGTGTAGATTTGATCAGCAAGCTGTTCGGGGACGGTGTTGTCATCAGTTCTTTCCAGCAAAAAATAGCCATTTCCAGCAATAATTCCCGTAAGATTTATCTTCGGCGTACCGTCAGTGGCGCGCAAAATCCAGCCATCAAGATTTATTTCGCCTGGAGTTGTGTTATAAAGTTCAAGCCACTCGTTATTGTAAGATTCAACTGTGCCCATCCAGGAGATTTCGTTAATGACAACATCGCCCGAGTTTGCGGCATAAACTCGCAGTGGCAAAGGAAGCGCGGAAATAAAAATCCCTAATAGCAACAGGAGAATTGATGGCATTGCTGTTTAACTTTAACAAAAAGAAAAGGGACATGTCTATCTTCAGTCGTTTGACATACGCCTTGCAATGTGCTTTACTTGCTTTACGCATATGAAATCCTTGTATCACATGCGGATGTTGCAAATTAGTAATGGAGGCGAGCAAGGATGCTTGGGTTTATCAATAAGCTATTTGGTAGAAAGGTAGCAAATCAAGACGAAGACAAAAAGGAAAGCAGATTCTTCATAGGGACAGTAATGAGTAAGGAGGAACTTTACAGAGCTATCGGCGAGGGCGAGGTAACCTGCTTTGAGATACGGGAAGACGACTCTTCAATCCATAGAGCGGCGATGCTTGGGCATAGGACTCCGATCTATTTGGGGGATAGAGTTGAAATGTCCTTAACTGAAGAGACCTGCGGAAATAAGATCCAAACGGAGAGCGTTGAGGGAGAAGATGGGAGAGTCAGGGTGATAAATACGAGAATTTTTTACTATCAAATTGACGAGTATAGGATTCTCCCCAAAGAAGAACTGGACGCCGAAGGAGTTGTTTAAGTTCAGAATTGAGGGCATATTATTTTCAGAGGGAGTTCCGAAAGGACTCCCTTTTTAATTAGGTACGGTTGGGCTATCTAATCTCATAGATGAGCAACACACTAACGCGAATTTCCTGCGAGCCGGGTTCAATGGCTGGACTGCTCGAATCTCCACCCTTTCCGCTAAACTCCAACGCGTATGGGGAGGATGGATAAAATGAGCCGCCCTCGTTGATAGAGATGAGTTTGCCCAAGCGGAATCCGCCCGCTGCGGCTATTACTTTTGCTTTTGCTTTGGCTTCGGCAATGGCTTGTGTTCTTGCCTGGTTCTGGAGTGCGGTCGGATCGTCAACGGTGAACGTCGGACCCGAAACGGTGTTGGCGCCATTATCAACCACGCCGGCCACGATGTCTCCCGCCTTGTTTAATTCCCGAACGTTCACCGCAACGCTTTGGCTGATGGCGTAGCCAACAATTTCCGAAGGCGGGCAGGGGGCTATGCCGCCTTCTATTTCTAGTGGCGAGCAGGAGTAATATTGATAACGGGGGGTGATATTGTAGTACTGGGTCTTGATGTCTTTTTCCTCAATGCCTTTTTCTTTGAGAAAAGCGATGACTCGATTAGCTTTATCTGTGTTTTCTGCTTGTAGATTGGCGAGATTTTTTCCACCTTCAGTAAGCACCCCGAAAGAGAGCTGGGCGACATCGGGGACGGCCACAACCTTGCCTTCGCCTACTGCCGAGAAACTGCGGTCGGGCGAGACGGAATTTGAGAATGCGCCCACATACCAGAAAGCGGCGATAACCAAGAAAGCAATGCCGGCAATAATCGCCATACCTAAGTAATTTTTTATTTTTGTGTCCATATATAATTATTCACCAAGCTCGTTACTAAAATAGCGAGTTTTGCTCCGGCGGTTCAAGGCCAAGATGTTTGTAGGCCAATGGCGTCGCCACGCGGCCGCGGGGGGGGTATTACTCAAAGAATTCCAATTCAGGGATGCCCGCAAAATCCTTTTTGTTGAGTGTGTACAAATCCGCGCCATTAATAATAGCAGTCGCGGCAATAGCGGCATCGGCAAGTTCTAGGGGCCTGGAGATGTCTCGGGCTATCTCTCCTGCAAATTGAGCTACTTCGTATGTGTAAGAAAGTATTTTGAGAGGGGCAATAGTGGCAAGGAGATAATTCTCTTTTTCTGACTTGCGGGTGCTGCGTCCTTCATATAATTCCTGTACACTCACAACAGAAATTGCCAAGTTTTCCCTGGCAATTTCTCGCGCAATTTTCATCAGGCACGTTTCTTTGGCGCTAGATTGCCGCAGGTGGTCTATTATAATATTAGTGTCTAAAACTACCATTCTTTTTTTCTGTTCAGAGAAGCCTTGAGCTCAACCCTTTTTCTTATCGCTCTAGCTTTACCCCACTTCGTAGAGGCCCATTTGCCTTTTGTTTTCTCTAATATAACTGCATAAGAAGAATTAGCGTCATCAGAAACGGGAATAATGTCCTGTATTGGGTAGATATAAATTCCTCTGCCCCTCGTCGTTATATGTAGCTGTGTTTCTGGCCCCACGCCCAAAACATCCCTTATTTCTTTAGGGATTACTATCTGACCCTTTTCATTTGGTTTGGTTAGTATTCCTACTTTCATACTTGTATTATATTATTACTAGTAAATAAATGTCAAGCTGGTGTTATTAAAATAGCGAGTTTTGCTCCGGCGGTTCAAGGCCAAGATGTTTGTAGGCCAATGGCGTCGCCACGCGGCCGCGGGGTGTTTTGGCGAGAAAGCCGAGCTGCATAAGATACGGCTCATAGATTTCTTCGATAGTATCCTCTTCTTCTGATGTCGCCGCGGCAAGAGTTTGGATGCCGGCTGGGCCGCCGTTAAACTTATGAATAAGCGTTCCAAGAATGCGCCGGTCGGTTGGTTCAAGGCCTAATTCGTCAACCTCCAGCATTTTTAATGCTTCAAACGCTGTGGCACGGGTAATTATACCATTATTTTTTACTTCAGAAAAATCGCGCACCCGTTTTAAGAGGCGATTGGCAACACGAGGCGTGGCTCGACTTGCCTTAGCTATAAGTGCAAGACCGTCTTCTTGGGCCTGGACTTTAAGAACGCGCGCGGAGCGCAGAAGAATTTTTTTAATGTCTTCTTCGCTATAAAAATCAACGCGAAACGTTGCTCCAAAGCGGCTGCGCAAGGGAGAAGAAAGCAAGCCGACGCGCGTTGTGGCGGCGATAAGTGTGAATGGAGGTAAGTCCAGGCGAATTGTGCGCGCGGAGGGTCCCTTGCCAATAATAATGTCTAAAACTCTGTCTTCCATGGCCGGATAGAGCACCTCTTCGATCTGTTTGTTCAGGCGATGGGCTTCATCTATAAACAAAATGTCGCCTGGCGCAAGATTTGTTAAAATTGCCGCAAGATCCCCAACCTTTTCAATCGCTGGCCCAGACGTGATTTTCATATTTGCAGCCATTTCCAGGGCGACAATATGGCTTAAACTGGTTTTGCCAAGCCCGGGAGGTCCATAGAGGAGTAAGTGTTCTAAAGTTTCACCCCTTTTTCTGGCAGCTTCAATAAATATCTTTAAGTTTTCTTTGATTTTGCCCTGCCCGATATATTCATCCCAAGTTTTGGGGCGAAGAGCGAGGTCGAAAGAGATATCCTCGCGTTTGGGCAGGGGAGATACGATTGGACTTGACATATAGTGTTATTTCTGCTAGGATAAGTGGTTAACCCAGCACATCATAAAGAGTTATGTGCTGGGTTAACATAGCAGCAAGACTGTAGGCAACCGAGCGCTCAACTAGCATTGCTTCGTACACGAAACAACGCTAGTTGAGCGCTCGGAGGGATATGTCTTAGCACTAAGGATCAGGGAGCTCCGGCTACCTGTCTCCTCGGGCATATTCTATACTCTTGGTTCCCAAGCTAGAGATCTGCCTACAGTCTTGCTGTTGTTTTTATTCTCCAGTAATTCTTTCCACCTCCTCAATTGTGGTAATTCCTTGGAGTACTTTAAGAAACCCATCCTGTTTAATTGTGGTCATACCTTTTTGAGCAGCAAATTCTCTGATTTCAGTAATTGATGCGTTGCCGAGGATGAATTTTTCAAACTCGCGATCAGATAACAAAATTTCATAAATTCCAACCCTGTCTTTATATCCTTTTTCGAAGCAGGCCGCGCACTTATTTGGTTGAGCGAGATTAAGATCTGTGTTGATTTCTTGGGGCAACTTTACGTTTTCAGGCAAACCTTCAAGTACATGGTTCAGCAAAACAAGTTCATCTGGGGTTATCTTGCGGAAAGTTTTGCACTTATCGCAGACACGCCTGATAAGCCTTTGGGCAATAGCCATATTTAGGGCGGGTCCAATAGTCGCGGGGCTTGCCCCGATATCCATAAGCCGCGGGATGACGCCTGCGGCATCATTAGTATGAAGCGTTGAAAGAAGCAAATGTCCGGTGAGCGCGGCCTGGAGGGCGGTGTCAGCAGTCTCAAGGTCTCTTATTTCTCCTACTAAAATAACATCGGGGTCCTGACGAAGGATAGCGCGCAGGCCGCCGGCGAAAGTATAGCCCTTTTCCGGAGCGACTTGGGTTTGCGATATTCCTTCAAGATGGTATTCAATGGGGTCTTCCACAGTTATTATTTTGACTTCGGGGGTCTTTAATTTTTTTAAGAATGCGTAAAGAGTCGTTGTTTTTCCGGAGCCGGTGGGACCGGTTGTGAGAATCATCCCATGCGGCTTTCTTAGTTGTTCGTCAATAATCTTATAAATATCCTCTCTGATTCCAAGTTGTTCTAAAGAGAGCAACGACTGGGGATTGAGTATTCTCAAGACTATATTCTCCCCATATTCTCCTGGAAGTATAGAGGTGCGGATTTGTATCTCAAGACCTGTAAGCGCCACAGAAAATCTGCCGTCTTGCGCGGCATCGTGGATATTCAATTTGAGATTAGAAAGGAGCTTAATTCTTGAAAGGAGGAGGTTATAAACGTGGCTGTTTAATTTTGCTGCTTCAAGCATCAGACCGTCTATGCGCAGGCGCAGGAGTGTATTTTTTTCGCCAGGCTCAACGTGAATATCAGATACGCGCAGTTCGAGTGAGCCGGCGAGCAGCAACTCAATAATAGAAGAAACGTTTTTTTGTTCGGATAATTCATTGATCGCGGTTTGGATATCCCCAATGTCGTTTATTTGCTGCGCGAACTGCTCAAAGACAACAGAGGATATAGCCACCTCTCCGGATATTTTTTCTTTGCCGGTTGTTTCGGGGTAATTAGCCCATGCTTTTTCAAGGCTAAACTCGGAAACTACATAAACTAGAATCTGGGCGAATCTGGTCTTGAGGTTATCTAGAATATCTTTGGCATACGGGTTTTTCGGGTCGCGCAGAACAAGAGTAATGCTGCCTCCTTGCACGAGAATCACAGCTATATTTGCTTTTTTCGCTTCATCTTCGGCTAGGATAGACAGCGCTTGTCTTTGGATTGGCTTGAAAGCAAGGTTAATGTAAGGCAGAGCATAAGCTTCCGCAGTTTTTTTAGCGGCGTCTTCTGCTTCCTTCGCGCGGAGGCTCCGAACCTGTTTTTCCTGGTACTCTTTGTCGGAAAGATCTATGAGCATATTTTTATTGTAACTTAAAATTTTCTAACTTGCGAGAAATTGTTTCCACAAATGTTTCGCACTCCGAGGGTCCCGTTAAAGAAAGATCAAAAAATGTGCTGTTGCCTCGTCTCTCGCCGTTTGTTGTAAGGCCAAGGAGACGAGTTGTATCTTCGTGAGGGGAATGCAGAGCCGCGCGAAAAGAGCCGTCTTTCTCCCAAAAGACGAACAGGAGCGCGGAGCTCGCGAAGTTATTTTTAAGTTCGGAAATTACGAGCGGTACGACGGTTTCATCTGTTCCGGATTGCTGGAAGTCGTTTTTTGAGAGAATCAGCCAGCTCAACTGAAGATCCTTTCTAAAATTTAGCTTCGCCATAGCTATTCCGCAAAGTTTTATCAGTTCGAATGGTTTGGTTTTGAAAAGGTTTCTGATGACTGTCTCGCGATCCACCTCGCGTCCGAGGAGAAAGGCGGCCTCGTAAAGAGTAGCCGGCTTTGTGCGCATATTCTGGAAATTGTTTGTTGCGGCAACTATTCCGGCAAACAATGGTGTTGCGACCTGCTTAGTGATGAGGTCTTCATTCCATTTTTTAAGGATAGAGGTTGTGATTTCCGAGCAAGAAGAAGCAAGCGGTTCGATTATGTTGACTTCGCCATAACGCTCATTCGCCGAGTCTTCGTCCACGTTGATGATTGGTGTTTCGTAAAAAAATTGGGCGTTGTCTTCAAAACAACTATTGAGTGTAGTTAGATCCTCAACGCCCAAAGCGACAATGAGATCGTGATCGAACCCGGACATATTGATATGGATATCCCGTTCGGTTATTTGGCCGTTGCCTTCCGGGGTAATGAAGATCTTCAGGCGCGCAGCGGTTTTTTTGTAGCTTAACTGTTTTATGGATTTACCTGATGCGTTAATCGAAATGACTATTTGTCGTAAGTTATGGATCGTTTTTTGAGCAATCGCTGGATCATCAAGAAAATACATGGAAGCGGGGATATCTCCGGCGGCGAATAACGTCATTTTTTTCGCATTTACATCCAGATATTTTTTTAAGCCCAGCGCTGCGGGATATGTATCTTCGATCGCTCTTTTTCCGGCAATAATTAGAATATCTTTGCTGTTGCCAAGAAGACTATGCGCTTGTTGATATTCATCGAGGGCCATATTGTCCGTTTACAATCTTTGTTTACAATCTTTTTAATTTACTTTGTTTTATAAAAGGGGTCAATTCCGCATACTGGGGAAATGTTATATTATATAGGAAATATGCACGAAACTGTAACAAAAAACACTGAAGAAACAGTGGAATTAGGATGGCAAGTTTTATTGGAGGCGCTTGGCGGCGCAAAAAAAGATAAACCGCTGATTTTTTATTTAAGCGGCGAACTTGGCGCCGGAAAGACTTATTTCACGAAGGGAGTAGCTAAAGCGCTTGGTATAACCACCATCACCAGCCCCACGTTTGTCTTAATGAAAAAATTTAAGATAAGCCAAATGAGGAAAGAGTGTGCAAGATTGGGTAAAAAATACTTTTTTCACATAGATTGCTACAGGATATATGATGCCGAGGATGCTCGCCAAATAGATTTAGATAAAGTTTTAACCAACCCTCGCGCCATTGTCGCCGTAGAATGGGCCGAGCGCATCGCGGAGTTAATTCCCAAGCCGTATTGGAAAATTGAGTTTAAATATGAAGGAGAGAGTAAACGAAGGATTATCGCAAGCTACGAAAAATAGACGCCACAAGTATTTGACAGTCGCCAATCCGCTTGCTATATTATTTATGTATGATGAAATATATTGTTATTCTTAGGAAAAGCGATTATGGGTACGATGTTCATGTGCCTGCGCTTCCCGGATGCCACAGTCAGGGAGAGACCGAAAAAGAGGCATTGGAGAATGTCAAAGATGCCATACTTACTTATCTTGAAATGGAAAAGGACGAGTTGAAGGGTGCGGAAATCCGCGAGGTGGAAGTAGCCTTTGTCTGATTCATGCTCTTTACTGACGTTTCTCACGAACGAGCAGTTGCCGCCTTTCAAAGGGCGGGTTTTTGGATTGCAAGATCTAGGGGTAAGCATACCGGTATGACAGATGGCACGCGCAAAATCACCATACCGCGGCATAATCGTCTCAATCCATACACCCTAAAAGCCATCATCCGCGACGCCGGACTAATCGAGGAAAAGTTTAAAGAACTGTTATAAATGCCGCGTGTTATTGAGTTTAAGTATGAAGGGGAGAGCAAACGAAGAATTGCCGTAAGGCAAGAAGTATAAAAAGTGTCATGGGTAATGAGGAATAAAAATATGAATAAACTGCTAAGAATAGACAATATAATGTATCGAGTTTCCGATTTGGAAAAGGCCGAGAAATTTTATCAAGATATTCTTGGATTAAAAAAGGTGTGGGAAGATAAAGGTGAGAAAATGATAGGATTTGTGCTTGAGCAAAGCGATTCAGAAATTGTGATTCACGCCAATCCAGATATTCCGAAGGGTGAATACAGTTATCTTGTAGAAGATGTCGTAAATTTTTGCGAAGAAGTTAAGAAACAAGGATATAGAGTATTGCTGGACCCAATTGAAGTGAGGCCAGGAAAGTATGCCCGGATTGCTGATCCAGATGGAAATGAGATACCGATAATTGATCTCAGTAAGTTTGGCGGTAAGCCAAAATATGATTAGTTCCTGCGGACACAGGAAGAAGTATAAGAAGTGTCATGGGTCGTGAATACGCCAAGCGCTTGGCGTATTAAGCAAAAAATTAAAAATGCCCGATCGGATTGACCGGGCACCGTAGACGACCGAGTGAGGTTTAGCGCCTTGTGCCCATACGATTTGCTTTTGCGATTTGGACTTCAGGATCGTTGAGGTGGTCCGAACCTACATCCGCTAGAAATGATAGGGCATCAGCTGGGGACTTGTTGTTTCGTATAGCCACAATCAGGTCAGCCATGAATTTTTCGTTGTAACCGATTTTTTCTTCGAATACATGGCCTTCAACTTCTGTGACTAGACGCATTCGGACACTTTCTAGTCTTGCTTGAGATAGATCGGGCATAGTTAACCTCCTGAAATGATTGACTCAGTGTTTCCTGAATCTAAGTAAAATATAGTGCGAAATTATACCGTTTGTCAATAGGCGGATGAGCTTGACCTCCTAGTTTGAGAGATTATAATAAAACTATAATTAACAATTTACAAATTTATGGCTCAAAAAGTATTAAAAGTGGGCGATTCAGCGGCTGTAACAATTCCAAAAAACTCTCTAGAAGAGCTTGGTCTTAAAATTGGCGATAAAGTCAACCTTAAAGTAGATAAACAAAAAGGAGTGGTTGTAATTTTCCCTTTACTTAAGATTGACAGGGAGCTTGTAGATTGGACAAAAAAGTTTATAGAGAGATACCGCCCAGCGCTTGAGGCGCTGGCGAAGAAATGAGATATCTTACTCCTCAAGATATTCTTGTCGTTCACTCGGAAGTCATAGACGTAACCGGCGGCTCTCATGGTATCCGCGATATTGGCCTACTTATTTCTGCAACGGAACGTCCAAAATCTTCTTTTGGCGGAAAGGAATTATACAAAAGCATTTTTGAAAAGGCGGCGGCTTACTTGGAATCATTGGCGTCGCATCATGTCTTTGTTGACGGAAATAAAAGAACGGCCATCACAGTAAGCGCTCGTTTTTTGTTCCTCAATGGATTTGAACTTAAGGTTTCGAATAAAGAGCTTGAGTATTTCGTATTGCGTGTTGTTGTTAGCAAGCTGGATATCGCCGCAATTGCCAAGTGGCTTAAAGGTAACTCGCGGAAGAAACAATTAAGTAAAAAGCAACATGCCTAAAGGTAAGAAAATTCTAATAATTTTGGATTGCAATGCTCTGATTCACCGCTCGTTCCATGCTTTGCCAGATTTTAGAACGACAAGGGGGGAGTTGGTGAACGCGGTTTACGGATTTTCTTCTATATTGTTGAAGATTCTAAGGGAGTTTGCGCCAGAGTACATTGCGGCGGCTTTTGATGTGGCCGGGCCTACTTTTCGCGATGAGGAATTTGCCGAGTATAAAGCAAAAAGACCAAAGGCGCCGGATGAGCTCTATGCGCAAATTCCGCTGGTTAAAAAAGTTCTTGCGGCGTTAAACATTTCTATATACGAGCGGCAGGGCTTTGAAGCGGATGATGTCATTGGCACGGTAGCAAAGTTGATTCAAAAAAAGCAAGCGCATCCGCGCGTGGAAAGTATTATTGTGAGCGGCGACTTAGATACATTGCAGTTAGTTGATGAGAACACAAAAGTGTACACGATGCGTAAGGGTCTTCAAGACACAGTGCTTTACGACATGGAAGCCGTGAAGAGAAGATTCGCCGGACTTGTTCCGGAGCAAATGGCGGATTACAAGGGATTGCGCGGAGATCCTTCGGATAATATTCCGGGAGTAACCGGTATTGGAGAGAAAACCGCCATTCTGCTTCTGACGCAGTTTCAGTCCCTCGACAATCTTTACAAAGAAATAGAAGAAAATAGCGCAGCGGCAAAAAAATTAAAACCGAAATTAAGAGAAAAGTTAATCCAGTATAAAGATCAGGCCTTGTTCAGCCGGGAGCTTGCCACAATCCGGCTAGATGTGCCAATTGATTTCAGGATAGAAGAACTGCAGTGGCGTGATTTTAACAGGGGTGAAGTTGATAAAATCTTCAAAGAGTTAGGGTTTAGGAGTCTATTGGCGAGACTATATGAAATTACCTCGCCTCCTTCGGTCTCCTCGCTCCTTAGTAAGGATAGGGGGGGAACGGGGGGTGAGGCAGAAGTTCAAGACCCGACCATCGAAAAAATAGAAAGCTTATATAAAGACGGCATTCTATCCAAAGCAATCTATGAACTTGAAAAAAAACTTGTGCCGGTACTGCGGGCGATGGAAAAGACAGGGATCAAGATAGACAAGAGACATTTCACCCAACTTGCTTCCGAAATAAGCGCAGAGCTTTCTCGATTAGAAAAAGATATATACAAGATCGCTGGAAAAACTTTTAACATCAACTCGCCGCAACAATTGTCTGAAATTTTGTTTGCGCCATTGCCCCTAGGGCTAAATCTTCCGATGAAAGGGCTGAAGAAGACTCCCGGAGGGGTTATTTCCACAGCCGCGCCGGAGCTTGGCAAGCTCGTCGGCAAGCATAAGGTCATAGACTATTTATTAAAGTATAGAGAATTGCAGAAATTATTCTCTACATATATTAAGCCCCTGCCGGAAATGGCTGATCATAAGAGCAGGATTCATACAAAGTTCAATTCGTTTGGCGCAGCGACAGGACGGCTTTCTTCCTCCGAGCCAAATTTGCAGAACGTTCCAGTGCGTGGAGAATGGGGCGCAAAAATCCGCAAAGGTTTTATCGCCGAGAATAACTTTAAGATAGTTTCCTGTGACTATTCACAAATGGAGCTTCGTATTGCCGCGCATCTTTCCGGTGATAAAAAGATGAGAGAATATTTTGAGGCGGGGGAAGATATCCACACCATGACTGCCGCAGAGGTTTTTGGTATCGCCAAAGAAGAAGTGACGAAGGATATGCGTTTTCGGGCAAAAGCCCTTAATTTCGGAGTATTATATGGAATGGGCGCTGCTGGATTTGCGAGAAGCGCGGGTATCGGCCGCGACGAGGCGCAAGTTTTTATAGAAAGCTATTTTGCAAGGTTTCCTGGGATTTGGGAATATATAGAAGGGACAAAAAACTTTGTGCGGAAAAACGGATATGCCGAAACACTGCTTGGCCGGAGAAGATACTTGCCGGAAATTAACTCAAAAAATCCGCCCCTGCGCGCACAAGCTGAGCGCATGGCTATGAATCATCCCATTCAGGGCACAAGCGCTGATATAACAAAACTAGCTATGATAGAAATCGGTTACCAGCTACCAGCTACCAGCTACCAGCTACTCTTGCAGATTCATGACGAGTTGCTATTTGAAATAGCTGATGATAAGATAAAGGAAACAGTCCCTAAAGTTAAAAATATAATGGAGAATGTTTCTAAATTAGTTATTCCTCTGAAGGTTGATGTTTCGGCGGGGCCTTCATGGGGAGAATTAAAAACGTGGCTATATATTCAGCAATAGGATCAAGTATAAATTTGAGCGACCCTCGAGGTGCGGGCAAAGAAGCCGTCGCGGACGCTATTCAGATTCTTGGCAGGGAGCCGCATATCATTTTTGCGTTTTCTTCGGTTAAGTATGATCAAGAAAAGCTTGTCGCAGGGATGAGTGAAGCGCGGGGCAACGCCACACTCGTTGGCTGTAGCGCAGCGGGAGAAATCACTTCTCATGCCACAACTTTCGACAGAGTTATTGTTATGGCTGTTCATGCGCCGGGTATTAAGTTTAGTGTTGGTGTTGGCAAGGGCGCCGGAGCAGATAGTCATAAGGCCGGCGCTGACGCGGCGAAAGCGGTGCTTGATGCGGCCGGAGGAAAAATAGATTTGTTTGTTATGATCCCGGAAGGCCTTACCGGCAACGGGTCGGCGATTGTGCGCGGAGTACAGTCTGTTCTTGGGAAAAATTTTCCCATAAGCGGTGGTTCAGCCGGAGATGATTATCTTTTCAAAAAAACATGGCAGTATATGAATGGCGAATTGTTGACAGATTCCGTCATAGGGGTTGGCCTTTCAGGCGATTTTGCTTTTGGGTTGGGCGTACGGCATGGCTGGGAGCCGATTGGCCTTCCGCTTAAAGTGACAAAATCTGAAGGGGCAGTGCTTAAAGAACTGGATGGCAAGCCGGCACTTAAAATTTACGAAGATTACTTTGGCAAAGAGGCGGAAGAGCTTATTAAAGAGCCAATTGCCCGCATGGCATACACTTATCCGCTTGGCATGAGCGTTGAGGGCTCCAATGAGTTTTTAATTCGTGATCCGGTTATTGCGAATGAAAAGGGAGAAATAACCCTCGCCGGAGAGATTCCCCAAGGCAAGACGGTCCGGCTTATGATCGGAGACCGGGATAGAGCGATTGCGGCGGCTAAGGATGCGGCAGAGACTGCGCTTGCGGATCTTGGCGGCAAGAATCCACAGGTTGTTATTATGTTTAACTGCATGGCGCGCAATCGTCTGCTCGGCGTGCGCTGCAGCGAAGAAAATGAAGCAGTGCAGAATGTTTTTGGCCCGGCGGCAAAAATGATAGGGTTTTACACCTACGGCGAGCAGGGGCCGCTACTTGGAAAAAAAGGAACTCCCGCCTACTTCCATAACGAAACCATGAACCTTGTTGTGCTTGGTGATTAATGCGCTATGATTCCTGTGGATAAAAGCAAACAGAAAGAAGATAGCGAGTGCGCTAAAGTTCGCCGCGAGCTTGATAGCGCATTGCGCGAGCTTCAGGAGAAGGAGGCGCAAACAATAGAGTTGGATCGGATTGCTAAAATGCTTGTGCGCAGAGACATGGAGATCATCCGGCTGAATGATGAGCTAGTAGAGATAGATAGGGCAAAGTCGCACTTCACCACAATAGCTGCACACCAATTGCGTACACCGCTTTCTGTTGTTAAATGGACTTTACGGATGCTTCTTTCGGAAGACTTCGGGTCACTAAACGATGAACAAAAGAGGGTTATTGAAGGAGGGTATAACGTTAATGAAGGGATGATAAAATTAATTTCCGACCTCTTGGATGTGGCACGCATTGAGAGCGGCAGATTTACTTATAAATTTGAAAAAGTGTTTATAGAAGATGTAATCATTCAAGTAACGGCGGCGCTTAAAACGCGAGCTGATGAAAAGGAAATTAGAATTGAGGTTACGCGCGGTGCCGGCAGGGATCTTGCTGTGCTGGGCGATAAAACAGCATTGAAGGTTGCCGTGGATAACTTAGTGGCAAACGCTATAAATTACACTTTACCTGGCGGAAAAATTGATATAGGATATAAGCAAGATGGTCAGTACATCGCTGTAACGATTAAAGATACAGGCATTGGCGTGCCAGCGCATCAAAAGAATTACTTGTTTGCAAAGTTTTTCCGCGGCGATAATGTCGTAAAGATGCAGACATCAGGTTCTGGCCTCGGATTATTCATCACCAAAAGCATAATCAACGCGCATAGCGGCGAGATAGGAGTTGATTCGCAGGAAGGACAAGGCAGCACATTTTGGTTTAAGTTACCAATAGACATCAACACATAACGAATCCGGTTTCGAATAAACGAACTCGTAAATTCGCAACCAAATTCGTTATTCGCTGATGATTTAAATGCCAAAAATTTTAATCGTTGAAGACGAAGAAGCGTTACTCACAATTCTCTCCAGTAAACTAAAGAGAGAAGAGTACGACGTTGTGAGCGCAAAAGATGGCGAGGAGGGGCTTAGTAAGCTTAGAGAAGAAAGACCAGACCTCGTGTTGCTTGATATAATCATGCCCAAGCTTAGCGGCCTTGAATTGTTGGAAATAATGTATAATGATGCAACGCTAAGGGATATTCCCGTGATTATAATTTCTAATTCCGGCCAGCCGGTTGAGATAGAGAGGGCAAAAGCCCTCGGTATAAAGGACTACCTCGTCAAGGCAGAATTTGACCCAGAGGAAGTTATGGGCAAGGTAAGGAATGTACTGAAGGGCGGTTCTTTCTTTGAAACTTCTGCTTCCACAGCTAAATTCGCTAAAGACTTTACACTCATCGACGGGGGTAATTCGCCGCAACACGGCGAGGAAGTTTTGGTGGTAGAAGATGATCAATTCTTGCGGGATCTTATTGTGAAAAAGCTTAACGAAGAAGGGTTGAAGACCATTCAAGCCATAGATGGCGAAGAGGGCTTGCGGATGGCTCGTGAAAGAAAGCCGGCAATAGTCCTTCTTGATCTTATTCTGCCCGGGATTGACGGCTTTGAAGTTTTAAAACAAATCAAAGCTGATCCGGCTATGTCGGATATGCCGGTGCTTATTTTGTCTAATCTTGGGCAGAAGGATGATATTGATCGAGGTCTTAAGCTTGGCGCTGTGGACTATCTTATCAAGGCTCACTTTACACCGGGCGAAATTGTGCAGAAGGTAAAGGAGGTGCTCGAGGGCTCACCAACGAGATAGGTGTCTCAAATTAGAGTAGTATTTTTTCTTGCCGTTGTTTCTTTCGCGCTTGGAGGGGTGACAGCCGCTTTACTTGATAAGCGGATTGTTTTGGTTAAACGGGAAGAAACAGCATCAATTCTGCACGTGAATCTATCTCACCGCGATAACGAGCTACACCTTGGAGAACAAGATAAAGTAAACAAGCTAAGCGGCGTCTCGTGCGATAATTATAAACGTCGGCCGATAGCTGTAATGATCACTGAAGACAAAGAAGCGCGACCGCTTTCAGGAATTGGCCTCGCCGATCTCGTTATTGAGATGCCGGTAGTTACAAACTCGATAACGCGCATGATGGCTATTTTTGTGTGCGCGGAACCAAAGGAGATTGGTTCGGTGCGTTCAGCTCGCCATGATTTCATCGCGCTTGCGAAAGGATACGATGCAATCTTTGCGTACTGGGGGGGATCGCATTTCGCCCTTGATGAGCTTGGCAAAAAAGTTATTGATAATCTTGACGCGCTACCGAATTACTTCGATGTTTTTTTCAGGAAAAATTGGATTCCCGCTCCGCACAACGGGTTTACATCTATGCGCAGAATGGTTTATGCCGCTCAAAATCTCGGATATAGATTAGATTCAAACTTTGCAGGATACAAATTTAACGAAAATCAAAATGGCGATTTCGCGCCTAAAACGTTAACTATAAGCTACATATATCCTTACAATGTTAAGTATGAGTACAATCATACAACGAATCTATACTATCGTTGGCGAGGAGGGGAAGAAGAAATAGATAAGATTACAGAAGTTCAGGTTTCCGCAAGAAATATAGTTATCATGCGGGCAAAGTCGCGGCAGGTTGAAGGAGATTACAACGATGTTGATATTATAGGTTCCGGGGACGCGGTAATTCATCGCAATGGCGACGAGGTAAAAGGGCGCTGGGCGAAAAAAGACTACTCTGATATTTTGCGTTTTTATGATAAGAACGATAGGGAAGTTGAGTTTGCGCCAGGGTCAATCTGGATAGAAGTTGTGGAGCCGGAGACTGCGGTGAATTATGAGTTAGGAATTATAAATTAGGGAACTGCTACGAAGTGGGCACTGCTTCCATAATTCAGGATTCATAATCCATGATCCTATTCTTGTATGGCCCGGATACTTATCGGTCCAGGCAAAAACTAAACAAAATAATCGCGCGTTACAGAACTATTCACAGAAGCGGAATGAGCCTCAAAGTCCTCGACGCGTACGAAGGTAATTGTTTTGATGTTTTTAAGAATTCCATCCAAACAACTTCAATGTTCAGCGAAAAAAAGCTGATTGTGACAAAAGGAGGGGTGAATGCCAAAGAATTTGCGCGCCTTTTTATGCTCTGGCCGGGCAAGGAGGCGCTTAAAGATTCGCGCGATGCCGTGTGCGTTTTTTACGATGAGGATACTGATAAAAAAAGCGGCATATTTAAGTGGCTGAAAAACAACAGCACAGCGGAGGAGTTTACTATCCTAAGCGGAGCCAGATTGCTGAACTGTTTAGGCAAGTATATCAAACAAAATCATATTAACTGTGACCAAAGAGTATTGTGGTCGTTAGTTGCCCGCAATGGCGGAGATCTTTGGGGAATGACCAACGAACTTAAAAAACTTACGGCTTATCGCCTCGGGGAAAAAATAACATGCGCAGATCTTGATCTCTTTTCGGCTGATCCACAAGGAGCAAATGCCTTTGTGCTTGCGGACGCGTTGACTTACGGCAATAAGCCCAAAGCGCTTAAATTGTTAAATGCTAGCGTTGATTCTGAAGATGAAGCAAGGCGGATTTTCGGCCTGCTTTGCTGGAAGTTTAGAACCATTGCGCAGTCAGGACGTTTTGAAGGCGCAAAACTTAAAAAGGCGTATAGTATACTCGCCGATCTTGATATCGCTGTAAAGACGGGAAAATTTAGCGCAAAATACGCGCTTGAGAATTTTATTTTTGAGACGTGAGCCCTGCTCCGCCCTGCTGGCTGCGAGGGGAAAGTAAAAGATTAAGTTTTTTGGCAAAGCGTGATTTTCTGCGCGCGGCCGTGTTCTTCTTAATTATCGCAACCTTCGCGGATTTATCAAGAGTTTTATACAAAGAAGGCAGAATTTGGGCTAATTCCTGCGCTTTGTTCTGCTTAAACAGTAAAAGGGCCTTTTTGGTGAGGTCTTTTATTTTTATTTTATAAACGGCGTTTCTCGCCCTGCGCTTCCTATTTTGCCGCAGAGCTTTTTTCGCGGAACGAATTATCGGCATAAGGAGATATTAGCACCCGTTTATTTTTTTGACAAGACCTTTATTTTGTCCCTGAAGCTAGCCGCGCGTTCAAAATCTAACGCGCGGGCTGCTTTTTTCATTTCTTGCTCTAAATATTTAAGCGAGGCATTATCTAGTTTGGCCGTGTCGTTTAGTTGATACTTATGCGCTATTTCTTCGGGATAATCTTCCAATGGTTTTTCAATGCTCTTGGGGATGATACTATGCTTTATATTATACGCCTCTTGCTCCTTTCTCCTGCGTTTGGTTTCGCGAATAGCTCTTTTCATGGAATCTGTTAGCGCATCTGCGTACATAATGGCATGGCCTTCAATATGCCGCGCGGCGCGACCCATGGTCTGGATAAGGGTGGTATCGTTGCGCAGAAAGCCCTCCTTGTCTGCGTCTAGAATCGCGACAAGCGAAACCTCGGGCAAGTCTAGCCCCTCGCGGAGGAGGTTGATGCCTACAACAACGTCGTATTTTCCGGAACGTAAATCGTGTAAAATTTTGGGCCGTTCAAGGGTATGAATCTCCGAGTGCAGGTAATAAGCTTTTATGTTTCGTTCAACAAGATATTCAGCGATATCTTCGGCGAGGCGTTTGGTAATAGTAGTGACGAGCACGCGCTGTTTTTTTGCCGCGCGTTTTTCTATCTCTTTGATCAAATCAGCCATCTGATTTCTAGTCGGACGAATTTCCACAACAGGATCAAGTAGGCCAGTGGGCCTAACTAATTGTTCCACAACATTTTTAGTTTTTTGCATCTCGTACGCGGCCGGCGTTGCCGAGACATAAATTGTTTGTCCGATCCGATCAGTAAACTCACCAAACTGCAGGGGCCTATTATCAATGGCCGATGGCAGGCGAAAGCCATACTGCACCAACATCTCTTTGCGCGATCTATCGCCAAAATACATTCCGCGAAGTTGAGGAATCGACATATGCGACTCGTCTATAAAAGTTACAAAGTCCTTGTCGGCATGCGAGAAGTAATCCATGAGAGTATACGGCGCCTCCCCGGGCTTTCTGGAATCAAGATGGCGCGAATAATTTTCAATGCCGTGGCAAAAGCCGGTTTCTTCTATAAGCTCTAAATCAAAATTAGTGCGTCGTTCAAGTCTTTGGGCCTCAAGAAGTTTGCCCTGTTTCTTTAGAAACTTGAGATGCTCAAGGAGTTCATTGCGAATATTCGCAATAGCTATTTTTTGTTTGTCGTCTGGGGTGGCCCAGAAGTGGGCGGGGAAAATACGGCTAGCTTTTAGCTTGCAGCTTTTAGCTTGCAGATGCCTTACGGATTCAAGTCTTTTCTCCTTCAGTTCTCTTATAGTATTAGAAGAAAATTCTATAATAATTACTTTTTCGCCTGTGGACGGATAAATTTCTACCCGCTCACCCTTTGCGCTAAATTGTCCTGGTTTGGGGTCTACTTCATTTCGCGTATAGCCAAGGACTGCCAAGTGCGCTAGCAGTTCTTTTCTTGAGATTTTTTGTCCTTGCGATATAGCAAGCGCCAAGTTATTGTAATCTTCCGGCGAGCCGATGTTGTAAATGCATGAAACCGAAGCCACGATTATAGTATCCGGCCGCGTGAGCAGACTCTGGGTTGCGGCGTGGCGCATCTGGTCTATTTTCTCGTTAATGCGCGCGTCCTTCTCTATATATGTATCTGACTGCGGAATGTATGCCTCTGGCTGATAGTAGTCGTAATAACTCACAAAATAGTGCACGGCGTTATCGGGGAAAAATTCTTTAAACTCTTTATACAACTGCCAGGCCAAAGTTTTATTATGCGAAATCACCAAGACCGGCCGCTGAACCCTCGCTATAACATTAGCCATAGTGAAAGTTTTTCCGGATCCAGTCACGCCCAAAAGCACCTGGTCTTTTACGCCAGATAAGATTCCTCGCGACAGTTTTTCTACAGCTTGCGGTTGGTCGCCGGTGGGCTCAAAACTCGATTTTAGTTTAAACCTTGACATAAATCATAGAGTTTGTTATCGTAGCATAAAGTTGCCAAAGCGGGAAAGGAGGAGCCGAAGTGTTGCTTAAAATCGTAAAAAGGATTTTTGACAAAAGAAGGAGCGCAAAAACGCAAATAGCAAAGGAGAAAGAAATCCTTTCTTGGCTAGAAGAGGTTTGTGGTCAACAAATGGCACTACATCAACTCACAGAAGAGCTGCTTAGAGAAGTAAGTTTGTACTTAGAGAAAAAAGCGCAAGAACTAGAATTGAAATGGGGTGGAGCAATCCAATTCTTTGAGGCGGCAGAGAAAGTAGTTGAAGCGCGTAAGGAGGTATGCTGATTAATATAACCGATGCGGAGAAGGAGGTTCTTGCAAGGTGGGTTCCTGGGGTTGACCTTTCAAGGGTCAAGATAAAAACAGGGCCGATTACTGATAAAGTTTGCGCCATGTTAGGCGCACAGGCAATAACTATTGGCTATACAATTTTTGCATCAAGCAAATCGTGGATAGTGCAGAATCCTGCATGTCACCCGGTGCGGCTTGCACTACTTCTGCACGAGATTTTCCATGCAAGACACGAGGCCGAGAAAGGGTTGCCTTGGTATATGTTGCAGTATATTGCCATTGCATTGTGCCTAATTCTTAGGGCAATTATAACCAAGCGTTGGTTTACTCCGAGAAAACTTGCGCATTTTATTGCGAGTTACCACCCCTACGAAAAACCAGCATATAAACTGCAGACAGAGTTTCTTAACAAATACTGGACAGGAGAAGAGGCGGAGAAATGGAAAGGCGTTACGCCAAAGTAAAATCCCCGATCGCACCGGGGATTTTTTTATTTCTTTAGCTCAGTTTTAGCGGAACTGCATAGACGTTTTTAACTCTAGGCACAACTTCGCTTTCAAAATTGAAGTATGTTTCTACGTACACCAGTATTTCTTCTGGAGATGTCCATTCATATGCGAAAGGAACCGGATTCCAGCCTATCATCCTGACCAGCCTTTCTTTTCCAATAAGCTCTGATTCCAAGCCGTCAAAGCTTATTTTAAGAGCATTTAAGGTCATGGCAAAGTCGTCTTTGACCTCTTTTCCTGTCATAATCACCGTGTTATAAGGAGACCCTTCAAACTTCGGCATTATAAGGAAGGTGAGCGCATGATCCCAGGAGAATATTTGAGAGAAAGCTTCGTTGTCTTCCCAGAAGTTTTTTTTCTGGGTATCAACTACCCAGAGCCCCCCGCCTTCTTCTTCAAAACCGTAAAGGACCGCGTAAAAGAACCTTCCGTCCTCGCTAAAAAAACCGGAATGTCCGTAAAGACATTCTTCTCCCTCGGGCTGATATGAGGATGCGGGCAGGGGATAGCGGAGAATCTTGTAGTTATCGGGATCTTTAACATCTAGAAGATACACAGACTGCCACCTGGGATCTGGGTTTCCTGATGCTCTGTCGGGCCAGCCCTCGCAGCTTAGAAAAAGAATATCCGGGTTCTTGTGGTGCCTGGCAATCATTATAAATCGCCCCGGGGCAGCAGAATATTCGAAACCGTCTATGGCATCAGAGGATTTACTGGATTTCTCGAAGTATCTGATTCTTGAATTGCAAGAGGCATTAAACCTCGGCGCCGCTTGCAAAGCTTTGTCATAAAATTCAAGCCCTTTTGCCGCAAGGCTTGCTGGCAGATTGCGCCATTTTGTATTGGGAAGAGCCGTAACCATTCTCTCGTATGCCCTGTATTCTTTTCCGGTTTCAGAGTCACTCAAAAGAAAGGCCCTCGGATCTACATGAAAGCAGAAAGGAACTTTTTGCTCTGGATTGTCCCCTCGCCACTCTTCCGGTATTGCGTCGGGAGTTACGAGTAGCGTGCCGTCAGGAAAAACCTCCAAGATAGTGCCGCTTATTTTTTTTCCGGCAAGATATTCAAATGTAACGGTTCGCATTGCCATTTTTCCCACCTCCTTATATCACAATTCTCATACGTTCTTCTTCTGACAAATCTTCAGTCAGAAGATTTAGGATTGCGGCTGCCGACCACGCCTGAACATGGTTCGCTGGTTTTGTTCCCCACCCCGCAACGTGTGCGGTTGTTTTAAGCTTGCCATTCTCGCAAGCATGAAGTTCAGGAGCTTCCTCGAGAAGCTGTGCGGTATGGGTTAAGTTTTTTTTGAGTTCCTCGGCCTCATCTCTGAATTCCGGATAACGATTGAGTCCCCACCAGATAAGCCAGTTGTCGTGGAACCAAATTGAGCCAAGATGGTAGAGGTAAGGGTTGAAGCATAGTTCTTTATCTGAAAGTGTGCGAATGCCATAGGGCGTCCACAGGTCGGTCTGGCGGAGACGTTCAACAACCGCTGTTGCGCGCGCGCCGCCAACAAGACCTGTAAAAAGCAAATGTCCTTGATTGGATGTCACGGTATCAATAGGTTTTTTTTCTGCGTCTAGCGCAAGGGCAAAAAACTTTTTTTCGGGAAGCCAGAAAAACTCGTCAAAATTTTGGCGGAGAGCCTCGGCATGGCGATGGTATTCGCGCCATTCTTGCAAATCAAGATGCGCGGCCATGCGCTGCATTCTTCGCCAGGCAAGATAGGCGTAGCCCTGGATTTCAACAATGGCAACTGGATATTCGGGTACGCCGCAAAAAGGCGTGTGGTCTTTCCAGACCTGATTTGTAATGCCGTGGGGGTTTAGTTTTTGACATTCAATAAAATAATCGCCGTCAAGATCTCCCCATTCTTTCATCCAGCGCGCGGCGCCGGAAAGATTTTCCCACAAAGCGCGAATAAAATCCCAATCTCCTGTTTTCAGCGCATACTCCGAGGCAAGAATAATAAATAGAGGAGTGGCATCTACACTGCCATAGTAGGGGAATTTCCAGTAAGGAATGTCGGATTTAAGGAGTTCGGTTGAGCGGGCTTCGTGTATGATCCGCCCCGGTTGCTCCTCGCTTTTCCAGTTATGGTGTTTCCCCTGCAGTGCCGCCAAAGCCTTGAGGGTCGCTCTGGCAATTTGGGGTCCATTGCCAAACGGCAGAAGCTCTAAGGACGTAATAAGCGAATCCCGGCCAAAAAGCCAATCAAAGGTTGGCTCGCGATCTTCTGTCCAAGTATCGGGCTGTAGCGAAGTTTGGTCGCGATTGCAGCGCCCAGCGGTAAGCCATCCTTCCGGCTGTTTTAAAAGCTGTAGGTCTGCGATAAGCCGCGCCAGCAGATTTTTTTTAGATAACATTCTTCCACCCTACCTTTTTGTTAAAGGACATTTTACAATTTACTACTATCAAAATACATAACAGCTTAATTGTCAATCAGCTTTGACCGTTGACAGAAGTAACAGTACCTTGCTAATGTGGTGTATTATCAATTAAACACTTTTTTGTACCTATAGTACCTATAGAAAGGAAAGGGCAACTCCGCACCTGCGGGGCTTCGACTCTATCCCTAGTAGGGCTTTCTTGGCTTGCCCCCCTTTCCTGCAAATACCAGGAGATGGGAGCAAGCCAAGAGGCTTGTTTTCAGTTCATTGAAAATTTAGTTTCTGCAAGAAGGAGAAAGATGTCTGCGAAAAACGGTAAGCAAAGGCAAAACGAAGGCGCAAGGGAAGCGTATCTTGTTCCCCGTCCCGCATTCTTGAATCCCGTGATTGAGTTTACGGGTTCCCACATGATTCAGTTTTCTATAGGGGCGATGTTACTGTTTCCTATTTTAACGGCGCTCACGGCAGCACTTTGGGCGGCGGGAGCCTCCTCCTCTATGTTTGTTGGGATGCTCTACGGCTTCATTCTTTTTTTGGTTGCCTCACTTCTTATGATTGGATACCTTCGTATCGACAAGCGGAAAGGACCACCGAAGTTTATGCAGCAGGCCTTTCGGTTTAACCGCGAGATGCTTGCAAGCCATAATATGCGCAAGAACCAGGAGAGTTTCTTAAAAACAGTCCTCGTAGTGGTTCTTTTTATGTCTTATCACTTTCTAATGATGAAACTGATCGGCCGCGCAGAATATCCAAGCGAAGCATTTACAATTTTTCTGCCCAGGGCAGACGACGGTATTCAAATTACGCGAGTAGAGCCAGTTGCTCTTTCGGCGATGACGCTCCTTATCGCATGGGGATTGATTATCTGGTTTGTCCCAAAGTTCTTAGTGTTCGTGTTGCTCTTTGCGCTACATGCGATGACAATGTTTCTGGGACTTTTTGGCGCGATTTTTTTCATTCAGCAAGCTCCGTTCCTTTTGATGATGCCCCTCTTCATGGTGTCAAATTTTTTCATGATGTTTGGGCCTCTCGCGGTCATCAATATCATGCAGATTAAAGTAATGCTTCCCGGTGAAGGGAAGGCAGACGAAGGTAAAGAAGTTCGCGGACAGCCTTATGCGCGAAAACAACTTGAGCGAGTCTTGTATCTCTTCGCCTCAAAAAAGGGTGAAGAGCTTTGGCGCAAAGGAGCAAAGCCGCCGCGGGGCGTGGTGCTTGAAGGACCTCCCGGCACAGGGAAAACCCTTTTTGCCAAATGGGCCGCCAGCATCCTGAATGCCCCGATTATAATTACCAGCGGTTCCGCTTTCATCGCTACATTTATGGGGATAGACATTTTAGTGGCACTTTTTCTGAAGTGGAAAGCTCATGGTCTGGCAAAAGAGTATGGGCGGGTAATGGTATTTATTGATGAAGCTGAACAGGTATTTCGCAGACGAGGCATGACGACTTCCGGAATGCCCGGCATGATGCGGACAGACGAATTTTGGTCGCTTTTTAAATATGATGAACATGGAAGCATTTCATCCTGCGGCTTGACACCCATCACTCCCTACTCTGTAGGATTGCGCCAGGGCCAGGTTAATACTATTCCCACCACCAATCCCTATATGTTTCCAGGTATGATGGGGGGCGGGGGAATGGCTTTATTCGTGTTTCTGCCATGGATTGATGGATTTGAGGCCCCGCCATTCTGGTCAAGGTTCTTTAGAAATAGAATGAATTACCTCCTAGATGTTTTGTGGCTCCTCCCGCCATTTATGTTTGTCCCACTTAGTTTAAAGTATCCATTCGCACTGCCAACAAGATGGCAGGGGCGCACAATTTCTTTCCGTTTTGGTCCTGCAAAGCCAGAGTCTCACAAGGTTCTTTTTATGATCGCAACGAATATGCCCCAAATGCTGGATGAAGCAGTTACGCGTTCAGGAAGGATTGAAGAGCGCGTGAAGTTCGTGATGCCCGATGAGGTCGGGAGGGCAGACATTCTTAAGTTCTACCTCAAGGAGTATAAGAACGAATACGGAGAGCCGGGAATTGCGCACGAGCCAAGTCTTGAAACCGATGAAAAAATCATGGAGATTGCGAAATCAACGAGGGGCTTCTCCCCGGCAGACCTCGAGTCTATGCTTCGCCGTGCCGTTGCGATTCGTTCTTCCAAGATAAATCGCATAGAGCAGTTAAAAGACAAAAAGGAAGAAGGCCAGCCGTTTGATGAAACGGAAGAGCACGAATGGGCTCGATCTGAACCACTTATACAGAATGCTGGGTGGGATACGGTTTGGGCCACTTGGGAAGATATTGTAGAGGCGTTGGCTGAAAAGCAACATGGTGTTGCCACTGATGCTCCGCTTACGGCTAAGAAAGAAGTTGTGGTAAAGAAAATTCAAAGCAATACCGGTTTACACGAGGTCGGAGGCCATCTTCTGACACTTTTCTACTTCTGCGGCGATTTTCAAACCCCGACCTTTATTTCCGTGGTTCGCCGCGGAGAGAAGCTCGGTTTGGTGGCGCATGCGCCTAAAGATGAAGAGGAATGGGCCGATCTTGATCAGCGTAAAATCGAAGGACTGATGCGTGTTTCTCTCGGATCGGTTGCTGCCGAACGCATTTTCTTGGAATCTCACGACAACGGGCCGGGAGTTAGTAGAGACGTGGAGAACGGAAGCAACATCGGTTTGCAGATGATGTATAAATGGTCCATGGTTCCGAGAAAAACTAGATCTGATACGGAGAGAGAAGGAATCGAGAAAACATTGAAAGAAGTTTCTGGGACAGAGAAGAAGGCAGTTCAAACTAAGATTAAAGAACTTAAGGCGAAGGCAGAAGAAGAATACCGTCGCTATGAGGAATACGGAGAGATGGTTCTTTCTCTGCCCGAAGGTGCTGACGGTCCTGCTAGGCAATCCGGCGGAATGGCCGGACTCGGATTGTTTAGGCGCAAACAGCGCAATCTCCTTATTGCGCTCGGTCAGGCATACGTTGATGATTGGCGTCTCATCTATCTTAATAAGGATGTTATACCTCCTATGGTAGAAAAAGTGGTAGCAAAGGGCGAGGTTACTGGCGGGGACCTTGATGATATGTGGAACGAACTTAAAGCAAAAGTAAAGCCTTTAAGGGCGGAGCACGAAAATCTATGGCCGGACGTTGGCTCTCCTAATAAGTTTTACGACCCCGAGTTTTCTAAGGGGAGGATGAACAATGCGTAACGCTGGACGATTTGGCAAATGGCTTGTCGTTATAGCAATTTTACTTGCGCTTGGGATGTTGCTGGTAAAGATGGGGTGGATGCCCACTTCGTGGGCTCCCCCGCCCCCAAGTTCACAGATTACCGGAGCAACGCCCTCTGAGAAAGTCTCTTCACTAGTCAAGTATCTGAACGCGCAAAAAAATAACGATTTCGCAAGGGTCTCTCTAAGTGCGCATGATTCTAAAGAAGGATCTTGGCTTTATACTGTTATGGTGAACGAGCCCGATATTCTACTGGAGGGGGAAGTAAGTTTTGCTGATTCGACGGGCCAGCAAAGCGTGCAGTTGAAGCGGCAGGTGTTTTCCGACATTATCGGTAGGATATTTGTGGAAACCGTAAAGTTTGATGAAAGCGCAAAAGTGATTACAGTAAAAGTGATTTTCCCAATCGCGCTGGATAAGGCGGGTCTGGAGCAAGGGCGCGTGCACAAAGCCGAAAAGGATGATATTTCCAAGATAAGAAAAAATAGCGAAGCTTGGAAGGAGGTTGTCCGCACCGAGCCGCTGTTTGCTTTTTATCCTTCAATGAATCGCGTGAAGGTAACGGAGATTGACGGCAAGACGCCTTTGGAAAAAGTTACTTCGCTCGTTGATTTTCTCAACGATCGTGCGGCAAACGATTTTGACCTGGTATTTTTTGACGGGTACGACAGCAAAAGCGACATCTGGAAATATACGGTGTTGGTTACCGACCCTAGTATTTACAAAACGGATGGAGATGCTGAAAGGCAGATTGTTAAACAGTTTAAGGTTGAGATGCACTGGGATAATATAAAGAATCTTTTCATTCGCACGGCGGAATGGGATGATACAGCGAAGGGCATCACAGTGCGGGTTATCTTCCCAAATCCAATTGATCAAGCGGGTTTTGCGCACGGGTTTCTTTACGAAGCGAAAGAAAACGACGTGCAAAATCTGCGGAAGTACCCGGATAACTGGGCTATTTATGTAGGAACGCAGGCTGACAAGGCTGAGCAACTCCTTTTAGTTCCGCAAAGCTTAATGAGAGAACTTTTGAAACAGGACAGCCAGCCTCAAGAAAAAGACCAGGCGGAAAAGGAGGAATGATGCAAGTATTGAGGAAAGTATTTCGCGGGGTAGTGATTCCAGTAGTGTTTCTTGTCGGTGTCTTGGCGGTGGTGGCATGTGGTGCGGGAGGAGAGGGCAAGGGCAATTCGCCTTTAACTTTGCCGAAGAATCCCCGACCGGAGAATACTCCAACCGCAGTTTCCGCAGGTCCCGAGATTCCGCCAAGCCTTGAGATTGACTATACGCAGATTACCGGCGCAAACCCGGAAGAGCACGCCGCGTCGCTCGTTGCGCTTCTAAACACAAAGAGTGAAGGGTTTGCAAAATTCCGGATCCAACCAGAGAGAATAGAGGGAGAGATTCCAGAGAAATCTGGCGCGCTCTATAGTTATGGCCTTATGGTATATGGCGATTTGGGACTAAACGAGCAGGAAATCGAACAATATAACAATAAGGTCTTAATCCTGCTCAAACAAGTCATGTCCTATACAGCGAAATTTGTTGCTGATGCAAATGAGCCGAGTGCTGTTCAGGTTCAGGTTTCCTATCCCGACGGTTCCCAGTCTGGTTACTCTGCCGACGCGAATAAAGTAAAGATGTTAAAGGGCGCGCCGATTGAAGGGTGGCTCGACTATGTTGAGCCGGTCCAGCTCTCGGTAATTCGCAGTGAAGAAATCGCGCAGCTGTATCAGGCATATCAAGATATGACTATGGCGTTTCAGATTGCGGTCGACGAAGGCTTCTTGACCGAAGATGAGATGCGCGTAATTTCCGAAAAACTTCAGGCCGCACAGTCGCAGGGTGGCCCTCCTCCGCAAACTGAAGTCCCAGATAACCCCGAATAAAATCGGGGTTTTTATTTAGTCGCCTTTGGGCTATAATTAGAACGTGATTTCTTTTATGAAAGGCGAAATTTTGTATATTGGCGCGGATTTCTTGGAGGTTCTCTGCGGCAATACCGGATATAAAGTATACTGCCCCGCCAGTATAATAAGTTCATACAAGTTCGGTGCGCCGGTAGAGTTTTTTACGCACCTGCATGTGCGCGAAGACGCGCACACTCTTTATGGCTTTAAGACGCGCCAGGACCGCGATTTCTTTGAAGTTTTGCTGGGAGTTTCCGGCATTGGGCCAAAAACAGCTCTGGGGGTGCTTTCCGCGGGGAAGCTTGAAACAATTCAAAAAGCGATCGCGAGCGGCGATCCCTCTTTACTGCCGCGCGTTTCTGGCATTGGTCCTAAAATTGCGAGTCGCATCGTTCTGGAACTCAAGGATAAAATGGAAGATTTTGCTGGTGATGACGGCGGAGCTCTCCGCGAGAGCGGGGATGTGATAGACGCGCTTATCGGTCTTGGCTATTCGCGTTATCAAGCCCAGCAAGCTCTGCAGGCAATGCCGGCGAGCGTTGGGGGGGTGGAAAATAAAGTAAAGGAGGCATTGAAGATTTTAGGGAAATGACAAGCCATTTTTTGCAATCTAAAGAGTGGGAGGAGTTTCAGAAGGATCTTGGAAGAACAGTTTGGCGTACTTATCACGGCTCTCTTATCGTAAAGATACCGCTTGTTTTTGGCGCGAGCTACTTGTACAGTGCCGGACTGCCAGAAGGGAAGAATTATGCCGCAGTAGTAACAGACGTTCTAACAGATGCAATACAAATCGCCAAGAGAGAACGTATAGTTTTTTTAAAACTCGAACTAATGCTTGAGAAGATCGAGTATACAAATTTTATAGAACATCTTGAGGGGTGGGGATTGCATAGAGTTAGAAAAGAAGTTCAGCCGCAGACGACTATTATTTTGGACTTAACTAAACGGGAAGATGAATTGCTGAAGACGATGCACCAGAAGACGCGGTATAATATAAGGGTGGCGGAGAATAAGGAATTTAGAATTAAGAATTATGAATTAAGGGAAACCTCTTCTGTATTTGAAAAGTTTTGGGAACTGCTAAAAAAAACCGCACAAAGAGATGACTTCAGTTCTCATGCAAAAGAGTATTATGAAAAATTGCTGGATCTGCCTATAGCCAAATTATTTACTGCCGAATGCCAAGAAGAAGTAATCGCGGCGAATATAATTTTATTTTATGGCGATACCGCGTACTACCTGCATGGCGCTTCGGACTATGCATATCGCAGTTTAATGGCGCCGTATCTTCTGCACTGGGAGACGATAAAATATGCGAAGGAGCGCGGCTGTAAAAGCTACGATTTTTGGGGCATAGATGAACAGAAATGGCCCGGAGTTACGCGCTTTAAGCGCGGTTTTGGCGGTCGAGAAGTGCATTACGTAGGTTCATTCGATTATATCTTTCAGCCGCTTTGGTATGGGCTTTACAATTTGCGTCATAAGATAAAAGGCATATTTTAATGTGGATTCTTCTTGCCCTTGCCGCGTACATTACTTTTTCCGCGGCAACGATAACCGATAAATATCTTTTAGCGAAGCCTCTTCCCGACGCGCGGGTTTATGCTTTTTATACGGGAATTTTGGGCCTCGCCGCTTTCATCTTTGCTCCGTTCGGATTTTTAATACCGCATCCGGGAATTATTTTTCTTGGTATTTTTGCCGGCATATTGTTTATCATTGCGCTGTTTTTGTTTTTTACAGCGCTTAAAACTGGCGAAGTTTCGCGTGTCGGTATTGCGCTGGGAGGGCTTACTCCGCTATTTACCCTTGCGTTTACTTATATCGGCTCTGGCGAATTGCCCGCGCGCGGCGAATTTTTTGCGTTCATTTTACTTTTCGCCGGAAGTCTGATCGTGGCGTTTGATCAATACGAGCGCGCTTTGCATAACGCAAAAATCATTGGGCTCGTCGCATTATCATCAGCCCTATTTGGCCTTTATTTTGTTTTTGCCAAGTTTTTGTTTGGCGTTCAGCCGTTTATGAGCGCGTTTCTCTGGATCAAACTTGGCGGCGCGATATTTGCTTTGGCGTTTTTATTTTCCCCGCAAGTTCGCACGATTATACTGGCGCATAAAAAGGTTCCGCCCAAGAAAACTGGAGGAATTTTTATCGCGAAAAATGCGGCTGGAGGAGTTGCCGCCCTGTTGCTGCACCTTGCGATAGCCACAGCGCGAATCAGTGAGGTCGCGATAGTCAACGCTTTGCAGGGCGTGCAATTCGCACTGGTATTTTTAGGCGCAGTTTTTTTAAGTAAAAAATTCCCCGGAGTTGTCAAAGAGAAAATTGATATAGGGGTGGCAGTTGCAAAGTCGGTTGGCGCGGGGCTTATTGTCTTGGGAATTGTTATGTTGGCTCTATGATTAAATTTCTTAAATTTTGTTTACTTTCCCTCGCTTTATTCATATCAGGAGTTGCCGTTACTTTTTTTGCAATTCCGGAACAACCGGTTCAAGACACTGTATTTGGCGTTACTTTCAGTAAGCGGCAAGCTGAAGGTTTTGGCTTAGATTGGCAAAAAACATATTTAGATATTCTGGATGGTCTTGGCGCAAAGCACATCCGCCTTTCTGCGTATTGGACGGAGGTTGAGCCCAAGAAAGGAGAATTTAACTTTGAAGTTTTAGACTGGCAAATCGAAGAAGCTAAAAAGCGCGAGGCGAAAATTCTGCTGGCGATCGGGCGCAAGCTCCCGCGCTGGCCGGAGTGCCATGTTCCAGCGTGGGCAGCAGATTTAAGCCGCGAGGCGCAGAATCAGGCGGTGCTGGAAATGCTGGAGGAAGTGATCGCTCGCTATAAAAACGAAACGGCAATCTGGGCTTGGCAGGTGGAAAACGAGCCTTTATTCCCGTTTGGGATTTGTCCGCCGCAGGACGAAGAATTTTTTCAAGACGAGACTACTTTCGTCCGATCGCTTGATAGTTCAAGGCCCATAGTAACCACGGATAGCGGGGAGATGAGCTTGTGGCTTGCCGCTGGGTCACAGGGGGATATATTCGGGACGACTATGTATAAAGTTGTGAAAGGAAAAGGCATTGGTTTTTTTAGCTACGACTTTCTGCCCAGTATTTTCTACCGCAAAAAAGCCGCTTGGCTGAAACGTCTTTTGCCCAATATCAAAGATATTATAGTAGTAGAACTGCAAGCCGAGCCGTGGACGGCAGGTATCCCGGTAAGCGTAGAGACGCTTGAGCGGCAATTTAATCGTTTTGGTCTTGAGCGCTTTCAAAAGCACATCCAATACGCCCGTGAAGTCGGCTACTCCCAAACTTACCTCTGGGGCGTAGAATGGTGGGCGTGGCTTAAACAGGAAGCCGGCCACCCAGAGTTTTGGGAAGAAGCAAGAGGACTATTCTAAGATTGCAACAGTTCCATGGTATAATAGAAATATATTTTGAAAGGTCTGAAATTTTTTAATTAAAATTAGAAAACTCTATGAATCTTGGTTTATTTTTAGGACAACTCATTTTAGTTGTCAGTTTAGTTTTGGGAGTGGAGGGGCTTAACTCTCTAAGTGGTGGGGAAATATATCTTGCAAGTATTAAGCATCTTGCGCAAGAAACAACATCTACGCCGAGTGTTGAGCCGTCACCGCCTGCGTTTCAGGAGACCGTGGCGCCTGTAATTGAGCAACCGCTTCAATTAGAACCTGAACCAGAAGAGAATACATATAATGGAAATTTTGTTGATCCACAGGAAGTGAAGAGAGTTTTGGGTGAAATTCGCGATCTTAAAGGGCAAGTAAAAATAGGACTAGCCAGACTGAAGAAAATAGTAAATAGCCAGGATGCTGTTGCAAAACTTGGCGAGATCAGTGCGGATCTTGATAGGATTAAGGCCGTTCTTTCAAATCCTGCTACTGAAAATTCAGATCTTCGCATTGCCCTTCAGGAGTTTTACGACGGTCGTTTTTGGGATGAGATCGACGAAATCCGTTTTGTGTACGAGTTTCCCAAAGAGTATAAAGATATGACTAGAAGCTTGAAGCGCCTGGAAAAGATGATTGCAACGAAATCCGTGAAAGCGCTTGGATTAAATCTTGAAAGAGTCCAGGCAACAGTTGCAGAATTGCGCAGTTCTTTGGATCTCGTGAAAAGCCATTATGACAGAGGTGAATTTGAAGAGGCGATGGAAATATCTCGGGATACATCCGAAAATTTAAACGTACACCCAGGAGAAATCGAGGGTACTATTTTCAGGATCAGGGATATTAAAAAGATGATCAAAAAGGTGAAGGACGAGAGTATCCGAACGGCGGTGGAGGGGGCCCTTCAAGAAGTAATTGATGCCTTTGATAGCGGAGATTATCGCGAAGCGAACGAAACATTGAATGAATATGCAGACGACCTGATGGATCTTTTGAGTAAATTTATCCGCAAGACAAGAAAGGCCGATGACGATTCATTCTCAAGAATTCAAAATCTGGAACAGTTGATTATTCAAAAACTGCAAGAAGGCGAAGGAAACAGTGGAGAAGTACAGTAATTGGGTCGTTAAATTCGTCCAACAAAAGGCGGTTTCTACCGCCTTTTGTGTCCATGGACTAAAGACTGGAGCTTTGTTAGGATTGATTTAGTCTTTTTCAAGGGAGCGAAGATGAACGTGTTAGAGGTTTTGACTAGCTCGGATTGGAATGGTGAACCGTGGTGGTATGATTTTTTGTGCAGGGTTGAGTTTAATAAAGACGGCACTGGAATAATGAAGTTTGGCGGCGGGCAAGTCCTCCGTCTGAAAGTGGATTTTAGATTTGAGTTGGATGGCGCAAGGATTAAGTTTGAGTTCTTTGATACGAACAAGAGCGACTTTTTTACCAACGCGAATTTTAAGCGCAATGATCTTAACGCTTTTCGTTCGGTTGAGTTTGAAATTGTGGAGGGCCCATCCGCAATAGACGAGCCGTACATCGGGAAGAAGAACTACCAGTACTTGTTGCGGTTTAATGTTTCTCCTTTTCCTATCAACACAGATACTGAAAGGCATATTCTTGAATTTTACGGCTGGCGAGAGGGATAAATACGTTGCCCCCGCAGATGAGGGGCTTTTTTGTTTCGCAATTAAAGTGTATTATGTTAGCGGTGAAAGACATAGTAAAAAAATTGGTACCGCAACTTTTACTGGATTTGTATCATCAATTCTGGCCATTTTTGGGTGCGCTAATTTATGGTTTTCCCAAGAGGAAAATTAAAGTTATCGGGGTTACAGGGACTACTGGGAAAACAACAGTGGTGCATATGATCAGTGATATTTTGGAAAAAGCCGGATATCGAGTAGCGAGTATTTCCTCCCTGCGTTTTAAGATCGGAGATAGGGAATGGAAAAATATGCTCAAAATGACAATGCCCGGGCGGATGAAAGTTCAAAAATTCTTGCGCGATGCGATAAGGGCAGGTTGCGAGTACGCGGTGGTAGAAGTAACTTCCGAGGGGATTAAGCAAGCGCGGCACAAATTTATTGAATTTGATCTTGCGGTCTTTACAAATTTAAAACCGGAACACATTGAGCGGCATGGCGGATTTGAGAGTTACAAAAGAGCTAAAGGAGAATTGTTTAAAATCGCAAAGTCCGCAGTCATAAACTTGGATGATGAGAACGCAGGGTATTTCGCAAATTTATGCCAGGGCAAAAAATACGGATATAACATAAAGTCTAACGAACTTCATCTTAAAATACATTTGCCGGGTGAGTTTAATTTGTCTAATGCCCTGGCCGCCGCTTCTGCTTGTCTAGCGCAGGGTGTTGATTCGGGAGTGATCAAGCAGGCCTTAGAGAATTTTAAGGGCGTGCCGGGAAGGATGGAAATCGTCGTGCAAAAGCCGTTTACGGTAATAGTTGATTACGCGCATACGCCAGACGCACTCCAAAAAGTGTACAAAACCATAAAAGAATCAAGAATGATTTGCGTGTTAGGAGCTGCGGGAGGGGGGCGCGACAAATGGAAGCGACCGGAGATGGGTAAAATTGCTGCGCAATACTGCGATCGGATTATTCTCACTGACGAGGACCCCTATGACGAAAAACCAGAAGAAATACTAGACGATATAGAAGGAGGTATGACCAGTTACCAGTTACCAGTTACCAGTTACGAAAGAATTATTGACCGCCGCGCGGCAATAAAAAAAGCTTTACAACTCGCAAAGCCAAACGATGTGGTTATAATAACCGGCAAAGGCGCGGAGCCGTTGATGATGACGAAGGATGGGGCAATCTCTTGGGATGATCGGGAAATAGTAAGAGAGGTAATTACGAAAGTACCTTAATTTTCGTTTCTTTCTCCTTGATGATTTTAGGCAGGCGAATAGTTAAGATGCCGTCTTTTAACGAAGCCTGGGATTTTTCCGCATCTACTTCTACAGGCAGAATAACAGATCGCGAGAAAGTGCCCCAGTAGCACTCCTGATAGAAGTAATCTTCGCCCTTAACTTTTTCCTCATTATGCCTTGAGCCGCGAATGTTTACAGTATTGTCTTCAATGCCAACGTCAAGATTTTCCGGTTTTACGCCGGCGATGGTGGATTTTATTACTATTTCCTCCGGAGTTTCATAAACATCAATAGCAAGCTGGCCTTCCGGCGATTCCGCTTCGATATGTTTTTTCTCTTCAGGCTCCTTCCTTAGACGTAAACTAGATAATTTTTTTATAGGGTTTAAGTGACGCCTATGGACAGTGTGCGCGCTCGCCAATTCTGCTGTTGTAAGATTAACCCCAGTATCTTCCGGTACTGTTTCTTCTACCGCATCTTCGTCCGCATTGTCCTTATCGCTATAACTAGCGTCATTTTCTTCGCTGGTGCCATTATCTTTATCTGCAACAAGCATTTGTGCAAAGCTTGTAGTTTTAGCCTTGATTTCCGCAGGTTCTTCGCGTGCAGGAGGTTCGGGAGCGGGAGGTTGCGTCCTTTGGGGGGTGGGCTGGGATTGTTCGGGTAAAAAGTTTTCCTCCGCCGGCATTTTTAATGACCCGGTAAGTTTTTGAAAAAAGTTCATAAGCTTATAGACTTCATTTTTAATAGTTTTTTAATAAAGGATGATATGACGATTGCAGTTGAGAAAATTAATACCGCAGTAGGAAAGACAAAGAAAAAATTATCCTGCATGTACACTACAAATATATTATAAAATCCGTGCAGAAGTATGGCAATAGTAAAACCGTGGATAAGTAGTGGAAATCTTTTTTTGGGATGAAAGAGCGACAAAGCGAGGTAGTAGCCAATTACGGCTGAAGCAAGGGCATGCAGGAAGGTTGCACCGACAAATCTGGTAAGGAGAATATTTAATCCTGCGGGAAAATTTTCCTGGAACATTGGCGTTACGATGAGCACATTCTCTATCGCGGCAAAACCAAGGGCGGTAATTATCATGTAGACCATTGCATCAATTGGCTCATCTAATTCCGTTGTTCGGTTTAAGACGCGGGAATAAACGACTAGAAATTTCAGAGCTTCCTCTGTGACAGCTACGATTACAATATAGAGTATTGCGGTGCGCAGGACTTGGGGGAATACTAAGTTTTCGAAGATGTCTATAGCGGCATTTTCTATTATAACTGCCGGAAAGGCAATGAGTATTCCCCAGATAAAAATTTTAAGAACCATTGATTTCGGTTCGGGATGCTTGTCTTTGCGTAAGTAAAAAAAGAGCCAGATGAGACTGGGTAGAATGGCCAGCGGTATGTAAAGTAAAAATTCAAGATTCAAGATTCAAAATTCAAAACTGCGGCCACTTTTCTACAAGCAGCAGAGCTTTGTTTTTAATCGGCAGGGTCTGATAAATTTCTTCAGTAATAAAGGGCACAAACGGGTGAAGCAGCTTTAGTGTTTGGGCTAGCACATGCATAAGCACTTTTTTGTTTTTTTCTTTTTTGCTCGCTTCGATATATATGTCCGCAAAGTCGTGCCAGACAAAATCGTACAACACATGCGCCGCATGACCAAAGCGATATTGTTCTATGTCATCGCCCACAGTCTTCGCTGTCTTTTTAAGCTGGGTTAGTATTTTTTTAGCGTATTGGGATTTGGGATTTGGAATTTTATTAGAAATTAGAAATTCGGAATTAGAAATTTGAAACTGCGTGAACCGCGCTATATTCCATAATTTATTACAAAACTTGCGACCGGCGACAATATGTTCCTCGGCAAATCTAATATCTTGCCCTCCCATTGCTTGGTAGATCATGCCAAATCTTGTTGCATCAGCTCCATATTTATTGATCAGTTCTATGGGATCAACGCCCGTGCCAAGAGACTTTGACATTCTTTGTCCGTCTTTTGCAAGAACTGTGGCATGAATAACGACATCACCAAACGGTTTTTTGCCGAGAAACTCAAACGATGAGAAAATCATTCTGGCCACCCATAAATTTATTATACCACGGTCGGTTATTAGTATTTGTGTGGGGAAAAAAGTTTTTAAGTCGCTTTTTGATGGCTTGCCCTCCGTAGTCTTGGCGAAGGAGGGCCAGCCAAGCGTGGCAAACGGCCACAAGGCGCTTGAAAACCAAGTATCTAGCACATCTTCGCTATTTTCTACGGGGATTCTGTGGCCCCACCAAAGCTGTCTGGAGATGCACCAATCGCGCGTGTTTTCTAGCCAATCAAGATAGACTTTTTCCCAACGCTTGGGAATAAACTTCACCTCGCCATTTTTTACGGCTTTAATGGCGGCTTTTGCAAGCTCGGGCATTTTTAAAAACCACTGCTGATTCGCCAGCGGCTGAATAACAGCGTTGCATCGGTAGCAGTGCGGGACTTGATGAGAGAAATCCTCTTCTTTCTCCATCAGGCCCTGTGCTTTAAGTTCCTCCACGACTTTTTCGCGGCATTCGCGGACATTGAGGCCATTGCAGATCATTCCCGCCTCTTTTGTCATTCGCCCGCGTTCATTTATTATTCTATAACCGGGCAATCTATGTCTCTGCGCAATTTCCCAGTCATTAAAGTCATGGAGCGGCGTTACTTTCACCGCGCCTGTGCCAAATTTAGGATCAACTGTCGGATCAGCAATGATTGGGATTTCGCGGTTCTGAATCGGCAAAACGACAGTCTGTCCAATTAAATCTTTATATCTTTCATCACGAGGATTCACCGCCACGGCTGCATCTCCAAGCATCGTTTCCGGCCTAGTCGTAGCAACAACAACGTAGTCAGTTTTTCGCTTTTCGTTTTTCGCTTTGAGATTATACTTGATAAACCACAGCTTGCCTTGTTCTTCCTTATGCTCCAGTTCAAGATCTGAAAGCGATGTGCCGCATCTCGTGCACCAGTTAACCACTCGCAAACCGCGATAAATCCAACCTTTGTTATAGTAATGCATAAATGCTTCCTGCACCGCTTTTGCGTAATCTTCGTCCATAGTAAATCGCAGTCGCGACCAATCGCAGGAGTTGCCGAGTTTTTTCATTTGATCCAAAATAATGTTTCCATATTGCTCTTTCCATCTCCAGACTTCTTCTTCAAACTTTTCGCGGCCTAAATCAAATCTGGTTTTGCCTTCTTTTTTTAACTTCTGCTCAACTTTATTTTGCGTGGCAATGCCAGCATGATCGGTCCCCGGGAGCCAAAGGGTTTTAAATCCCGCCATTCGTTTTTGGCGAATAATAATATCGTGAATAACGTGTTGCAACGTATGCCCCATGTGCAGTTCCCCGGTTACATTGGGGGGAGGAATCGTAATGCAAAATGGCTTTTTATGCCTTCTGGGTAATTTATCCGGATTAAAAAATCCGCTCTTTAGCCAGAGGTTATAGATTTTTTGCTCGGTGATTTTGGGATCGTAGGCTTTGGGAAGTTCTTTAGCTTTTGGCATAGCCCCATTATGACATTAAAAAAGTAGCGCCAAAAGACTTGACAAGTTTTGCAAATTATGCAAAGATATTTAATCCGCGGGAAACCCGCATTTAGTAGTCAAGTGCACCACTGTGGATAAGCTAACTGTATGGCTT
>CAZDDE010000010.1:0-38824 GCA_964504205.1 uncultured Candidatus Saccharibacteria bacterium
TACCTCATAAATCTATTTTACTATGAGGTGGTGCACTTCAAACGTACATTAGCATCGTTCAAATTTCAAGCACAAGTTACCAAAGAGGAGGAAGTAGTATGACTTCAATACGATGGGTCGATGGGGAACAGCTTGGTAATAATAGGTATCCCCCCGAGGGATTTAATTACCCGGAGGTAGGCACGACAGTAGTATGCTTAAGAGATTATCCTACAGGTTCAAGAGAAAACGTTCCTATACCGAAGGGTGCGCGCGGCACTGTAACCGAGTTACGCTTGCCTGGTTCATATCCTGCTAAGACACGTGGATATGTGGGTTGCGGCATGTATTTCGAAGAGATAAGACCAGTCTACTCATGTGGAATAATTATCCCTTGGGATAAAGCCGGGAACCCGGAACTATTTAGGTTTGAGTAAAGCCAGTATCGCCGCGAAGTTTACCTATAAACGAGGTTTTCATGGAAAACACAGACTTAGGAGGAGATTTATATTTTGAGCCCTGCTTTTAAGCAGGGCTTTTCTTTTTGGAAATTTTTAGGAACTAGGATATACTGAAAGTAATGCCGAGAGAAATTTATCTGTCAGTAATAATTCCCGCGTATAACGAAGAAAAGCGCATTGGCGCAACTTTACTTGCAGTTGATAAATATTTGTCCACACAAGAATATTCTTACGAGATAATAGTTGTGAGCGACGGGTCCACAGACAAAACGGTTGATGTGGTGCAAAAATACAAACAGCTGGTTAAGAATTTAGAGATTATTGACAATTTAGAAAATAAAGGCAAGGGCGGTGTGGTGCGGCAAGGCATGCTCGCGGCGCGCGGGAAATACCGCATCTTTATGGACGCCGATAATTCTACGAGCATTGATCATATCGAAAAAATGCGGCCGTTTTTTACCGAGGGCTGCGATATCGTTATTGGCAGTCGCGATTCCAAAGACGTTGTCGGCGCTTCGCAAGCCGTACCGCAGTCTTTTCGTCGCAGGATGATCGGGAACATCGGCAATCTTTTAATCCAGCTTTTCGCAGTGCCCGGCATTTGGGACACCCAATGCGGCTTCAAGGCCTTTAGCGCCGAGGCCGTGCGGGATATTTTTCCAAGACTAAAAATTAATCGTTGGGGATTTGATATAGAAATTTTAGCCATTGCCAAACGCCTAGGATATAAAGTCGGCACTATCCCAGTTCATTGGCAAAACGATCCGCGCAGTCACGTTTCGTTTATGGGGTATCTGAACACTTTTAGAGAGTTGTTTATAGTGAGGTGGAATTTGTGGAGAAATAAGTATGGCATTACAGAAAAGAACAAGTAATACAAGTAATAACGGAGCCGTTTCTGAACTGCGCAGGGACCTTGTTACCGGCAACTGGGTAGTTATTGCAAAGGGGCGAGGCGATAGGCCGCAGGCAAAGAAATTCGGCGAGCAGGTGGATGACGATATATTAACCTGTCCGTTTGAGGATCCGCAAAAAAGCGGCAATGCCGAGCCGGTTTTAATGCATCAAGACGGAACAGATTGGTCTCTGCAGGTTATCCGCAATAAGTACCCGGCATTTGCCAAGGGCACTTGCGGCGTGATCACTAAGGTTGGGCCTTATTCCGTTCAGGACGGCAGAGGATTTCATGAAGTAATTATCACAAGAGACCACTATAAGCACCTCGCGCTTTTGCCGCAGGAAAATACAGAGGGAGTTTTGCGGGCGTATAAAGAAAGGTATCTAGCGCTCAAAGGGGCCGAATGCGTGAAATATATTTCGATTTTTCATAATCACCGCAAAGAGGCAGGGGCGTCGCTTAGCCATCCACACTCTCAACTAATCGCTATCCCAATTTTGCCTTCAGATGCCAAGCGCAGCTTAAGGGGCGCAAGTGTGTTCTACCGCAAGCACAACAGGTGCGTGCACTGCGCCATGCTTGATTGGGAGCGCGATGAAGAAGTGCGTATAGTTGTGGAAAATGAAGACTTCATTGCTATCTGCCCTTTTATCTCGCGCGATGCGTACGAAGTGCGTATTTTCCCGCAAAACCATGCCGCATATTTCGAAACGATAGATGATAAAAAAATTTCCACGCTTGCCGAGATATTTCACGGTATACTAAAAAAATTTTATGAAAAACTTGACAATCCGCCGTATAACTTTTTTTTACACACAGCGCCCACAGATGGACAGGATCATGCGCAGTATCACTGGCATTTTGAGATTCGTCCGAAAACAGAAATAAATGCCGGTTTTGAATTAGGTACAGGCATAGAAGTTTCAACGGTGGAGCCGGAACGAGCAGCAGCCCTGCTGCGCAGCTAGTATTAATATCTAACATAAAATGGAATTTATTCTCGAATGGTTATCGCGGATTATTATCTCTATTATAGAAAGTACTGGGTATGCCGGTATCGCATTTTTAATGGCTCTCGAGAGCGCGAATATTCCTGTGCCTTCCGAAGTGATAATGCCTTTTTCGGGGTATTTGGTATTTGCGGGAAAGTTTAATTTGTGGTGGGTTGCGTTCTGGGGAGCTTTTGGCAACCTGGTAGGATCGCTTGTTTCTTATTATTTTGGGTTTTACGGGGGACGCAAATTTTTGGGAAAATACGGAAAATTTTTCTTTGTTACGGAAAATGATTTGGATTTAGCCGATCGCTGGTTCCAAAAATACGGCACTTTGACAATTTTTGCTTCGCGTGTACTGCCTGTAGTGCGTACGTTTATTTCCTTTCCCGCGGGTATTGCGCGTATGAACGTCTGGAAATTTTCCATCTACACTTTCGCCGGAGCTTTTGTCTGGAGCTACTTTCTTGCGTACGTCGGTGTTATAATGGGGGAAAACTGGACGCATCTTGAGGCATATTTTCGTAAGTTTGACTGGGTAATCATAATAGGAGTTATAATACTGGGAGCATGGTGGGTATTGAGACATATTAAAAATCAAAATTCAAAACTCAAAATTTATGACTAAGAAACTTATCGTAGCAAACTGGAAATGCAATCCCACAACGCAAGATGAAGCGGAGCGTCTTGCGCGCGCTATTCAGCAAGGCGCGCACGGTTTAAAGAACGTGGAGGTTGTTTTGTGCCCGCCATTTCCATATTTGACTGCCGTTAACCCGCAGTTGTCAATTGTGAAGCTTGGCGCGCAAGATTGCTATTTTGAACAAAAAGGGGCCTATACCGGAGCGGTGTCGCCGGCAATGCTCAAGGAGATCGGTTGTCAGTTTGTGATAGTTGGTCACTCCGAACGCAAACAGTATTTTGGCGAGACAAATGAAGTTATCAACAAAAAACTTAAAGCCGCGCTGAAAGCAGGATTAAAAGCAGTACTTTGTATCGGCGAAGAATCAAGAGATAGCTTTGACTCCAAAGGTCGCTGGACTAAAGAGCTTGACCCGAAAGTTAAAGAACAGCTAGTGGAAGCGCTGGGTGGAGTTAAGAAATCACAGATAAAAAATATAACGGTTGCCTATGAGCCAGTTTGGGCTATTGGGACTGGTCATCCCGCAACTTGCGACGATGTTTTGTCTGCAAAAATTTTTATTAGAAAAATCGTAAGCGAGCTCTTTGATAGGAAAACAGCGGATAATTTATTGGTTTTATACGGCGGGAGCACAGATCACAAAAACGCGGCAAGCTTTATCAAAGAGGGCGGCGCAGATGGATTGCTTGTCGGGGGAGCGAGCCTTGATGCTGAAGAATTTACATCAATGATAAAGAGTATAGCATGAAAACCATTAAAGATGCAGACATAAGAGGTAAAATTGTTCTTTTGCGAGTTGATTTTAATGTGACCATGAAAGATGGAAGGGTCGTGGAGGATTTTAGGATAAAGGCAGTACTGCCGACGATAAATTATTTGTTTGAAAAAGGTGCGGTTAAGATTGTCATCGCGAGTCATCTCGGCCGGCCAGAAGGTAAAGTAGATCTTAAATTTTCGTTAAGGCCAGTAGCTTTGCATCTTAGCAGATTACTTGGCGAAGAAGTAGCTTTTGTGCAACAATCAGTAGGCAGTGGGGCGAAAGATGCGATTAGGAAGACCACAAAGCGAGTAGTGATGCTTGAAAACCTTCGTTTTTATAAGGGCGAAGAGGCCAATAATAAAATTTTTGCCCAAAATTTAGCTGGCCTTGCCGATATTTTTGTGCAGGAGGCGTTTGGGGTGTGCCATCGAAGACATGCTTCGGTCGTTGGGGTTCCCCAGTTTATTCCTTCATACGCCGGTTTTCTGCTGGAAGAAGAAATTAATGTGCTTCGCAAGTTGCTTACTGATCCAGAGCGGCCGCTTGTTGTGCTGATTGGCGGGGTAAAAATTTCCACTAAAATAGCCGTTTTAGAGAAGTTTTTAACGATAGCCGATAATGTTTGCTTGGGAGGAGCTCTTGCGAATACTGCTCTTAAGGCGCGGGGTCTTGCGGTGGGTTTGTCGCTGGTGGAAGATGAAGTTTTAAGCAAGATGAGCCATATTCAGTTCACCAGTCCCCATCTGCGTTTACCTGTTGACGTGAAAGTTGCGAAAGATTTCTATGCGAGCGACGGCTTTGCGGTAAAGGCCGCGGGAAATGTTGCGCACGACGAGATAATTTTGGATATCGGACCGGATACGCAGGACATGTTTGCGAAGATTATTTCAGAATCTAAAACGGTGGTCTGGAACGGACCGATGGGTTATATAGAAAATAAGCAGTTTGCCGAGGGAACGGCGCGCATTGCCACAGCAGTCGCTAAAGCAACTCCCAAGGCCTTCACGGTAGTGGGGGGCGGAGATACTTATCAAATTCTAGATGAGCTTGGTCTGATGAATAAAGTAAGTTTTATTTCCACCGCCGGCGGCGCGATGCTGGATTTTTTGACAGAAGGGACATTGCCGGGGATTGAAGCGTTAAACTGAATGGCAACTTGGAATCCAAAAGAACAAGCGCCTGAAGAGTTCGGCAAGGAGTTTCCCGAATTTTCTGCGCTAACGCGCAATCTGCTCTGGCAGAGAGGGCTTAAAACGCAAGAAGATATTGACGAATTTTTTAATCCGGATTATTCGGCGGATCTGCACGATCCGCTTTTATTATTGCATGCCGAGAAGGCCGTCTCACGAATTTTTGAAGCGCTTAAAAAGAAAGAAAAGGTTATGGTCTATGGCGATTATGATTCTGATGGCGTCTGCGGCGCAACGATTATTTATAATGCGTTAAAAGAGATTGGTTTTGCTAAGAGTAACTTGGGAATATATATGCCAGACCGCGAAAAAGAAGGCTACGGTCTGAACGAAGGCGCGGTGCGGCAGTTTATTCAGGCAGAGTACAATTTAATTGTGACGATAGATTGCGGCACGACGAGCCACGAACCGATTGCGCTGGCGAAAGAAAACAATATAGACACGATTGTCATTGATCATCATCGGGTTATAGATTCTTCGCCTCTCTGCTATGCGTTTGTGAACCCGCATCAGGAAGACGATAAATATCCGTTTAAGGATTTATGCGGAGCAGGAGTTGCCTTTAAGATCGCCTGCGCTTTATATCAAAAAGCCGATATAGACGAGGGTCGAGAAAAGTGGTTCTTAGATCTTGTCGCTATGGCGACGATCACTGACATCATGCCGCTTCTTGGCGAAAATAGAACTTTAGTAAGATACGGTCTTTTTGTGTTAGCGCAGGCGCAACGGCCGGGACTTAAGGCGCTGATGGAAGTAGCTGGCATCAAGCCAAATTTTAATCAGGATAATTTAAGCACAAATCTCAAGCCATGGACGCTTGGTTTTATGCTTGGTCCGCGTCTGAATGCGGCAGGGCGAATGGATCATGCCAATACTGCTTTCGCGCTCCTTAATGCCGAGACTTATGAAGAAGCGATAAAATACGCAAGAGATATAGATGCACGAAATCGTGAGAGGCAGGAATTAGTGGCGAGACTTATTGGTGAGGCAGAAAAACGTCTTGAGTCCGATGCGTCCGATCGATCTTCTAAGTGTTACACGATTTTTGAGGGCGATGCTTCTTGGCCGATAGGCGTCGCCGGTCTTGTCGCCGGAAAAATCGCTGAAAAATATCATCGCCCAGCTTTTATTTATCAGATCAAAGAGAATGGCCTGCCTGCCGGTCAGGCAGGCACTTGCGCCGGCAGTGTGCGCACTATTCCCGGATTTCATGTCGTCAAAGCGCTTGAATCCGTTCAGGATATTTTGATCAATTTCGGCGGCCATCCTCAAGCTGGCGGCTTCACGGTGCTGCTGGAAAAACTGGAAGAGATGAAAAAAAGAATAGAAGATTTTGCAAAAGCGAACCTTAAAGAAAAAGATTTTATCAAAAAAGTAGAATATTGCGCGGAAGCAAAGCCCGAAGATATTTCTTGGGAGGTGTACGAAGAACTTGATCGTTTCGAGCCCTTCGGCGAAGCCAATCGCGAGCCGATATTTTTACTAAAGAATATAAGGGTGTCTAGCATTGATACAGTAGGCAAGGGTACTACGAACGGCAATGGGAGGCATTTAAGATTTCAATTATCCGTCGATACGACTTATAACACACAGGGGCTTAGCACAAAAGCTATGGGTTTTGGCATGGGCGAGAGAGTCGTGGAACTAGCTGTCGGCGATCGCATTGATGTTTTGTTTAACTTGGCAATTGACGAGTGGAACGGGAATAGAGAGTTAATGTTGCGAGTTGTGGATTTTAGAAAAGCGTGATATTATACCAATATGATCCATTCAAATTCCCCTGTAGTCTTGTCTAAAAATATAACTAAGGGTGAAGAGCTTGTTGTTGTGCCGCGCAAAGAATACGAGGGACTTTTGCGATTTTACAACGTGCAGCACCAAGAGTCGGCGAAAAAAAAGACAGCAAAAAGGAAGGAAGATGGAAAATTGACTAAGGGGTTGCTGGAAGCGCTTGCCGATGTAAAGGCGGGCAGGATTAGTAAGGCCTATGATAACGCAGAGGATTTAGTTGCCGCTATTCTTTCTGAATCTTAATTTTATGGAAGTACATTCCTCTAGTCGTTTTGAGGAGCAAATTACAATTTACACCGACGGCGGATCGCGCGGGAACCCCGGACCGGCGGCGCTGGGGGTGGCGATGGGTGTGCCGATAAGCAAAGGGTATTCTAAATATCTCGGCAAGAAAACGAATAATGAAGCGGAATACGAAGCCGTCATTTTTGCTTTGGCGAAATTAAAGGCGCTCCTGGGAGGCGGGAAATGCAAAAATCTAAAAGTTACTTTTAAGATGGATTCGGAACTGGCAGTAAGCCAGCTTTCAAGGAAGTACAAAGTTGAGGGAAAAACTATTATCCCGCTGTTTGTCAAAATACATAATTTAAGCCTAGACTTTGGCGAGCTTGAATTTCAGCATATTCCGCGCGAGCAGAACAAAGAAGCCGACGCCCTTGTCAATCGGGAGCTAAACGCGCATACTCATGAGGAGGGGTTGTTTAATTTGTAAAATATGGTATAATAGAATTATCCCAGCAAGTCGCGAGGTTGCCCCTACGCTCGCCTAACGGCGAGGTCGGGGAGGAAAGTCCGAACACCAGCCTAGTGCTTCGCACTGGCTACGGGTGATGGGTAACGCCCATCGTCTCTCATTTTCATGGGGGATAGGGATTAGTGCCACAGAGACTATACTAGTCCCGACGTAAAGTCGGGATAAAAGGTGAAAAGTTGCGAGCTAACTCGCATCTTGCGTATGGCAACATATGCAAGTGGAAAACCCCACCCGGTGCAAGTCCGAGTCGGGCTCCGCATGGTGTCCCGAAGCGACGCTTGAGGCGCAGTGGCAACATTGCGTCCAGATAGATAACCTCGCCAATTTTGTCCAAAGCTTTGTTTTGGTTACAAAATTGAGCGCCCTCCGTAGCTTTATGCGAAGGAGGGCACCCTCCTTCGCCCTTTGGGCTTCGGAAGGGTCTCGATTTTGTAGCCTCGCTTTGCTCGGACAAAATCGGACAGAATTCGGCTTATAGATTTGCTGGGACTAAAAAACTCAAAGAATAATTTGAGTTTTTTAGTTACAAAAAAATCCGCCATCGGGGCGGATAAACTATTTTATGCCTGTACGCAACGCACTAATTTAGGTTCGCCTCTGTCGGCGACGCCATGCTTGAATGCGAAAACTTTTATGTATTCTTCGGCAGTTTGCTTGTCGGTAAAGAATACATGTCCAATCCAGGAGCCGCATAGCCCCCACCACCAACCACTGCGAAAAATGGCAAAATTGTTTATGGGGGAAGTCGAAACTATATCCAGCCGTTTTAACGCAGTGATCAGGTTATCTTCTATTCGCGGCCAATTGGTATTTCTTTTAGGTAGAAAGCTTTGGTCTTCCGCTATAATAAAGTATTCGTCGCGCAATCCTACCCAGTCAACTTTACTCCCTGTATTGCCTTGCTGTATGAATGGCTCAAACATTGATTCCTCCCGCAGTTGAGATGTACAAATTCACTAGCTCCACAGGAGCTAGTGAGAAAACAATAGCATACTTGTAGTATTTGAGTCAAATTTTCTAAGTATACAATTACGACGCTATAGCGTCGTAATTGTATACTAGCTCTCTTTGTGATGTGCCGTTATTCTTTATATTTTTTACCTTTTTTCCACTCCATCGCATTCAGTAATGGGCCATAAATATCAACTTTTCGATCTATCGCCAGCGGATTTTTTTTAAGGAAATCAAAATTGCCGAATTCTACAAAATTAATATCTTCTATTATTGCGATTGGCGTTTGTTCACTGCCTTCGCCGATAATCATAACTGCCGCTGTTGCCAGAGCATCAGCGATATTTGATTGGGTAATTTTGAGTGTTCGGCCAAAAATGTCTTTTGTGCCGCGATAATCTTTGAGCGGCCAGAACCCCCAATAACTAAGCGCAATGCCCATGGTGCCCCAGCGCAGTGGCACGGTATGGCTGTCGGAAATTATTACACCGAATTTTTTCAGCCCAAACTCTTTTTGAATAAAATTGTAAATATTTCTCGCGATTGCAAATGGCTTTTTGGGCCAGAGAACATAATAACCATTGGCATTAGACTCATCTATGCCTGCCGTGGGAATCAAGATGTTATGTTTCATTGTCAGCATTACCCACCCTTTCGGCACTTTTTCTCGCGGCAAATAAAAATCCGCTTCTTTTTTGATAAGTTCGTCCTTGTCTGGCACTTCTTCTATTTTCACGCAACGTCCCTGCGCGATCGAGACGATTTTGGAAGTAATTACTAAGATAGAAGCTTCTTTAAGCCCTACCGCCGCGTCGCGACGCGGCGGTAGGGCTTCTTTTATCAACGCAAAAAGGTCATCTCTTGGAGGTAGAAACGGGCGGGTTTTAATGGGCTTGATTAGCATAGACAAATATGCTTCAATAGTGGCTACATAGTAGCACATTTCGCAAGGATGGAAAGGAGTGGATGATGGGCAAAGTAATTGTTGGCGGCGCTGATCTTTCTGATCTAGTGGGCATCCCGTATGTTGCAAGCAGGCATCCGGGGAATGTGTCTGTTGATGAGTTCCTTAAAAATCCCAAGTTGGGTTGTAATTGTCAGCTTTTAGTGCTTGGGGCGTTGAAAAAAGCAGGTTTTTATATACCAAGCGACATTAGGATGGACGAGGGCGAACGCTTTGGCTCGCAGGAGCTGTGGGCTGACCGCGAGTGGACAGAAACAATTTTTACTGCGGGCATTGGCGGTAGTCTACTAGGATTCCACCATTACCGGGGTAGGCCGTTTGATATTTTTTTCTTTAGCCCGATTGAGTGGAGTGGCGGGCGAAAACGAATACTACAGCCCAACGAATATAAGAGGATTCATGTAGCCGTTTACATCGGGAAACAGGTTGAATTTGCTAAGGGGCGGGGGGAGTGCATTTTACATAACGCAACCCCGGGGCCTTCTAAAATAGAAGTAATAAGTTTCATAGCCGGACATTATTATTTGTTGCTGGGCGTAAAGCGTCCAGTTGGGCGTTATGAAAAGCAACCCACGGGGCTTATCAGTATTAGTCCTTAGCTATGTTATTGCAAGCTATCATCACGATAGCTTTTTTGTTTTCGCGATTATTTAAGGCCGATTTTTTCGCGTATAATAGCGATATTCTTTTGCGATTCTGCCCTCGCTTTCTCCTCACCTTTCATGAAGGCGCGATTTATTTTGCCAGAATCGTTTTTTAGTTCGGCATAGCGCGCCTGAATTGGGCGAAGATGTTCCATTAGTGCATCGGCAAGTCGGGATTTCAAATCCGCATAACTTGAGTCTGAAAATTCTTTTTCAAGATCTTTTATCGGTTTATCGCTGACACCACTATAAATAGCAAGCAGATTTGAGATCGCCGATTTATTTTTTGGATCGTATTTTATCTCCTTGCCAGAATCTGTTACCGCTCGTTTTATTTTATCGCGTATGGAAGACTCGTCTTCAAAAAGGCCGATATAGTTCTGGGGGCCGAGAGATTTGGACATCTTTTTTGTTGGATCCTGTAGAGACATTACGCGCGCATTTTGTTCCTGAATCATTGCTTTGGGCAGTTTAAATGTTTCGCCGTATGTTTCGTTAAATTTCTCGGCGATATTGCGCGTAAGCTCTAAATGCTGTTTTTGATCTTCACCCACCGGCACATAATCTGGATTGTAAAGAAGAATATCGGCCGCCATAAGGGTTGGATAAGTCAAAAGTCCGGCATTCACTCCCTCGCCCTTAGCAAGCTTTGCCGACTTTTCCTTGTATTGCGTCATCCTCTCAAGATCGCCAACAGAAGTTAGCGTTGTTAAAATCCAGGCAAGTTCAGTATGCGCGGGGACTTGTGATTGCAAAAAAAGCACTGATCTTTCGGGATCAAAGCCAATCGCAAGCATGGCGATTTGCGCCTCTTGGATATTTTTGCGCAAAATGTCGGCGCTGTGCACTGCCGTTAAAGCGTGCAGATCAACAATAGGGTAAAAACACTCGTGTCTTTCATTCTGCAGTTTTACCCAATGTTTTAAAGCGCCAAGATAGTTGCCAAGATGAAATTGGCCGGTGGATTGTATGCCCGATAAAACTCGCATAGCTCGTTTTATAAATCCGGATTTCGTGCTTCGGATTTTACAATTTATACTTCTATTATAACCGGTATCACCATGGGGCGGCGTTCAGTTCTCTGAAATAGAAATTGTCCGGTTTTATTGCGTATTTCGTCTTTAAGATAAACTGTATTCAGCGTGTGTTCGGCTGCAAAGGATCCTTCAATCAAGCGGCGCACGCGCTTGCGCACATCCATCAGCAGTTCCTGCGATTCGCGCAAATATACAAATCCGCGCGAAATAATATCCGGATTGCCCTTGAGTTTGCCGGTTTTAGTGTCTATTGTTGAGATTATAACAAATATGCCGTCCTGCGCCATCATCTGGCGATCGCGCAGTACGACTTGCCCGACATCGCCGATGCCAAGGCCGTCCACCATGACATAATTTGTTGGCACGCGGCCGCGTAAGACCCGTGCGGCGCCGTTTGTAAACTCTGCTATTTTGCCATTTGCAAGAATAATTACATTTTCCGGTGCCATGCCAATACTCTCGGCAATTTGGCCGTGGAGGCGCAGCATAAAGTGATTGCCGTGGATTGGGATTAGAAATTTCGGCTTAACTAAATTAAGCATAAGCTTTAGGTCCTCAACTTGCGCATGTCCGGAGGCATGTACATCCATCAATTTTGAGTGAAAGATTTTTGCTCCCTGGTACATCAAGATATCTTTGAGCGCGCTCACTGTTCTTTCGTTGCCCGGTACTACCGACGAAGAAAAGATCACCGAGTCGCCCTTTTCTATATGCACGAAACGGTGCTCGCGATGCGCGATGCGCATCAGCACGGCGTCGCCTTCGCCCTGCGCTCCAGTGCAGACAATGATAATTTTTTCCGGAGCGTATCTCGCCACATCCTTTATCGGAATAAGCGTATGCTTTTCTACTTTAAGAAAACCAAGCTCCCTTGCGATTTCAACATTTGTGCGCATAGTATAGCCGTCCACCGCAAGATGCCGACCGTACTTTTCAGCGATGTTAATGAGTTGCTGAATGCGGGAAATGAGCGAACCAAATGTTGCCGCGATCACCCGACCCTGCGCATTCTTGATTATTTCATCTAAACTTTCCTGCACCTGCCTTTCAGAAATAGTGTATCCGGGCACTTCGGCATTTGTGGAATCGGAGAGCATTGCGAGCACCCCGCCATCGCGCGAAGAAATATTGACAATTCGCGCCAAATCCGCCGGTTCGTCGCCAATCGGACTGTGATCAAACTTGAAATCTCCGGTATGGATTACCGTGCCTTCGCTCGTGTGGATGGCCACGCCAACGCTATCGGGGATGTTGTGGTTGACGTGGAAGAATTCAATTTTGAAATTGCCTAAATCGAGTTGATCGGTCTTTTTGACAGTTTGGATATCAAGTTTGGGAGCGTTGGGGAAATCTTCGTGGTGTTTGAGGATTATTCCTCGCGAAAGGGCTGTGGCATAAATTGGCGGATTGCCGAGTTTCGGCGCGAGGTGCGAAACAGCGCCGATATGGTCCATATGGCCATGGGTTATAATGATGCCGCGGATGTTTTCTTCTTTGCCCTTAAGATATTCGATATTTGGAATAATATAATCAATGCCAGGCATATCTTCTTCGGGAAACTGCAGACCCATATCAACAATTACAATATCGCTTTTATATTCAAAAACAGTCATATTGCGGCCAACTTCCTCAAGTCCGCCGAGCGGGATAATTTTAAGAGCGTTGGGGTCGGTTTGCTCAAGTTCTACTGGTCTTCCTATTGTTTTTGTTCTACGCACTGTTCTTTGTGGAGACACGATAAAAAACAAAAGTCAAAGGTCAAAAGTCAAAAATTGACTTTTACGCTTTAAGTTTTGAGGTTAATTAATATAAGTATAGTGCTCGAGGGGAGACTTGAACTCCCAAGGGCTTGCGCCCACAGCGCCCTGAACGCTGCGTGTTTGCCAATTTCACCACCCGAGCCGAGCGCTATTTCCACACCCGTTTTGTTTCTACATACCACTGGTTTATATCCGCGAACCGCCATGAAGGATCAGCGATTTTTCCTTCGCCTATGCCTTGTATTTTATCGCTCACTGGATAAAGATACAATGGCGTATAAAGGAAAATAGCCGGTAAATCCCTTATTATTTCATCCTGGAAGAGTAAATACTTTTCGGCACGGGCCCCGGAGTCAAGAGTTTGACGCGCCTCTTCAAGGATTTTATCAACGGTTTTATTTTCGTACATGGCCAAATTAAGGCCAGGATCTTTTTTTTGCGAAGAATGCCAGAACGAGAAAGGATCCGGATCAATGCCGACAACCTGACCAAACAAAAGCGCGTCGTATTCTCGCGGGCGGATAAAATTTTGCTGAAGCTCGCCGAGGGTTAAGGATTCTACGTTTACCCGCACGCCAATTTTTCCCCACTGTTCTTTGAGAATGCGCGTTACTGTTGTAAGTTCCGGCCATTGCACAGTAATCAGATTGAATTCCAGGGATCTTGGATCATTTTCACCGGCTAATTTTTTTTCGCGCACACCATCCCCATCCGTATCGAGCCATTTTGCCTGTTCCAGTATTTTGATTGCTTCCTCCGGCGAGAATTTGTATTTTTCTTCAATTTGCGGATTGTAGCCAAGAAGTTCCCGCACTACCGGCCCATATGCTGGTACGCCGTTTCCTCCGGCCGCAACGTTAATTATTTCTTCCCTATTTAAGGCCAAGGCAAGAGCTTCACGGACTTCTTTTTGGGCAAGCACACCGGATTTTATCTGATTAAGGAAAACAGCAAAATATCGCGGCAGGGTAAAGGAGTAGATAGCATTATTGCCCGTTGCGGCAAGTTCACGATTGCTTCCGGAGAGGAAGCTTAGCGCACTGACTTCATGGTTGCCTAATGCCGCGACTGCTTCGTCTTCAGATTCAAAAAATTTAAAGACAAGACGTTCAATGCGGGGTGATATATCGTAATAATTTTCATTTGTCTTAAGGATGTAAGATTTTATGTTGCCGCTGGAATCGTTTTGAAATCTCTCAAATTGATATGGGCCAGAACCCACTGGCTGAAGATTGGCTTCTGCCAATGGGAAACTTTTTGGCGCAATGTCTTCCCAGATGTGCTTGGGCAGAATTCCTACTGTTGCGTTTTCAAGAAATGGACTGTACGGAGATGTGAGCTTAAAGGAAATAGTTTGAGCGTCTATTTGTTCAACAGAAACTCCCTGCCAATTCGGGCGTATCGGGCTTGCGTATTTTGGGTCTTGAATAAGTTTAATCGTGAAAACAACGTCATCTGCGCTGAGCGGTTTGCCATCGTGCCAGAATAAGTTATCTTTTAGCGTGAAGGTGTAAGTAGTGTTGTTCTCTATTAAAAAGTTTTGCGCAAGGTCGTGAACGAGCTTTCCGCTTTTTTCGTATTTCATCAATCCGGAATAAACAAGACGCGTTATGTCGCGATCAACATCGCTTATTTGCGCAAGAGCAGGATTAATAAAGCGTGGAATGCCGATCGCGCCTTCAATGTGTGTTCCGCCGCGCGCCGGAGCAGGCACGGTATTTCTATCGTAGAATTGCACGCCAAGAGCCGCTAAAGATGTCAGTATGAGGATAGCGAAAAAGTAAATCAAAAATCGCTCTTTCTTATGTAGACTTTGATAGATCCGAGGCAGATCTATGTTTTTTATCATTTTTATTCCGGGCATTCGGATGAGATTCTCTACTGAAGAAGGTTGAGAAAGGCCGTCGCGAGAAATAAAGCGCCAAGCACTATTGATGCGCGAAAAAGAATTCTTTCAATACCTCGTTTTTGGTAGTATACGCCCCCTCCTCCGCCAAAGGCCGAAGAAAGACCGGAACCGCGCTGCTGAAGAAGGATTGCGGCGATTAGCGCAACGGATATGACTATTTGGATAATGTTTAAAGCCATGAAAACAACAGATTAACGGCAGTTAATATAATTGTCCCTAAAAGAAGGGGAACTATTCCATCGATTGTAAGCTCCGGGAGAAAATAAGCAATGACCCATAGCACTGCCATATTAGTGAGTGCGCCAAATAGGCCAAAACTCAAGAATACAATGGGAAAAGCTATTGTCTTGACTATAGGATATATGAGCAACTGGAAAACAGTAAGTGCGGCGCCGATAGCAATGAGCATAGATATACTACCAGAGAATATAAAACCGTCAATAGTATGATTGGCTATATATATAGCTACAGAATTTGCGGCGATTTTAAGGAGGAACTTGACCATAAACGCATTATAGCATATTTTTGCGCCTGTGCAACTGCCGATGATACGAAATCGCGAAGCGATGGGCTTCATCGCGGGCATACATTAAAAGATTTTTTGTCTGTTCCGGAAGTTCGCTAAGAGGAATTGGGCGTTTAAGGCCGGGGACGTATAGTTCGTTGAAGCGTTTCGCTAGCGCGACGACCTTCGGCGGAGACCCCTCCTTCGTAAGCCTGCCCGTCGTCGTATCGGTGGGGAGGGGAATAGCTTTTTGCATTTCCAGTAACGCGGCATTTAGCTGTCCCCTCCCGCCGTCTATTAAAAACACATCCGGATATGGCCATTCAGTGTGAGCAAGGCGGCGTGCAATCACTTCGCGCATCATGGCATAATCGTCGGGCTTTTCCGGCAGGCGAATTCTAAAGCGTCTATACATAGATTTGTTTGGCTTGCCGTTATCAAAGCGGACCATAGATGCGACCGGCTCGCGGCCCTGAATGTTGGAGATATCGTAAGCTTCGAGGGTAGATATGTTTCCGAGAAGAAAGGTTTTATCCTCACCCGCGATAGAATCAAACCTTTCCCCTCGCACCTTATGTGCGAATATATTTTCAAGCGCTGCCCATTGATCGCGTGCTTTTCCCGCGTTTTCAAATTCTAAACCTTTGGCAAACCGAGCCATTTCCTTTTTTAGATTGCTTAGAACCCGCGGTTTTTTGCCATTTAGAATTGCTTTAATTTTTGCGATATTCTTTTTGTACTCTCGTTTGTCTGGATTGGGTCCCGGACAAAGACCAAGATGGCAATATGAGCAGGGAAGATGGCGGTGTTTTTGAGAATAATATGGGAATGCTCTGCGCAGGTAGCGAAGAACTGTGCGAAGAGATTTGCCGTCGGTAAAGGGCCCGACCGCCCCGCGGGGCGGTCGGTGGGTTATAGACAATATGGGCAATTTATCTTGAGAAAAACCAGTATAAAAATACTGCTTATCATCGCGGAGCATGATATTATAACGGGGCAGATATTTTTTAATCAGTTCGGATTCCTTGATCAATGCCTCAGGTTCATTCGCAGTAACAAAATAGTCCGCGTCTGCTATTTGGTGCACAAACGGCGATCTACTTTTTAGGTGCGTTCTTACTCTGCTTTGTATGTTTATAGATTTTCCAATATAGATAACTCGCCCCTTTTTGTTTTTAAGGAGATATACGCCTGGTTTGTCTGGAAGCCTGCCGATGTGTACTTTCATGGCTTATACACTACTCCCCTTGACGAAAAAGTCCATCTGTGCTAGCATGTCTTTAGGAAAAAAATTATGTATAGGAGGGATTCCATGAAGTGCGAAAGGTGTGGAAAGCGCGGAAATAAATGCCGCTGCCCCAAGTTTGGGGGCGAAGAGGCGAAGGATATGTATCGGTATTTCGAGTCCAAAGGGCGAGTGCCCGGTGAGGGCTTCCAGGACTTGCTGGAGTTCTCAGGTGTAATCGGTATAAAAGTTACTTACGAGAGAGACCTGTCCGATGAGGTTGCTCGCTGTGACCACGCGGCCTACAGGAATGAAGCCGAAGCCGCGCGTCTGCGGAGCCAGGCTGAGGAATATGATTCTGTAGCCGCTGCCGATCGCAGTCTTCAGTATCACGCAAGCAAGGTCCTCAAAGCCTTTAGCTAACCAGTCGACATATCCCCGACGACTTTACGTCGGGGCTTTTATTTTGTATAATGCCCATTGCCTATGAAGGGTGAATACATACATATCAAGAACGCCCGCGTTCATAATCTGAAGAACGTCAGTTTAAAGATTCCCAAAAACAAGTTTGTTGTAATTACCGGCCTTTCCGGGTCGGGGAAATCCTCGCTTGCTTTTGATACTATTTTTGCGGAAGGGCAGAGGCGCTATGTTGAATCGCTCTCGGCATACGCCCGGCAGTTTTTGGGAGTGATGCAAAAGCCGGATGTGGACGAGATAACAGGTATTTCACCAGCGATATCCATAGATCAAAAAAGTGCGACGCGCAACCCTCGATCCACTGTTGGCACCATCACGGAGATATACGATTATCTCCGTCTTTTATTTGCGCGTGCTGGCACCCCGTATTGTCCCAAGTGCGGCATTGAAATTAAGCGCCAAACCATTGCGCATATCGCCGATGAAGTTTCCAAGCTAAAGGGCGAGTTTTTAATACTGGGGCCGGTCATTTACGGCAAAAAAGGCGAGCATAAAGGGGTCTTGCGCGAGGCGCAGGAGAGGGGATTTACTAAATTCAGAATAGACGGCCATGTAATGTCCGCGGACGAAGCGCTGGATAGAGAACTGAATCCCAAGAAGGCGCATAATATTGATATAATAGTAGATAAAATGAACGGAGATGAAGGGATGGATCGGGTAAGATTAGTGGATTCTATTGAGATGGCGATACGATTAGGCAAGGGCCTCATCATAATTTCTAGTACTAACGATCTTGTTTTTTCCGAAAATTTTGCTTGCTCCAAGTGCGGATTTTCTATGGCGGAGATTCAGCCGCGCACGTTTTCGTTCAACAGCCCTTACGGCGCATGTCCAGCTTGTTCGGGTTTGGGCACCGAGATGTCTGCCGATACGGATTTAATTATTCCGAATAAAAATTTAAGCATTGCCGAAGGGGCGATAAGGCCGTGGATGAGCGCGTCGCATCGTGTCGGACGTCAGGGATATTTCTGGTATGTTTTGCGTGAAATGGCCGAAAAGTATAATTTTTCCTTGAATGTTCCGGTAAAAAGTCTTCCTAAAGATGCTTTGGAGATAGTTTTGTATGGCGATGAAGAATACGAAGGCGTGGTACAATCGCTTATCCGTCGCTACAAGGAGAGCGATTCCGAGTGGACGCGCGCCGAAATAGAAAAATATATGCTGATCAAGTCTTGTTCAGTATGCGGCGGAAAAAAATTGAAGCCCGAAGCGCTGGCGGTGAAGTTTATGGGCCAAACGGTTGACGATATCGTTAACATGGACATAGCCAAGCTAATTGGCTTTTTGACTACCCCTGATTATTCACTCCTTCCGACTGCGGTTGTCGTAGTTAAGCCGATTATGAAAGAAATCCGTGCGCGTTTGCAATTTCTTTTAGATGTCGGCCTGCATTATCTTACTCTGGCGCGCTCGGCAGACACTCTTGCCGGCGGCGAAGCGCAGAGGTTGCGGCTTGCCACACAGATCGGATCAAAGCTCTCCGGCGTTATTTATATTTTAGACGAGCCATCGATTGGGCTTCATGCGCGCGATCAGGGGCGGCTTATAAAGACGCTTGAAGATTTGCGAGATTTAGGCAATAGTGTGATAGTTGTTGAGCATGATCCGCAGACTATTTTAGCCGCGGATTGGGTGATAGATATTGGCCCGGGAGCCGGAAAGCATGGCGGACGTATTGTATTTGAGGGGACGCCAAAGGCACTGCTTGCGGCAAAGAGTTTGACGGGAGAGTATTTGGCAGGGCGCAGGAGCATAGCGCATAGCGCGAATCGCAAGTCGGTTCACGACAAGCGACTAGCGATTGGCGCTGCGCTCACTATAAAAGGCGCTTTTGAGCATAATCTTAAAAATATAGATGTCAAAATTCCTCTTGGCAGATTTGTCTGCGTTACCGGTGTTTCCGGCTCTGGTAAGAGCAGTCTCGTCAACGATATTCTCGCAAAGGCGCTTAGACGATATTACCTTGGCGCGCATACTGTGCCGGGCAAGCATGAAAAAATAGAGGGTTTGAAGTTTTTAGATAAAGCGCTTGTGGTTGATCAGGGTCCGATCGGCCGTACTCCGCGTTCGAATCCAGCGACTTACACCGGAGCGTTCTCCGCAATTCGCGATCTGTTCGCGGCAACACGTGAAGCGCGGGCACGAGGCTATGGCGCGGGTCGATTCAGTTTTAATGTCAAAGGGGGCAGATGCGAAGCGTGCGAAGGGCAGGGCGTGAAAAAAGTAGAGATGCACTTTTTGCCGGATGTTTATGTGGAATGCGATGAGTGCAAAGGCACGCGCTATATGCGCGAAGTGCTCGATATCGGCTACAAAGCCAAACACATCGCTGAAGTTTTAGCTATGACAGTTGACGAAGCCCTTGAATTTTTTAAAAACATTCCGGTTTTGGCGCACAAACTAAAGGTTTTGCAAAAAGTTGGGCTTGGCTATGTTGAGCTTGGCCAGCCGGCGCCGTCGCTTTCCGGCGGCGAGGCCCAGCGCATTAAATTGTCCGCAGAACTTTCGCGCAGAGCCACCGGCAAAACCTTGTATATTTTAGATGAACCAACGACTGGCTTGCATTTTGAAGATGTTAAAAATTTGTTAAGTGTGCTTTTTGAGCTTGTCGCACAAGGCAATACGGTGTTGGTGGTTGAGCATAATATAGATGTCATAAAAAACGCCGATTGGATTATAGACCTTGGTCCCGAAGGCGGCGATGCCGGCGGCTACATTATTGTCGAAGGCACACCCGCGGACATTAAGGCAAACCAAAAAAGCTGGACGGGAAAGTATTTGTAAACCGGTCGCTTGTCTCGCTACGCGAGATCTTCTAGACGGCCGATTTTGTTTTAAGGTATAATAAGAACGGCAAATGATTTCTTGGCTTCATAAAAAGATCGGCGAGCACATTAAGGATGCGGTGTATGCGGCGAATGACGGCATCATTACGACTTTTGCGGTGGTAGCAGGAGTTGTCGGCGCGTCTCTGGATCCGCTGGTTATTTTGGTTCTCGGTTTTGCCAACCTTTTTGCCGATGGCATATCCATGGCAAGCGGTAATTATTTGGGTACTAAATCGGAGAAAGACTTGTACAGCAAAGAAAGGGCGCGGAACGAACGTCTGCTTGCAGAGGATCGTACTACGTACAGAACAAAAATTATTAGCCTCTTGCGTAAAAAGGGTTATGGCGAAGCGGACGTAGACGGTTTGGTTGAATTAATTACCCACAATGACAAATTTTCCTTAGATTTTATAATGCATGAAGAGGTGGGGCTTCTGGAGCAGGAGGAAACGCGGCCGGTAAAGGGAGCGCTTGTTACGCTCGTTGCCTTCATGACTGCCGGATTTGTGCCGTTGATTCCCTATCTTTTCTTTGCAGGATCAGAAGACACTTTCTTTTACGCTGCTCTGTTCACTGCCTTGGCCCTTTTTAGTATTGGCGCCTCAAGATCGGCACTGATAGAAAAATCATGGCTATATGCTGGTTTAGAAATGCTGATCGTGGGAGGACTTGCGGCAATCGTGGCGTACTTAGTCGGTTTTATAATTAAGCAGTTTATTTAGCATATGTCAGAAGCACCGATTCATAATATAAAAATTTTTAGCACTCCAAGCTGCCCGTATTGCCACATGCTCAAAGAATATTTAGACGAGAAGGGTTTTGAATATCAGGATGTCAATGTCGCTGATGATCTTGTAGCACGGGAGGAAATGATGGAAAAGAGCGGCCAAATAGGCGTTCCTGTGTCGGATATTGATGGGAACATCGTGGTTGGCTTTGACAGGGAAAAGGTCAACGAGTTATTGGAGATAAAAGATTAAAACTATGCGCATCGCAATCAATGGTTTTGGCCGCATTGGCCGTACTTTTTTCCGGCAGGCCTTCGGAGCGCAGAACATAGAAGTTGTGGCAGTAAACGACTTAACAGACGTATCAATGCTTGCGTATCTTTTGCGTTACGATACTGTCTATGGAAGATACGATAAGCCGGTTGAAACGAAGGAGGAAGGCGGGAAGAATTATTTGGTGATTGACGGAAAAAAAGTTTTAGCTCTTTCGGATAGAGAACCGGAAAATTTACCATGGAAAGACTTGGAAATAGATGTTGTCGTGGAAAGCACTGGTTTTTTTGCAAGCGATGAAGGCGGGCAGAAGCATATCAAAGCCGGAGCAAAATATGCGATCATCTCTGCCCCCGCGAAGGGCAATGTTCCTCATGTCTTAATAGGTACAAATACAGAGGGTTTAAAGAACGGGCGAGTGATTTCTAATGCTTCCTGCACGACAAATTGCGTAGGGCCGGTAGCCGCAGTAATGTCTGAAAATCCAGGCATAGAAAAGGCTCTACTGACCACAGTACACGCCTATACTGCTACCCAGAATCTGGTTGATGGCCCAAGCAAAGAAGCCGACAGAGCGAGGGCCGCGGCACAAAATATTATTCTTTCCACAACTGGAGCTGCCGAGGCTACGGCTAAAGCGCTACCGGAACTTGCCGGAGTTTTTACGGGTGTAGCAATACGCGTGCCAGTGATAGCTGGTTCTGTCATTGACTTTACGTTTGTTGCAAAGAGGAATGTGAGTCAAGATGAGATAAACGAAATTTTTGAGAAGGCGTCGCATGAAGCAAGGTGGCAGGGGATTCTTGAAGTAACGCATGAGCCGCTTGCCTCCTCGGATATTTTAGGAACTACAGCGGCTGCGATTATCGATTTAAAGTATACGCGAGTTGTTGGGGGTAATCTCGTCAAAGTTTTTGCCTGGTACGATAACGAATGGGCGTACTCGGCAATGATGTTGAGGGAAGTGCTGGAGATTGGGAAGTTGTTAAAGTAAATGGTCAATTCTTGGGAAAAAGAGCTTGTAGCTATAATCAAAGGCGAAATTGCTGTGGACGAGGCAATTCTTAGGAAATACAGCACTGACGCGAGTATTTTTGAGGTTAAACCTCAAGTTGTTGTTTTTCCAAAGAACAGCGAAGATGTTAAAAATTTGGTTAAATTTGTGGCGGAAAAGAAGGAACAACATCCCGACTTGTCACTCACGGCCCGTTCCGGAGGCACAGATATGACCGGCGGGCCTTTGACTGAGTCTATAGTGGTGGAATTTGATAAGTATTTTAATGCTCCCCCCCTCCTTACGAAGGAGGGGGGGCTGGGGGGTGAGGTAGCCGGTACAGCTGTAGTCCAACCCGGCGTCTATTACCGTGATTTTGAAAAAGAGACATTAAAACATAATCTCATTTTTCCAAGTTACCCCGCGAGCAAAAGCATTTGCGCAGTCGGCGGAATGATTGCCAATAACGCCGGAGGGGAAAAAACTCTAAGATATGGCAAAACAAATCAATATGTACGGCGGTTAAAAGTGGTGCTTCAAGACGGCAAGGAATACGAACTTAAAAAGTTAGATCAACTAGAACTGGAGAAGAAAAAAGCGCAGGATGATTTTGAGGGCAGGATTTATAGAAAAGTTTACGAACTATTGGAAGATGATTTTGATGCGATTCAAAGAGCTAAGCCGCAGGTTTCCAAGAATTCCGCGGGCTACGCTTTGTGGGATGTTTGGGATCGGGAAAACTTCGATTTAACGCAATTATTTGTTGGTTCGCAGGGGACTCTAGGGATGATTACCGAAGTGGAACTGGGCCTTGTGGAAAAAGAGCAATACTCGCGTACGCTGGTTGTATTTCTGGGCGAAGTTAGCGAGCTTACAAAATTTGTAAGGATTGCCTTAAGATACAAGCCGGAAAGCTTAGAAGCGTTTGATCAGAACAGTCTAAAACTCGCCCTGCGTTTTTTTCGTGATATCGCGAAAAAAATTGGCGCAGGGAATTTTTTATCTCTGCTTTTCAGTTTTTGGGGCGAGGGGCTGGCTATCGCGCGCAAGTTTAGACTGCCGGAATTCGTAGTTCTGGCGGAGTTTAGCGGAAATGATGCAAGCGCAATTGCGCAGAGGATAAAGGACTTGCGCGCGGAGCTTACGCCGCTTGGCGTTTATACTAAGGCCGCGCGAGTTGGCATGGACGCAGAAAAATACTGGGTCATGCGCCGCGAGAGCTTTAATCTTTTGCGGCATAAAGTCAAAGACAAAAAAGCGGCGCCGTTTATAGATGATGTTATTGTTGCGCCGGAGCACCTTTCAGAGTTTCTCCCAAAGCTTTATAATATCCTTAAAGAGCACGACATTACTCCAACGCTTGCTGGCCATGCCGGCAACGGCAATTTTCATATCATTCCATTGATGGATTTGGCGCAAAAATCCGAATGCGCTAAAATCCCGCTTGTGTCGGAGAAGGTGTACGATCTGGTTCTTGCATACGGCGGTTCTATCACAGCCGAACACAACGATGGTTTAATCCGCAGTTCTTATTTAAGGAAGATGTACGGAGAGGATATTTACAATCTTTTTAAGAAAGTCAAAGAAATTTTTGATCCGCAAAATATATTTAATCCCGGCAAAAAGGTCGGAGCTGATTCAGGTTATGCGATGAAGCATATTAAAGTAAATTGAGGGGGAGGTAATGCCATGAAAATATTTCTTGCGTCAGATCACGCTGGCTTTGCGCTCAAAGAAAAGATCGAGCAGTGGCTCAAAGAATGGGGCTATGAATGTGAAGATCTTGGCCCGCATCAATATGATGCGACCGACGATTATCCGGTTTTGATTAAACCATTGGCAGAGCAGATAGCCCTTCGACAAGCTCAGGGCGATTACAACACTTTCGGTATTGTAATCGGCGGATCCGGGCAGGGCGAGGCAATGGTTTGCAATCGCTATAAGGGCGTGCGCGCGACGGTTTATGCCGCTCGCAAATTGGATTTGGAACTGGTAAGGATAATGCGCGAGCACAATAATTCCAATGTTCTTTCCTTTGGCGCGCGCTTTGTGCCCGAAGAAGACGCGAAGCAAGTCGTCAAAACATGGCTTGAAACTCCTTTTTCCGACGAAGAACGTCACGCGCGCAGGATTGCGCAGATTGACAAATAATTTTAGTATGGTAAGATACGCGTACACCAACGCGTGGTGCAAGATTACAGTAAGGAGGGTGTATGGGAACGTTGAAGACTGATTTTGTTCCAAGTATTGATGGTGGTACAGTGTTCTTTGTCGTTGAATGTTTCGATAAGAAATCGTTAGATCTGGTTAGAATTGTGCTTTCCAGGATCACTAAGGAGAAGGTACATTATAATGGTCGTTATTTTAGTCGTCATTGGGTTGACACAGAGAAAGACTCTCGTGGTTTTCGGTCCTCCCCGAAACTTTGCACAGCCGCGACGCAATCAGTGTCAATTTTCATAGACGATCCTACCAATGATGAACTCACGGCGGTCCGGAATCGCTTTGATGAGCTTGTTCGTGAACTAGCAAAAGTTGCAGTGAGACGGACATACATTCTTGAGGTGAGAGAGGTGCGCGAGGAGACCCCCGCTTTATCAATAGAAGATTCAGAATAGGCGTATTTTTTGATAATCCCAGGTAAATCTGGGATTTTATGTTATAATAAAAACCATGCTAGAAGTTATTCCAGCCATTATCGCAAAAAGTTTTGAAGAGGTGAAAGAGAAAATCAGGCGCGTTGAGCCCTATGTCAAATGGGTTCAACTTGATATTATGGACGGCAAGTTTGTGCCGAATGAAACGTGGAATAATCCGGAGGACCTCGCGCAAGAATCCTTTGGGGTGTCGTTAGAGGCCCATCTTATGATAAATGAGCCGGAAAAGTACGCGAAAGACTGGATAGATGCGGGTATCAAGCGAATTATTTTTCATATTGAAGCAATGAGCAACCCGCAGAGCATTATTCATTTGTGCCGCGAAAAAGGAGTGGAGGTGGGAATAGCGATAAATCCAGAGACATCAACAAATTCTCTTGACCTCAGGCGTTTACAGCCTAATTTGATTTTAGTTTTAGGCGTCACTCCCGGTTTCGGCGGGCAGGCATTTAAGCCAGAGGTTCTTCCCAAAATTAAGGCATTGCGAAAGCTGTATCCAAACATTACAATAGGAGTAGACGGCGGAATGAATCGCGAAACAGCGCAAGCGGCAACTGAAGCAGGGGCGAATATCATAGTGGCGGGGAGTTATATATTTGGGAGCAAGGATATAGGGGGGGCAATCGGCGCATTAAAAGCAATACAGGATAAAGTATTATGACAAAAAACGATGTTAAAAAAATTAAAGAAATTTTTTTAGAAGCGTTTGAACCCTTTGCGATTTCTATTCAGGGTGATTTTAATCGAACTGATAATAGGATATCAGAAGTACAGAATCGAACTGATAATAAAATATCAGAGATACAGGACGATATATCGGAGATCAAGACCGATATAAAGGACATACAGGTACGACTGTTCCACTTAGAGAATCGCGTGGAGGCAATCGAAAATATTTTGACCGAGCATCAGAAGGAACTTCGCAGGCACTCCGAAGAGCTTAAAAGTATTAAAGTTACTTTAGCTAAGTTGCAAAAAAGCAATGGTCAAAAATTTGAGAAGAAAGAGTTTATACTTTTGGAAAGGCGCGTGTCTAGCCTAGAAGCAGAAGTAGCGGCAAGATAAAATGTCTATCCTCACCCTTCACGACGACAAATTAAAAGAGCTTGAGGAACGAGCAAATGAGATAAGAAAAGATCTCATTGAGATGCTCGTTGAGGCCGGCTCGGGGCACTCGGCCGGGCCTTTGGGCATGGCGGATATTTTTACAGCGCTTTATTTCCATGTGCTGAACCATGATCCGAAAAATCCATATTGGGAAGAGCGCGATCGCCTTGTGCTTTCCAATGGCCATATTTGTCCTATTCAATATACAACCATGGCGCATGCTGGTTATTTTCCGAAAGAAGAGCTCAAAACTTTAAGGAAATTAGGCACGCGCCTGCAAGGGCATCCGCATCGTCCTAGTTTGCTTGGCCTTGAGACAACTTCCGGACCTTTAGGCTCGGGCCTTGCGCAGGCCGCCGGCATGGCCAAAGCCGCTTTAATGGACGGCAAAAACTGGCGGGTTTACTGCTCAATGTCCGATGGCGAGCATGATGCCGGCAACACTTGGGAAGCCGTTATGTTCTCCGGAAAAAATAACCTGCGCAACCTTACCGCCATCATGGACAGAAATAACATTCAGATTGACGGCTACACCGAAGAGATTATGCCCCTGGAGCCGCTCAAGGCAAAATACGAGGCATTTAACTGGAGCGTGATAGAAATTGACGGACATAACATGCGCGAATTTGTGGACGCCTGCCGCCGCGCCGAAGCAACCTATGAAAATCCCACGATGATTATTGCGCACACGATCCCCGGCAAAGGCGTTTCATATATGGAGCGCGATTTTGAATGGCACGGCAAACCGCCGAAACCTGGTGAAGAGGCGCAAAAAGCATTGGCGGATTTGCGAACGCTTGGGGGCAAGATAAAAAGTGAACATGAGTAAATTTTTTATCATTGTTTGTACAGCCCTCGTCGCGTTTTATGCTGATGCCGAGGCGAACCGTCCGCCAGATACCCCAGCTATTTATGGTCCCGCCCAATGGTTTATCAATTCAACTACAACTTTTTCTGCAGTAAGTATAGATCCGGATGCGGCTACAACATCGGAACTGGTTAGTTCGCAGATTAAGTACTCGTGGGACTGGGAAGGAGACGGGATAATTGACGAAATGAGCATCTTTTTAGGTTCAGGCCAAACACATGAATTACAACGCAGTTTTTCAAAAACCGGAAACTATACGACAAAAGTAAGGGCGGAAGACGCGCTTGGCGCAACATCCACCTGGGCTATCTTTCCGATCAGCATTACAACTATAAATACGTCGCCAGTTTTAGAGCCAATAGGTGCCAAAGAGGTAAGTGAAGGCCAGGAGTTATCCTTTTCTGTTTTTGGAAACGATGCTGATGGCGACACGGTGCTGTATTCAAGTTCGGTTTTGCCGAAAGGCGCTAGCTTTTCTAAGGCTGCGGGTACTGCGAAGGGCTATCTTTTCAAATGGACGCCGTCGTTTGAGCAATCAAGAAATTATCAAGCTAGTTTTTTAGTTGAAGATGGCCGCGGCGGATCAGATTCAGAAATTATCACTATCACTGTTCGCGATGTTGATCTTGCGGCAAAGAAAGATACGGTTGCGCCGATAATAGTGAGTTTTACAGCTTTGCCAACGGCGAATTCGGCTCTTATCAGATGGTCTGTTGATGAAAACGCGGTTGGTGGAATAGAATACGGCACTAGCGACAAGCTTGGCAGTATAAGCAGTTTCACAGCAGACTATGCAAGGAGCGGCGAGCAAAGTATAAGCGGTCTCAAAGCAGGCACAATCTATTTTTATAGAATTACAGTCAAAGACGCGGTAGGAAACGAGAACAAAACCGGTATTCAGATTTTTGTTACGACATCAGCCGAGACTGTGGCGCTTGGCGAGCGTAAGGGCAAAATAGACGGCGGCGCGCCGGTCATGATTAAAGGCGATGAGAAGGTCTATCAGCTTATTCAGGGCAAACTGCGCCACATCCCAAATCCTGCGGCGTTTTCAATGCTTGGCTTTAAGTGGGAAGAAATAATAGAAGTTGAAGCAAGCGAAATTATAAATCCGCGCTTGAAGCTTCTGCGGGCGGCTGGCGACGCAAAAGTGTATTATGTAACTGAAGGCGGGCTTCGCAAGTGGATTCGCAGTTTAGACATCTTTAATTCCTATGGCAATCAATGGGAAGATGTTGGCGTTGTGCCGCAAAAGGATCTGGATATTTATCCGGATGTTGATTTAATAAAATTGGCAGGAGATGCTAAAGTATATAAATTAGAGGGCAATACGAAACGCTGGATCAAGACTGCCGAAATTTTTAATAGATTGGGCTATGATTGGAATAAGGTGCATCCGGTAAATAAAGTAGAATTTGAGTTTTATCAAGAAATGTATGATTAACAAAAATTTACATTTAGCCGACAATATTTTTGATGCAACGAAGATAGAAAGAGTGAAAACCCGCGATGGTTACGGCAAAGGACTTGTTGAAGCCGGAGAAAAGAATCCGAATGTTGTTGTGCTTTGCGCCGATCTTTCCGAGTCAACGCGCTCGCTGTGGTTCGAGGAAAAATTTCCGGAGAGATTTATTGAATGCGGAGTGGCCGAACAGATGATGGCGACGGTTGCTGCGGGCATGGCCGCGGCTGGAAAAGTTGTTTTTATTTCTTCCTATGCCGTATTTTCTCCCGGGAGAAATAACGAGCAAATCCGCACAACTATTAGTTATAACAACTGGGGCAGTGCGCCCGGCAAAGAAATCAATGTCAAAATTGCGGGGGCCCACGCCGGTATTTCTGTGGGCGAGGACGGGGCGACGCATCAGGCGCTTGAAGATATCGCCTTGATGCGCATTCAGCCCGGGATGACAGTTGTGGTGCCCGCGGATGTGCACGAAACCCAAAAGGCAACAGTGGCAATTGCGGAGCGGCCGGGACCCTGCTATATCCGATTTGGCCGCGCGGATTACCCAGTATTTACCACGGAAAAGACGCCATTTGAAGTGGGCAAGGCGTATGTAATTATAGAAGGCAAAGATGCGACTATCGCCGCTTGCGGACCGCTAGTTTACAAAGCGATTATAGCGGCAAAAGAACTGCGTGACGAAGACGGCATAGAATGCGAAGTTATCAACAGTCATACGGTTAAGCCGCTTGATGGAGAAACTTTGTTAAATTCTGTGAAAAAAACCGGATGCATTGTAACGTGTGAAGAGCATCAGATTATGGGCGGCATGGGTTCGGCTGTGGCGGAATTTCTGGCCGCGAATCATCCAGTGCCGCAGGAGTTCATTGGCATGCGCGATAGATTTGGAGAATCGGGCAAGCCCGATGAGCTCTTTGAAGTGTTTGGCATGGGGGTTGCGCATGTCAAAGAGGCAGTACGAAGAGCATTGGGCAGAAAAAGTAACAAATAAGGCAATGTACGACGTAATTTCAATCGGCTCCGCGACTCGCGATGTCTTTCTTCAGACGAAAGAAGATGAGATGCGGGTTATCAAAGATAAAAAGTTCAAAACCGGCGAGGGGGTGTGCTTTAGTTTGGGCTCAAAAATAGATGTGCCGGAGATTCACTTTCGAACCGGAGGGAGCGCGGTGAATGCGGCTGTAACATTTGCGAGTCAAGGGTTAAGGGCCGCAGTTTTATGCAAGGTTGGTCGGGATTCACGCGGGGATTCTATTATCTCCCGGCTTAAAGAAGTTGGTGTTGACACTTCGTTTGTTATTCGCGACGAAAAGTACTTTACGGCATATTCACTGATCATGGTTGCGGCAAAAACGCGCACGATTTTTGTTCATCGCGGAGCGACCGAGCATCTTTGCTGTGACGAACCAGCTCCGTATGAAAAATTAAAAGAAGCAAAATGGCTGTATATTACTAACCTTGGCGGGAAAAGCGCGCAGATTTTTTTGACACTGATAAATTTTGCGCATGAAAACGGCATTAAGATAGCGATAAATCCCGGTCAGGCGCAGTTAAAACTCGGAAAAGAACTTCGACCAGTTCTTGACGAAATAGACGTGCTGATTCTCAATCAGGAAGAAGCAGCGTGCCTTACAAGTATTGACTTTGAGAAGAAAGATGAGATTTTTAAGACACTTGACGCATGGACAAAAGGGTTTGTCATTATAACCAATGGTCCGGAAGGATTTATCGGCTGTGATAACAGCACGCAGTATTCTGCCGGTATCCTCAAAGAACCAAAGTATGTTGACAGGACCGGCGCGGGCGACGCTTTTGGCTCCGGGGTTGTTGCGGGTATCATAAAAGGAATGAATCTGGACGAAGCTCTACAGCTTGCCTCCGCAAATGCGACCAGCGTTTTGGGCGAATGGGGAGCGAATCACGGACTGCTTTCTAAAGATGATGATATTTATAAGTTTGGGAAGTTAAAAATTAGTAAAAAGACCTGTCATGAATAAATTATATCAGCTTCTCCGTATGCCCAATGAATCTATCCTTCTTGAATTGGACAAGAAAATGTCCGTAATTTCCGGAAAAGTAGATGTGCTTGGCAAGATTGAGGCAGAAAACGATGAAAGGGTTAAAATGACACTTCAGCGTTTTGGTGTTGATGCGAGAGACCCCCAGGTCCATGATGTGTACGAAGCCCTCCTTCTGCATCTCAAAAAGTCCGAAGAACGCCTATATCAATTTTTGCACGGAGGTGATGGTAACCACTTTCGCAATTTTGAGGAGCTGCTCAAACGCGGCAAGGAGCTGATGGATCCGGGAAAGCTGTGGGTGTTAAAAAAAAGCAAATTGAGGGAGATCCTTTCGGAAAATCCTCCACCCAATATACTTTCCATGTTTGACTATAAAGACACAGGACAGCTTTTTGCTGAAAATAGTCTTGAGGAAGTGGCGAGCGCCCTGCGCTTTATGGAAAGTAAAGAATGGATGCATGAAGTATTTGATAGGGCATATTCAAGCTTAACCCCCGATGATTTTGAGGAGAGAGAAGTTGAAGCACTGGTTCTTTCCGGCAAGTGGCTGGAGGCCGCGCGAAGTTATGTTAAGTTTAAGCGGCATAATTTAAGCCATCTTAAGGAGCTCGGCTTGATTTTTGTAATTCCTATTGAAATAGAACAGTCCGGCGAGTTGCTGCGAGTATTTTCTTTGTATCTGCACTATCTATACGAGGTTAAATTTTACTCCGATTTATTCAAGGGGATAAGAGAAGACAAAAACTTCGCGGAAGGGCTAAAATCCTTGCTGCGCGGCGATGTTTTAGACGATGCGCCTGCGTTAAGCGGCAAACAGACATTGAACTGGCTTATAGTGCAGCGCTATTTGGCCAAAGATTATGAGTGGGATAAAAGATTATTCATTCCGCATGTCAATCCCGAAGCCATCCATTGGCGCAAAGCCGAGCAGGCGCTGGCGAAGCTTGACGAAAAAGATTTATCTTTAACCTTTGGTTTTTGGCTGGGTTTAGACTGGGTTGGCGCCTATTTCCCCGGCGCCAAAACCGAGCTTTTAAGTTTTGATTTTATAGACACCGTGATGTGTCTCGTTGCTGAAAAAGACATGCTAAAATATCTCTATCATCAGCAAGAAGCGCTGTGGAATAAGATTTTTGAAGGATATATGGGGGATGGGGACAAGCTGGAGGAGTTGGTAAAAGAAAATTTACTGAAGGGATATATTGCTTTGCGATGAAACTAAAAGATTTGTTAAAAAAAGCGGCGCAAGAAAATTACGCTCTCGGTCATTTCAATTTTTCCACCCTCGGTATCTTGCGGGCGGTGGTTTTGGCCTGCCAGAATCTGCAATCAGTTGTTTTTGTTGGCACTTCCGAAGGCGAGGCAAAGTATGTGGGATACAAACAGGCCGTGGCTTTGGTAAGGGCATTTCGCGAAGAAACCGGCTTGCCGATTTTTCTGAATGCCGATCATCACAAAACATTTGCATCCGCGAAGACCGCTATTGATGCGGGCTATGATTCAGTGCAGATAGATGAAACCGCCCTTTCTTTTAAGGAGAATATCAAAGTAAGCAGGCAGGTGGTTTTGTATGCGAGAAGCAAGAATCCTGATATTTCCGTGGAGGGGGGACTGGGTTATATCCGGGGATCATCAGAAATTCATAAGGAAAAAATAGAAGTAAAGCCGGAGGATATGACAACGCCAGAGGAAGCTAAACAGTTTGTGGAGGAAACCGGAGTTGATAGATTGGCCATAGTTTTTGGCAATATTCACGGCGTATCGCTGGCCGGTAACCCGCGGCTTGATATCGAACGATTGAAGCAAGTGCACGCGGAGATTCCGCATATTCCGCTCACTCTCCATGGCGGTTCCGGAATTTTTGACGAAGACATCAAAGCGGCGTTGCCGCATGGCATGAGCAATATCCATGTTAATACTGAAATCCGCGTGGCATACACAAACGCTTTGCGCGCCAGTCTTGCGGCCGATCAAGAACAGACAACGCCATATCAGTACATTCGTTCTGCCGACGAAGCAGCGCGCCAAGTTATCGAAGGTAAGCTGAAGTTGTTTGGAGCGATTAACTTGCCATCTTCGTAATAATTTGTTAATATAACCTACATGAGCCGAAAAAAAGGCATTGATTCCAGGTTTTTGGGTAGCTGCCCGATTTGCAGTGAAAAGTTTAATGCCTCAAGGGCGCTACTACTGGATAGATTAGAGGATATGCAGACCTTGTATATTCAATGCCGGCACTGCTTTTCTTCGGTGGTAATTGGCGTGTCTAAGAATATTCCCGGAGTAGTTACAACAGTAGGCATGCTCACTGATATGACAAGCGGGGATATTTCCCGTCTTGGCAGGCTGCAGCCGCTTAGCGCCGACGATGTGCTGGAAATGCACAAATACTTAGAAAAACATTAAACTATTAAATTGGAAATTGCTGTTGGATCGCGTTACAACAATTTAACAATACAACAATGCTTTCATTAAAAGCTACAATTCGAAGCGAGTTAGGGAAAAGGAGTAACAAATTAAGAAGGGACGGCCAAATCCCAGCTGTTTTATATGGCCGAAAAGTAAAGAGTACGCCGCTTACAATAGGTTACAAAGTATTTGAAAAGATATACAGCGAAGCCGGCGAAAACACACTGGTTACTCTTGAGATTGAAAAAGGCGCAGGAGAGATAGCCAAGGAGAATACTGTGCTTATTCGCGACGCGGTGCGCAATCCTTTAACGCGTTTGTTTATGCACACGGATTTTTATCAGGTGCCGATGGATGAAAAGATTAAAGTCTCCGTGCCAATTGCGTTTATTAACGAATCGCCTGTGGTGAAAGATGGTAGCGCGGTGCTGGCGCGCAATATCTACGAACTTGAAATTAGCGCTTTACCTAAAGATTTGCCGCGCGAAATTACAGTTGATTTGTCGCGGCTTCAGGCAGTTGGCGATGCGATCATGCTAAAAGACATAGTTATTCCTTTTGGCGTAGAAACAGAGTTGGAAAAAGATTTCGTAATAGCCGCTGCGTCTGCGCCAGTCGCGGAGGAGGGAGTTGAAGAAAAATCGGCAGAAGAAGCTCCGGCCGTTGCTGATATTAAAACTGAAGGTGAAATAAAGCGCGAAGATAAGGCAGTAAAGGAAGCGGAAGAAGCAAAAAGCTCAAGTTAATTTTGCAATTTTGCAATTTTGCAATTTTCAATTACTATTTAGATACTCCGTAATTTCATTAGCCTTTTTAGGAGGAAGTCTTTTTGTTTTTGCCCAAGAACCTATTAACTCGGAAGATGCGTTCGAGCGCCGCGAGGAACTCAAGGCGCAGATGCAGCAGATTCAGCAGGAGATTGAGCAGTATCGCGGCGAGCTAAAAGAAAAGCAGAAACAGGAAAAAGGCCTTAGCGGAGAAATAGCAATATTAAAGAGTAAAATCAAAAAAACGGAACTAGAACTTTCGCAAACGGCTCTTGCTTTGCGTTCCACCGAGCTGTCCATTGAAAGCAATAAGTTAAAAATAGAGGATATGTCGCAAAAAATCGAGACGCAGAAAGAGGTCCTTGCGAGTTTAATGCAGGCAATGTACGAGGAGGATTCGCGCGGAATTGTTGAATTAATAATGTCTGCAGGCGATATTTCCGATTTTGTTGAGCATCAAAAATTTCTTGAAAGCATCCAGTTTTCTATCTATGCCGTTGTGAATAATGTGAAGCAGGCAAAACATAACCTGCAGGAAGAACAGCGCGTCCTGGAAGAAGAACGTGAGGAGCAAAGCAGATTAAAATCTTTGCAGGAAGCGCAAAAAATGACCCTGAAGGGGAATAAACAGGAAAAAGACCGCTTGCTGAATTTCACGAAAGATGAAAAAGCGCAGTTTGAGAAACTGCTTGCGCAGAAAGAAAGAGACATTGAACAAATTAAAAATCAAATTTTTTTGCTTGAAGGCGCTGGTATATCTATGTCGCTTGCCAAGGCATATGAGATTGCTGGTTTGGCGGCGGGAAAAACCGGCGTGCGGCCAGCGTTTTTACTTGCAGTGCTCAAGCAGGAATCCAGTTGGGGAGCGAATGTAGGGCAGTGCTATTTAGTGGATGCAAAAACGGGTATGGGTAAGGGCAAAAATACCGGTAGCCCATACTCGCGTACGATGAAAGCATCAAGAGATGTTCAGCCATTTCTCCAAATTACGAACGATCTTGGCAGGGATCCTTATAGTACCCTTGTTTCCTGCCCCCATCCAGAGTACGGCTATGGCGGCGCTATGGGCCCGGCGCAGTTTCTCCCATCTGTTTGGCTAGCGCATCGTGATGAGCTGGCGGGCCTGGTTGGGCATATGCCCGATCCATGGGATATTTACGACTCATTCACGGCTTCGGCTCTGAAGCTTTCACGAAATGGGGCTAGCGCGCAGACGCCGGATGCTGAATGGAAAGCGGCAATGATTTATTACGCCGGCTCACGCTGGAACAACCCTGTTTACTCTTTCTACGGGGATAGCGTGATGGACCTTTCTGCAGCAATTCAAAATGAGATTGATGCTATGGGCGGGTAGTGTTTTCATTTTATAGTCAAAAACTAAAGCCCCTCCGATTGAAATAGGAGGGGCTTTAGAATAACTGTTTTCCTTTCAAGAATAAGAAGAAAAGAAATTTTACAAGAGAGAAACGATCGTTGTGTATTGTTTTAAATTCTCAATTTGCCAACCTTGCAGTGTTTCGGCTTTTTGCACGGCTTCTTTCAGTAAATCCGTGGAGAAAGATAACTTCTCGCCTATTTCCAGAATTTCAGAACCGGTCTTGTTTTGAACATAATCCTCCGCGTAAATTTTTTGTTCGGCGGTCAAAGTCGTGCCGGCATCTTTTAGGTATTCAGCCAGTGCATGACGCGCGAGGTGGGTGATACCCTCGCCCTTTTGAGCCGAGGCCGTAATTGCCTCGGCCGACACAGCGATATTCTCCAGTGAAGAATTTGTGTCAGTTTGGGCAAAAAGTTTTCCCGCGTCCGATGCTTCTTCGTCGCTGTCATTGATAATTACTTTGCCATCTTGGTCCAATTTTAGATCCAAAGGCTTTGGCCCTGCAACTTGCGTATCTTCTTCCTGATCTTTGTCATTCCCAATCTCTAGAATGTCTGGAGTATTTTGTGATACGCCGGCGATGCCGGCAGATTTTTCTTCTCCAGAGGGATTCTGATCGGCCTTATTCGACAAGTACGAGCTTGCCGCAAACAGCACAACTACTGCCGCAAGCACAAAGATGCGCTTTTTGTTTCTGCCGATAAATCCGGCCAGTTGTAAACCCCAGCCATTTGATTTTGCCTCTGCGATGCGCGTCTGAATGTCTTGAAGACCTGCGCTTTCTCCAAACTGCGGGAACTGACCTTGGCCGGAACTAAAAGGATTTACTTTGAAGTCGTGAGCTTCTCCCGTGTAGTCCTTTTGCGGTGATTGAGAATCTGTCTCTCTCTTTTCGTTAATGTTATACATAGTCAGTTGCCAGTTGCCTGCCCCGCACCATCCGCAGCAGCGGATTGTTCGGGGTAAGTTGTCAGTTGTTGGTCGTCCTCGCTTCGCGAAGTCTGGCACAGCCAGTCAACTGTCAATCGTCAACTGTCAATCGTTATAATGAAGACCGTTTCTCTTTATGCAGTTGTTAAAGACCTAAGCATTTGCCTTGATATCAACCAAGTCATCTATTTCGCCATTTATAATTCTTGCAATGTTGCTCCAGCTTTTTTTGACTCTATGATCCGTAACTCTATCTTGCGGGAAATTGTAAGTTCTTATTTTTTCACTTCTGTCACCAGTTCCAATTTGCTGTTTGCGCATTTCGCCGCGCGACCTCGCTTCTTCGTCGCGCTTTTGCCGTAAAAGTTTGGCACGAAGAATGGTCATTGCAAGCTCGCGGTTGTCCTGCTGAAGGCGACTTTCCTGTGATGATACCACAATTCCGCTTGGCAAGTGAGTGATGCGTACGGCCGAGGAAGTCTTATTGACATTCTGTCCGCCCGGTCCGGAAGCCCTAAAAGTATCCATCTTGATTTCTTCCGGTTTGATTTCAATATCTATTGGCTTGGCTTTCGGCAAAACAGCCACGGAAGCTGTTGAGGTATGAACCCTACCGGATTTTTCGGTTTCTGGAATCCTTTGCACGCGATGCACGCCGCTTTCGTTGGCTAGCTTCGACAGTGTATTTTTTCCTAAAATTTCAAAAACTATCTCCTTGACGCCGCCAACTTCGGTTTTGCGCGAGTCAAGTATTCTTATTTTCCAACCCTTGCTCTCCGCATAGTTAGTGTACATCCTGTATAATTCATATGCAAAAAGAGAAGCTTCGTGTCCTCCTGCTCCTGCGCGGATCTCAACAATCGCTTCGTCTGCGCTAGATTTACTTTCTGTCTTGGCAAGTAAAGTTTTTAGTTCGCCATAACGTTTGGCGATTCTTTGATATTCGGAAGGACGCGAAAGGTACTCTGGATCAGACAGTTTTTTTGTTAAGTCTTCAAATTCTTTTCGGAGGTCCTCATTTTGCATGATTCTTGGCTCTTTTTGTCAATCGTTCCTTGAATTTTTCAACCTGACTTCCCCGCGCCCGGCCCCTGTCGTCGCCGGTATAAAAAGGATGACAGGCGCTGCAAACCTCCACTTCAATGCTTTCTTTAGTAGCTCCGACTTGAAACTCGTTCCCGCACGCGCACTTTACATTAGCTTGCGGGTAATAAGTTGGATGAATTTTTTTCTTCACAGGTTCTATTTTAGCAAAACGGGTCGGACCTTGCAAGTCCTGTTTCAATTTGCTATACTTATTCTCATGGAAGACGATAAAAAGTTAAAAGATCTTCACGGCGCCGATGCAATAGACCCGGAGATCACGGAAATGTTCGAGGCAGCTTTGCATTTTGGCCATAAGAAGACCCGTCGGCACCCCAAGATGGAGCCGTATATTTTCGGCATACGCAACAATGTTAGTATCATTGATTTAGAGCAGACGAAGGAAAAATTGAAAGAAGCGCTCGATTTTCTTAAAGAGCAAGTCAAGGCACCAAAAGTAATTTTATTTGTTGACACAAGGCCTTCAACACGCGAAATTACGAAAGATACGGCAAAAGAGTTGGGCCTGCCTTATGTTGCCGAAAGATGGTGCGGTGGGACGATTACCAACTGGAAAACAATTTCGCAAAGGATTGAATATATGAAAACGCTTGAGGCAAAAAAGAAATCTGAAGACTGGGAAAAATATACGAAAAAAGAACGGCATGACATTGAAGAAGAGCTCAAGCGGCTGAACTTGCTTTGGGGCGGGATAAAAGATATGGCGAAGTTGCCCGATGTCGTTTTTGTTGTTGACATGCGTGCAAACGATCTTGCAGTGAAAGAGGCGCGCCACAAGGGGATACCTATCGTCGCGATAGCGGATACCAATGTGGATCCGGGGTTAGCAGATTATCCGATACCGGCAAACGACGATGCGTTAAGTTCGGTGAAATACATACTTGAGAAAGTAAAAAGTGCTATAGTAGAAGGAAGGGAAAAATGATTTCAGCTCAACTGGTTCAACAATTACGCGCAATGACGAATTGTGGCATGATGGAGTGCAAAAGGGCGCTCGCAGAGGCGAATGGCAACATGGACAGGGCCGTAGAAATTTTGCGTACGAGCGGGGCGGCAAAGGCCGTGCAGAAAGCGGATAGAGCGGCAGGCGAAGGAATCATTGAGTCCTATATTCATGCCGGCGGAAAGGTTGGAGTACTGCTTAAACTTCACTGCGAAACTGACTTTGTGGCAAGCAACAAGTCGTTTAAGCTCTTGGCTCATGATTTGGCTCTGCATATAGCCGCAATGAAACCGCTTTATGTAAGCACTGAAGATATGCCAGAGGATGTCAGGGAGAGCGAGCACAGAATTTACACGGAGCAGTTTGCTCGATCCGGCAAACCGCAAGAGATTATAGACAAAATCATTGCGGGGAAAATGCAGACATATGCCGCGGAAGTTGCTTTGCTTGAACAGCCTTTTGTGAAAGATCAGGATAAAAAAGTAAAGGATATAATCAACGAATATATAGCCAAACTTGGCGAGAATATAAAAGTGGGAGGGTTTGTGCGCTACGACATATAACACAATGTCCACATATTTTATTCCCCTCGCGGGTATTGTTATAGGATCCGCGGGGATTCTATACATTCTCATAAGGAGAGCTCGGAGTCTTCAAGGAAGAGAAGAAGAAACGCTAGTTTACCCCGAGGTAAAAAAGGAACAGGCGGAAGAAACAGGCGTAGTTAATGACACGCAGATGAGGAGGGGGGACGCCTTTATTGCTGTTGCGGAAAAATTTTTTCGCAAAGTGCGCATAAGGCTGATGCGTTTGGAAAATTGGCTTACCGGAATAACCAACAAACTGCATGAACGCAGTTCACGAAAAAAAGATTTTTTAACAGAAAAGGAGGGCAATGATGGTGATAAAATCATTGAAAAGAAAGAAGACCGAGCTTCTTTTATTGCCTTAAACAGGCCGGACGAGAAGTTTGATGAGCAGTACTGGATAAATATTCTAAAGCACGATACAACGAGCGCCTATCCTTACAAAAAGCTCGGCGAAATTTATGTCGCGCGCGAGGATTTCAGCGAGGCGCGCTCTGTGCTAAAATATGCCCTCCGCCTAGATTCTTCAGATGAAGAAGCCAAGGGTATGCTGGATGGTCTTAAAGGGAAACGGACAAGGAGAAAGATACAAAGTGCGTAAGTGCCAGCGTAGCTCAGTGGTAGAGCAGCTGTTTTGTAAACAGCAGGTCGTCGGTCCGAATCCGACCGCTGGCTTTTGAGGGCGGTTCGCATAGCGGCTATTGCACGACGCTGTAGACGTCGCGTCCTAACGGACTTCGGGGGTTCGAGTCCCTCACCGCCCACGGTGCAAAAATAGTTCTTTAGGGGGATAGATATGAGTTTGCTTGATTCTAGTAT
>CAZDDE010000011.1:0-36804 GCA_964504205.1 uncultured Candidatus Saccharibacteria bacterium
CAAATTGAAATAGCTAAAAGATTGTCCAGGACCAAAAATTTAAATTATTCTAAGGCGGATTCCTTGCTTATGGAGGTCATGAAGATGTTAAATTCAATAATAAACAAACTTCGCGTTTCCTAGAAAGCTAAAGCCTAGGAAGCTAAGAAGCTCTAGAAAGGTGGCAATTAAACACAAAGCACAACGCGTAGCAGTATTTGTAGACGTACAAAACATGTACCACTCGGCAAAAAACTTGTACAACCGCCGAGTGAGTTTTCGTGAAATTTTAAAAACCGCAGTAGCCGGAAGGCAGCTAATAAGAGCCTTTGGTTATGTTGTAAGAACAGAAAGCGGCGAAGAAAAGCACTTTTTTGAAGCGCTTGAGCGGGTTGGTATAGAAACGCGGGAAAAAGATCTTCAAATATACTACGGAGGCATGAAAAAAGCGGATTGGGACGTAGGAATGGCTGTTGATGCCATAAGATTGTCTAATTCTGTGGAAGTTATAGTTATTGTAAGCGGGGATGGCGACTTTATACCGCTAGTGGAATATCTTAAAAACCAGGGCAAACAAACTGAAGTTATTGCTTTCGGCAAAAGCGCATCTGGGAAACTTAAGGAAATGGCGGACGATTTTGTCGATCTCTGCGAAAGCCCGGACTTGTATCTGCTGAAAAACAGGGTAAAAACGGTAAAAAATGACACAGCCAAAAACCTATAACCTGGATTTTGGAGGAAGAAACCTCTCTATACAACTAAATGATTGGGCCGACCAGACGAACGGATCAGCGCTTGTTCGCTACGGCGATACAGTAATCCTGGCGACGGCCGTAATGTCTAAGGAGCCGCGCGAAGGAACCGATTTTTTCCCATTAATAGTTGACTACCAAGAAAAATTTTACGCTTCCGGGAAAATTAAGGGCTCACGTTTCATCAAACGCGAAGGGCGTCCTTCCGATGAAGCCACGCTTAATGGCAGAATGATTGATCGCTCTATACGGCCCCGTTTTGACTTGCGTATGCGCAACGATGTGCAAATTGTCGTATCTGTTCTCTCTTTTGACGACAAAAATGATCCCGATATCCCAGCGCTTATTGCTTCGTCTTGTGCTTTGGCCGTATCAGATATACCTTGGAACGGACCCGTAAGCGCGGTTAAAGTCGGGAGGATCAATAATGAATATGTCCTTAATCCCTCGCTTGAAGATGCCAAAGAAAGCGATTTCCTGCTTGTTGCCGCAGGCACCAAAGATAAAATCAATATGGTCGAGCTTGCCGCAAGAGAAGTAACGGAAGAAGATTTGCTGGATGCGTTCGCGTTCGCGGAAAAATATATTAAAAAAGTTATTGAGTTTCAGGAAGAAGTAGCCAAAGGAAACGGCTTGACGAAAAAGGAAGTGCTTCTCTTTGAACCCGACGAACAACTGACAGCTGAAGTCTCTGCATTTCTTGGCGAAAAACTGGAAAAGGCTTTATTCCAAGACTTTAAGCAGACGCGCGTGGATGCGGTCAACGTTCTGCGCAATGAGTTAAAAACGCATCTTGCCGAACAGGCTGGTTCGGCAAATTCACCACATGGTAAGGAAACAAAAGGCATTATATCAGTTGGCATAGATCTTTTTGAAAAAACGATCAGCGAAATCGTGCATAAAAATATCCTTGAAGGTGAAAAAAGGGTAGACGGAAGAAAACTGACCGAGTTAAGACAACTTTCTTCAGCCGCCGGCATTCTCCCAAGAACCCATGGCTCCGGACTGTTTATGCGCGGGAATACCCATGTCCTTGCTACAATAACGCTTGGCGCGCCCGGCCTTGAGCAGATTATAGACGAGATGGAGCCGGAGTATAGAAAGCGCTTTATGCTGCATTATAACTTTCCGAGCTTTTCGGTTGGCGAAGTAGCACCGATGCGCAGCCCGGGCCGTCGTGAAATCGGCCACGGCGTGCTTGCGGAAAAGGCCCTCGAGCCACTCATCCCATCAAAAGAGGATTTCCCATATACGATCAGAATTGTTTCCGAAATTTTATCTTCAAATGGATCTTCTTCAATGGCTTCGGTTTGCGCGGGAACTCTTGCGCTCATGGATGCCGGCGTGCCGATCAAAGAACCGGCGGCAGGGATTGCTATGGGCCTAATGACTGCACCTGGCGAGCAATACAAGGTTTTGACCGATATACAAGGGCCGGAAGACCATCATGGCGACATGGACTTTAAGGTTGCTGGAACAAAAAATGGCGTTACGGCAATTCAAATGGATGTGAAAATAGATGGCGTAACTCTTGATATAATCAAGGAAACACTTGCGCAAGCCAAAAAGGCGCGCCTTGAAATTCTAGACAACGTAACCAAAACTCTTGCTAGGCCGCGCGAATCGCTCTCGCCTTATGCGCCGCGCATTATGGTTTTACAGATCAATCCGGAGAAAATCCGCGATGTTATAGGCCCCGGCGGGAAAGTTATCAACGAAATTATCCTGGAAACAGGCGTCCTCTCCATTGACATTGAAGATGATGGAAAAATATATGTTGCGGCCTCGCCTCAGAAGGAAGAGGCGGCGCTCAAAGCAATCTCGTGGATAAAAAATATTACACGGGAAATCAAAATAGGGGAAGTGTTTGAGAGTAAGGTCGTAAAAGTAGCTGACTTTGGAGCTTTTGTTGAACTAACACCCAAACACGAAGGGCTTGTGCATATTTCGGAATTATCCGATAAATATGTCAAAAATGTTGGCGATGTAGTAAAAGTAGGAGATATGATCCGCGTGAAAGTGATACGCATAGATGACCAGGGGAAAATAGCGGTAAGCGCAAAAAATAATGGAGGGAGATCAGCAAATTAGAACAATGGCACGCGATTTGGCCCGCCTGCAAGCGCAAGCGAGCGCAGCGCCTGTAAAGACGCCTGTTTTGGATATCGCAAAAAATCCTGCTCCTGCACCCGCGCCCCAACCTCCCCCTGCGCCCAAACCCCAGATTCCACCGCCGCCTCCGCTTCAGCCAAAACCAACTCCACCCGCTCCTCCCGGATCGGCCACCCCCCAAAGAATGCCTCTTCCCCCCAAACCCACGCCTCCAACAGCAGAGAAAAGACCTAGTCTTGCCGAAATCCTCTCCCAAGCTAGGACCCGCGCCGTTGGAATGCCTCGCCCCTCCGAAGCCTATGGCGAAGGGGGGCCGCGCCCTTCCCAGGAGCTTCGTCCAAGCACTCCAGTCCGCGACGCAGAACCGTCTCCAACCCAAAAAGCAATTGAAGATATCTTGCCAATCGAAGAGTCGCGTCCCGACGCGACGGCAAAGCCGCGTCTTAATGCGGCAAAGGCAAAAGGCATCGAGCCGCCGGATAATTTACCGACCGGAGAAAAAATTTCGGCTCTGCCGAGCTCCGCCAGAGCCCCAAGCCCACCTTTTGAACTCCCACTCAAGAGTGTTCCACCTGGTCCTCTCCTTGAAACTAAACCAACTCCTCCTAGACCGCCCCAAACACCTGCACCCGGCGTTCCCAAAACTCCAGAAGAAATTTTAGGGTTGTCAGTAAAGCCCGGGCCGCTCAAGCAGTCTGAAGTCAGTCCAAGACCCATCCCGCATACCCCGCAACCTTTTATCAAAGAGGACAAACGAGAACTGGAAGAACTTCAGCAAAAGCAACCTCACCGCAACATACCCACCCGTAAGTTTGCCTTGTTAATCGGCGGGCTTGTAGCAGTGAGCATCTTTGTTTTTGGAGTATTGCTTTGGAAAGTCCTTATTCAGGAGCCACCTATGCCTCCGCCTCCTCCTATAGGACCTGTGGAACAGCCCTTGCCAGAAGCGCTCATTCTATACGACAAACTGGAGACAATTGAAATAAGTAACTTAAATTATGATTCTTTAAAGCCCAAACTGGATGCCTTGCTGGCAAGCGACTTACCCCCTGGGTCTCTTGCCTATATCCCGGTACAACTTACAAACCTGCAAGAAATACGCTATCTTGCACTCGCTGAACTGATTAACGCCCTTCAAATTGATGCTCCTCCTGCTTTGCTTGATTATAAGGAGTATACACTTTTTCTCTACGCGCAAAAGACAGAAGCTAAAACGGTTTGCGCCGAAAACGGCGTTCAAAGCGAGCTATGCTATGGCCCGCGGCTAGGTCTTGTAGTTAAAACCCTTGAGGGGCAGAGCAAAATGTTCAATGTTATGAAGGAATGGGAAAAAACATTAGCCAAGGACCTTAAACCACTGCTGTTATTTGCTCCGCAGATCCCGCAGAATCAAACATTTCAAGTAGGAAAGCACAAGGATCTGGACACGCACTACTTAAATATGCCGGTAGACACAATGTCTATTGATTGGATTGCCAACACAAATCACTTAATTCTATCCACCTCGAAAGACGCTGCGCGGGCCGCGATAGATAACTTACTATTGCCTGCCTCGGAGGAAGCGGGCAATGTCAGGTGAATAACCGTCAGCTCAATAATGCGATTATCTCAACGATTGCTTTCTATGATGCCGTAGGACGCTTTCCATTAACTAAAATCGAGCTCTACAAATACCTTCTCAAAAACGGAGAAGGGCCTGCCGGCTTTTCTTTTGCTGATTTTATTGAATACTTAGAGAATAATTGGGATGAGTTATTGAGATACATAGCCCGCTATCGCGGTTTTTATTTTTTAAAAAACAACCCGCAAGGATATGCGCGCAGAATCCAGACTGGAAAAACAGGCATCAAGAAGTGGCGATTGGCTCAAATTATGGCTAAAGTTATTGCGCTTTTCCCGTATGTAGAGATGGCTGGCCTTACGGGTTCGCTTGCTCTCAATAACACTCACAAAAAAAGCGACATTGATATATTAATTGTCGCAAAGGCCAGATCTATTTGGACCACGCGAGCATTTGTGAGTCTCGTTATGCATTTGATTGGCAAAAGGCGCTACGGCACAAAAATAGCCGACCGCATCTGTCTCAATCACTATATAACCGATGATGGTTTGTCACTGCGCCCCGCGCACCTTTTTTCCGCGCATATTTGCGCCACGCTTGTGCCGATCGTAGATAAAGGCAATATCTACCATAGCTTAATCAGCGCGAATAAAGACCTTGTCGCGCTCTCTATGCAAAATTTTTTGGCCGCTCCGCCTCTCCTCCATCTTAAAACTTACCGGCGCGAACCTAACCCCCTTCCATTAACCCCGTCTCTCTTGGAATACATTCTTAAAGCTCTGCAGACTAAAAGAATAGAGCGTGGACTTGCTGATACAACCGCGGGCAAGAGCACAGCCATTTTTGATGATCACGCTCTCGTTTTTCACCATCCGCGGCCAAAGAATCAGGAGGCCGCTTATCTTTATCAAAACAACCTTAAAAACTTATTCACAGATTATCCACATAGACATACTTGACAAAAATAGTACACTGCGCAATAATAGAAACAGATCCTTGATAGCCCTTGCTGATTACAGGAAAACCCTGCATTTTCGGCAAGAGCTCGATCTGCTCTGGAGTGCCCACGACCTCCACATCACCTAAGGAGAGAGGTGCAGAGGGCACTCCAGAGTCCAAACATAGTTCTTTCAGCACTTTTTTACATATATCGCGTACGCATAAGTCCGCTGCCAACCCCTGTTGGCAGCTTTTTAATTATTTGCTACAATAGAACCATGACCCCAAGCGACTTAGAAAATTTTAAAAAACAACTTGAGCAAAAACGCGCGGAGCTGGAAAATTCCCTCAACACCTTTGCCGACAAGGACCAAAAATTAAAAGGGGACTGGGATAGTAAATACCCCGACTACAGCAAGGATGATCTAAACACTAATCTGGAAGAAGAGGCAGACGAAGTTGCAGAATATGTTACCCAGTTGCCGATTGAGCACTCCTTTGAACTTCGCCTGAAAGATATCAACGAGGCGCTCGCAAAAATCCAACAAGGGACTTACGGCAAATGCGCTAAGTGCGGCGAGAGTATTCCGCAAAAGCGCCTTGACGCGTATCCCGAGGCAAAACACTGTCTGAAGTGCTCTGGCTGATGAACAAACCTTCTAGAATTTACTCTGCCGCCCTTGTAGGGATGGATGTGCAGATAGTGGAAGTGGAGGCCGATGTTGCAATCGGCCTTAATTCTTTTCAAATAGTCGGTCTGCCTGATAAAACCGTGGAGGAGGCGAAGGAGAGAGTCTCTTCCGCCCTTAAAAACTGTGGCTTCAAAAGTCCGCGGGCTTTTAACAAACGTACAGTTATCAATCTTGCGCCGGCAGATTTGAAAAAAGGAGGAGGAATGTATGACCTTCCGCTTGCTTTGAGTTTTCTTCTTGCTTCCAACCAGTGCGAGTTTGACGCAAAAGAATATCTTTTTGCAGGAGAACTAGGCCTTGAAGGCAATTTGCGGGCAATTCCCGGAGTCCTTGCCCTTGCACTATTTGCCAGACAAAACGATATAGAGACACTGATCGTGCCTGCGCAAAATAAAAACGAGGCAATGTTGGTCAGGCAATTAAAGGTTTTTGCGCCAGAAAATCTGAAAGAACTGATAGAATTTCTCGAAAATAGCAATGGCTCCTCCCCTGAAGACCCGCTTCGCCGAAGCGAAGGCGAAGCGAGGAAAATGAATTCCGGCGCCCCCGATATTGACTTTGCTCATATCGCCGGTCAACAAACGGCAAAACAAGCCCTGGAGATTGCCGCCGCAGGAGGACATAATGTCATGATGCAAGGTCCGCCAGGATCAGGGAAAACGATTCTTGCTAAAGCCTTTGCCGGAATCTTGCCCGAAATGAGCGAAGAGGAAATGCTGGAGGTAACAAAAATCTACAGTATTGCCGGCCTTCTTGATTCCGCCGTCCCTTTAGTCACAACAAGGCCATTTCGCGCCCCTCATCACTCTGCCTCTGAACCGGCCCTCATCGGCGGAGGAAGCGCAATGAAGCCAGGCGATATCACCCTTGCCCACAGAGGCGTACTGTTCCTGGATGAATTCCCGGAATTCCACCGCGATGTTCTTGAATCTTTGCGTCAGCCCTTGGAAAGTGGTTTTATCAACGTCGCGCGAGCGAAGGGCCAAATTCGCTTTCCTGCTAAGTTTATTTTAGTTGCCGCAGCCAACCCCTGCCCCTGCGGATTTTTTAATGACCCGGAAAAAAATTGCAGTTGTTACGGCTCCCAATTCGCCCGCTATAGAAGGAAGCTCTCCGGACCTATTGCCGACCGCATTGATATCCATATTGAAGTTCCTCATCAAAGCTATGAGATACTAACTTCTGAAAAGATAGGAGAGCCAAGCGCTGTCTGCAACTTGCGCGTTGAGCAGGCCAGAGCAATCCAAAAACAACGTTTCGCCAAAGAAACAACATTGCTCAATGGTGAAATGACCATTCCGCAGATCAAAAAATACTGCGCTATCCCGCAAGAAGCGGAAAATGTTCTCCAGAAGGCCGTTGACAAAGATCACCTGTCAGCGCGCGGCTACCATAAAGTCCTCAAACTTGCCCGCACAATCGCCGATCTTGCGCATAGAGAAAAAATAAACTGCGACGATGTTCTCGCCGCGGTAAAGTTTAATCGTACTAGTGAATAACGCTAAAACTAATTCACCTTTCCTTACTCATCTCAAGGGATTCAATGCGCCGTAAACCTCCCAGTGCACATGGCAACCGGTGGAGCGGCCAGTTGAACCCATATAGGCAATAAGCTCTCCTTGTTTGACGTCTTGACCGGCTGAAACTATATTCTGGATGTTATGCGCGTAGACTGTGCTTGCGCTATTAGAGTGAGAAATTTTAATGTATTTGCCATATCCTCCGTTCCAACCATAACCATCCGCAATCGCAACAACTCCGGATGCTGCCGAGTAAAGCGGCGTCCAGCAGGAAGCGGCTATGTCAACAGCATTATTAGCGTGCACTCCGCGTGATTTGTACCCTATACCGGCGGTTGGGTGAATAAAAGAATCATCAAGGTTTTGAGTATATGGTGCGTATTTGGCGGTGTACTTTGAGGAACCATAACTTTTGTTGGGCATCTCGCCGTCAGGTACCATTATGTCTTCGCCCTCAAGAATATTGCCATCGGGACCAAGGTCGTTAAAAACCGCGATTTTTGCGGCTTCGCCCCTGAATTTCACCGCGATTGCGGAGATAGTATCGCCATTCTTAACCTTGTAGAGCACCCCTGACACCGGCAAAATAATCAGCTTATCTCCGGGCTGTATGTACTGCCATTCACTCAAATTATTCGCCCAAAGCAGTGTGTTGGTAGTTATGCCAAATGCCGCCGCAATTGCTGATGGCGCGTCTCCCGGCTTAACAATATACTCCGTTATTTCCCGGCGTGAGTTGTCCGCGCTTACTATCGTTAGGGGCGATGACTGCTTAAAAAGAGAACCGTCTATCGTTGAGGCGAGTGATGGCTCTGTCGGCCCCTCGCCATAAGACCCCTCATGTATCATGCGGTCGTTAGCGGCTCCTTGAGGACCTCGTGCAGCCGCAAAAAATAAAGTAGAGTACGACTGCGCAACACCCCTCCCTTGAGCCGCAAACGCACTTGCCCCGTATAGGTATACGGGGCTTAGTATCAACCCAAGAACGGTTAAAAAATAGCTTATTTTAGGCATTAAAAAACAGCTTCACTTAACTCGGTTGTTGCTTCCATCCTAGCGCTTTGGGACATTTTTGTCAATTAGATGGCTGTGGATTATAATAGACGGCATGGATATTCTTTCTGATCTTAATCAAAGACAAAGAGAGGCGGTTACGGCCGAAAATGGTCCAATTTTGGTTGTCGCCGGACCAGGATCCGGAAAAACTAAGACCCTAACACATCGGATAGCCTATCTAATTGCAAATGGCGTACGTCCGCAAAACATACTTGCCGTAACTTTTACCAATAAAGCCGCAGGGGAGATGAAAGGGAGAGTGCAGCAGCTCCTGGCCGTATCGTCCCCCGATATACAATATACCCGCCTGCAGTCGCCAAGCGACAGCTTTGGCGGGCAAGCAGAATACAATATACCCGTAGTAGGCACTTTTCACAGTATCTGCGCCAGAATCCTGCGCAAAGATGGCGCAGCTCTTGGTTATACTCCCGGCTTTACAATCTACGATGAAGATGACTCTCTGCAGTTAATTAGATCCCTAATCCGGGAACTTAATTTAGATCCCAAGCAATTTGGCCCGCAAAAAATCCGCGCAATTATTTCATCGCTTAAAAACAACCTCATTACCCCTGAAAATTACGAAGCAGAATCTGATTACCCTTTTTACCAAAAAATTCGGGGGATCTATGAACTCTATCAGAAACGTCTGCTTGAACAAAATGCTATGGACTTTGATGATTTACTCATGAAAGTAGTTGAACTTTTTAAAAATCTCCCCAAAACTCTTGAACAATACCAAAACTGGTTCCAATACGTATTAGTTGATGAATTTCAAGATACAAATATTGGACAATATAAAATAGCTAATCACCTTGCGCAAAAGCATCGCAATATCTACTGCATCGGCGACTTGGATCAGTCTATCTACTCTTTCCGCGGCGCAGACTACCGCAACGTCTTAAATTTTGAGAAGGATTGGCCAAACGCAAAAATTATTATTTTAGAACAAAATTACCGCTCCACGCAAAACATTCTCGATACAGCCCATCATATAATTGCCGCAAACGAACGGCGCAAAGAAAAAATTCTATGGACCCAAAACGGTCGCGGGGAACCGGTCGCCATCAAAGAAGTAGCGGATGAACTTGCAGAGGGGGAATTTATAACTTCGGAGATAGAACTGCTCGTACGCGAAAAAGGCCTCGCGCTCAATGACTTTGTGGTGCTATATCGCATCAACGCCCAGTCCCGCGCCATCGAAGAATCTTTTTTGCGCGCGGGTTTTCCATATAAAATTATTGGCGGCATAAAATTTTTCCAGCGCAAGGAGATCAAAGATTTATTAGCATTCCTGCGACTATCTATCAATAAAAACGATGCTATAGCACTTAGCAGGATAGCAGAAATACCAGCAAAATTTCTCAATCCCATCAGTAGTCCTTTGTCTTCTTCCCCGTATGACCATTTACCTCCCTCTGCATCTCTTAAGACTAATAAATCGCAGAAAATTTATGCGCTGATTGCGTCAATAACTGCTTATAGTGAAAAGGCTCCCCTGGCACAACTCCTCGAATATATCATTCGCCACGCCGGCTTTGAGCAATGGCTACGCGATGGCACAGAGAAGGGAGAGGAGCGCTGGGACAATGTCCGCGAACTGCTTTCAGTATGCACTAAATACAGCAATGAAGCTCCTGGGCAAGCCCTAAGAATGCTCCTTGAAGAAGCCGCACTTGCCCAAGAGGCCGACAATGTTGAGTATAAAAATGACCTTGTTAACCTCATGACCTTACATGCCGCAAAAGGTCTTGAGTTTCCAGTAGTGTTTATCGCCGGCTGCGAGCAAGGGCTCCTGCCGCACTCGCGCGCTCTCTTTAGCTCTACTTCAGACGAGCTTGAAGAAGAACGCCGCCTTTGTTATGTTGGCGTAACTCGCGCTAAGCAAAAACTCTATCTGCTCTTCGCCCAGCACAGAATGCTTTTTGGCAGGACGCAGAGCAACCCGCCTTCGGAGTTCCTGCGGCACATCCCGGAACACTTAATAAAGTTTCTGCCGACGGAAGAAGAAACCGTCATCGAACTAGATTAGCCGCCCCATATGTACCATCTGCCCTATCAATCCTATGATCGCCTTGTCAAACCTAGCAAACGTCTCGGGCAAAATTTTTTAATTGACAAAAACGTGGTAAAAAAACTTGTTGATTCCGCGGAACTAACCAAAGATGACACTGTCCTTGAAGTCGGCGCCGGCACCGGAGCGCTCACCGTACAACTCGCCAAGCGTACAAAAAAAGTGCTTGCAGTAGAGAAAGACAGGCGCTTAATAACTATCTTGGAAGAAAATCTTAAAGATTTCGATAATGTTAAAATTGTAGCGGGAGATATCTTGAAACTCTCCTCCGCCCAAGGCGAGGGAGAGTGGGCGCTCGTCGGTAACATTCCCTACTATCTAACCGCTCCGCTAATCCGTAAGTTTCTGGAATCTGAACATCCGCCAAAGCGCATAATCCTAATGGTCCAAAAAGAAATGGCGCAGAGAATCTGTGCCAAGCCGCCAGACATGAGCATTCTGGCCGTATCGGTGCAGGTCTATGCCAAGCCCAAAATAATCGCTTATGTCTCGCGTTCGGCCTTTTGGCCGCAACCGCAAGTGGATTCGGCAATACTTAGAATCAAGAATATAGAATCGAGAATTAAGAATACTAACCTTTTCTTTAAAGTTGTCAAAGCTGGCTTTATGAGTCCCCGCAAACAGCTTATAAACAATTTATCGAAGGGGCTCGAAATAAGCAAGGAGGATGTGCGGCGATGGCTGCTCGCTTGCGGCATCGCGCCGCAACGACGCGCGGAAACGCTGACTGTGCAAACGTGGATAACGCTCGTTAAGAATATGGTACAATAAATCCAATGGAGGTGATAAAAAAGCATATCACTAAAAACCCTCTCGCCGTAAGGGGCGGAGCTATTTTTGTGCTCGCGCTTTTTATATTTGGCGCGCTGCTTGTGCCCTCGCAAGCACATGCTTTTGGCTTTGGCGATATTCTCAAGCCGTTAAAGATTATTACTGAAACGATGTACGCCATGATTTTTGGGGCGCCTATTTTTCTTGTTTACTTACTCTTGAGCGCCGCGGTAATGATTTTTGCATTTTTGCCGGTATTCTTCGCTGGCATATGGCTCAACCTGGTAATAACAGGGCACATAATATTACTCCCATACACTTCCGGCGGGGTAGTGGATATAGGCTGGCCTATAATGCGCGACGTCGCGAACTTATTGTTTATCGCGATACTGCTTGTAATGGCCGTCCGCACGATTTTAGGCTCGCCAGAAAAAGGAGTTAAGCTCCTGCCCAAATTGATAGCCATTGCTCTTATTATCAATTTCACAAAAGTTATCGCCGGCGTTGTTGTTGACGTTGGAAATATTATTACCAATTATTTTCTCTCATCTATAACCGATGTCGGCAATCTGTTTATGCAGTTATTTGGCCCGGCAACTCCGGGCTGGATGGTTATACGTGATATCATTGCGCTTATTTCTAGTCTGAAGAGCCCGAGTCTTGGATTCTTTTTGGACTATATAGAATTTCTCCGCAACAACTTCACGCCGGAAGCTTTAATACGCGCAATTATGGGAAGTATAATGCTAATAATCGTTGGCCTCATGATGGCGTTTACTTTAGTGGTCTATACCTTTGTCTTCTTACTGCGTTACATCAAGATATGGATATTAGTAATTTTTTCTCCGCTTGCTTTCGCGGCAATGATTTTGCCGGAAACTTCAAAATACACAGCGCTGTGGTGGCAAAAATTTACCCATGAAGTGTTCATAGGCGTTGGTCCGGCTTTTATGCTTTTTCTGGTAGCGCGTATGATCAATCTTAAAAGCGAGCTTGGTTTAGAAGCTGATTATACCCCTTATAAAATAGAGGATCAGGGCTTTATCGGCGTAATCCTTGAGCCAATGTACGGTTTGATGAACGATATGCTTGTGTGGATTGTAATTTTGATATTTATGTGGATTGGGCTCTCTATGTCCCTAAAGATGAATGAGAAAATCGCTAAGTTTTCGGTAAAGTGGGGGAACAAACTGAAAAACGCGGCGTTTGATTGGGGCAAGCGAGTCGCAACCCAACGATATGGCGACAGATTCCAGGCAGTTGGAGAAAAAATGATGAAGGGCAGACTTGCGCGCGCTCCCGGGCCTCTTGGTGGCCTTGTCCGCGGCGGCGCGGCGAAACTAAGCGAGATGCGAGCGCATGGAGAAAACGCGTGGAAAAAAGAACAAGAGAATGCTTTAAAGCGATCTACCGGGTTCAACTTGAGCACTGTCATGACCGAGTCCGATCCGGATAAGTGGAAAGGATCGCTCATGGGGGAACTTGAAAAAGACCGCGAAACAGTTATGAAGTGGCTAAAGGCAAACGACGCTCAAGGCAGTCCGAAAGAAAAAGAAGCAAAGATAAGGCAAATGATTGCGTATATGTCACGCACGGGCCGAGAGCGTGAGCTTCTTTGGAGCTTGCCGCAGTACGCCGACTCTTCTGTCAATACAAAACTTAACCACGAGGACAATTACGACCTGGAGCTTATAAGAAGAACGCGACTCCAAGCGGGAAGTCCAGAGAGGATTACCGAAGAACAAGCAAAGCGACAAAGCTATGCCTACCATATGCGTAAAGAGAGGGTCGGCAATATTGTCACGGTTTCCGACCAGAATGTCTATAAAGGCTTGCACGACAATAAGTACGTCAATGTCCTTGACGATGTGGTAACGAACCGCTCTGAAATGGACGATTTTATTAAAGGAAGCGCAACATATCTTCAAAACAACTTAAAGGATCCGATCACCGACAAATCGCTTACCGATGAAAGCGGCCAGCCCATCACAGCGCTTACCGAAGCTGAGGCTCAAAAAATGGCCCACAGGCATATCGGACTGCTCACTAAAACTAGAAATATTAAAAGCTTGCCCGAAGACATGAAAGAAATGGACTCGTTCATAGCGGGCCTTATTGAAAAGGCGGATAAAATATCCTTCGACTTTTCGCGCGAATACCATAGCCACTTCGGTCCGGAACGGTTCAACATCCTAATGAAGAAACTGTATGATGCCGACTCAACAAAAGGCGGTAAGCACATCAAGCGCATAGCTGACAACGCTCCGTTGCTTGCCCTGATGTCAGCAGATCTTCAGAAAGCGTATCGAGACTTTCGCCCAAGACAAGCGGGCGACGCGACTACTGGGGGCCAAGCGAGCCAAGGGACATCCGTCCCAGACCAAAACATGCAGACACATTACACAGATCCGCACACAGATCCGCGCGCAGGAGGCGGGGGCTCTGCTTTTGGCGAGGATGTAGAATTATCGCCTCTTCCAGGCGACAAGATACAGCTTGAAATTATAGAAACGAAGAGACAACTCGAGGACCTCAATAGAAAGCTTGATAATCCGTCGCTTAAGATTTCTGCAAAAGAAGCTCTTCTTCAAAACATAAATCTTGCAGAAAAACAAATCCAGGATAAAGAGGCCGAGTTACGCCGTGTTTGGCAAGAGGCTAGCGGAAAATCACTCGGAGAGCCGCAAATACCAGAATCCATTAAAGAAGGGCAACGTGAAGCTATCCGCGCGGAGTACCGACGCGAACAAGAAAGAAAAGTGCAAGAACAAAAAGGAGGGCCACCGTGGCGAGAAGTTCTCACTTCTGGTTCTATCGCAGCCGATATTGAACAACTCAAGCAAAACTTCCAAAACTTGCCGGCTCCTCTGCGCAAAACTATTCAGGCAACATTTCTGCCCAGCGAAGCAGCGCAGTATTTAATTTCAAGCCCGGCAAAAATGCTCTGGACATCAGTCACCGGCGGCGAGAAAGGCATCGGCCCGATCAAGCCGACTGGCCAACCGGCAAGAGAGGCAGTTAGAGGCGCCAGAGAAGCCATGCAAAGCGCAGGTCGCATGGCCGAGGCAACTGTTCAGGAAGTTTCTGGTGGAATGCCAAAAACAAAGGAGGCGGCTAAAAAGATTCCGAGTAAAGCAATGGACATACTAGCTGGAGCGGTTCCGGTCCCGGGTAAAAAAGCGTTTCGCGATTCCACAAAACCATCGGAGATAGAAGCCGCGCTTGATCAACTCGCGCAAACCGGGCTACGTTATGACTATACGCTAAAAGATATTGAAGATGCAGTTGCTGATCTAAAGCGAGACCATAGAGCGAGATGGGAAATAAGCCCTCGGTCCTCGCAACTAGATCAAATTAAAAGGGGACTAGAAGCCGGCACCCTACTCGCCTCGCCAGAAGAAAGAGGGGCAGAGCAGAGGATCGTTCGGCAGGAAAATGAATTGCTTAAATTAAGCCAAAGTCGGGTTAATAAATTATTTGATCTCTACGACCACGAACGAGTTCGTCAGTCAACCCAGTCCGAGGAACAAAAACGCATCCTCCAGCAAAGAGAAACGCAGTTGAGGGAAGACCTGCAGAAAATCGAAGAAAGAATGAATGAAAGAATGAATGAAAAAATCGGGGCGGTCTGGCGCCCCCAACCCCCGACTCCACCCAGGATGCCACCTCCTCCCGTTGGACCAGCCTCCGAACCGTCTTCTGAAGATTTGGCTCAGCAAGCTCGCCAGGCTGGACAGAGAGAATACAGACAAGCCGAAGATGCCGGCGCGGCTGAAGCTGAGTCAGCGCGCAGAGCTGGAGTAGAAGAAGCTCGTCAAGCGCGCGAAGCGGGCACGCGCGAAGCAGAGCAGGCAAAGCAAACGCCGCCTCCGCAAACCAGAACCGAGGAAGACCGCGCGGCCTCTATGAGGCGAACGCAAGATGATGAGACCGCGTCGCAGAAACGCGTGAGTGCCGATGAACAGCGCCAACAACAGATTAGGGACACAGACCTTAGAAATACACTGATAAAAAATATGGAGCAGGACGTACGAGCCAAGGCATTTGAAGTTGCAAAGGCCTTGGGAAACAGGACACCTGAAGGAAGAAAAATTTCTATGAACTTAGAAGACGAGCTAAAAGCGCTTCGAGGTAAATTAAAGAATTTAAGGGGCGAATAACTGTATGCCGACTTTGCAAGAACAATTTTTAGAAAAGTATAACCAGCTTCCTAAAAACCTCCAGGAAGCGCTGATTTCGCGTGAGAGCGCGCGTCTGATTTATGAGGCCGCGGAAAAAGAAGGGGTTTTGCCGGGTGTGTCAAGAATTGCCGAGGTAACCGGCGATGTTATGATGGGCTTTGTGCCGATAACGCAGTTCCGCCAAAAAATACAGGATGGCCTTGGGATTAACGAGGAAAAAGCCCGTAGAATAGCGGCAGTAATTCGTGATAAGATATTTATGGGAGTAGCGGATAGTTTGAGGAAGATACATGGATTAAAGTAAAAGTCATGCCCCAGCAATATCAGGTTCCACAATTTATCGAACGCGAGAGTAAGCTCATTGGACCGTTTACGCTAAGACAATCAGCGCTTCTTGGCGCAGGAGGAGCGGTACTTTTTATTTTATATTTTATGCTGGAAAAATGGCTATTTTTCCTGCTGGGCTCTCCAGTTGTCCTGATCTTCGCGCTGATTGCTTTTACGAAGGTGAACGGCCGACCGCTCTTGGATTTTGTCGGCTCGTTCTTCTCCTTCTTTATCTCCCCGCAGCTGTACATATGGCAAAAACGGCTTGAACAACAAAAAAAACAAGTAAAACAGAGGAACAACCATGTTCAAAGATTTGAGGGTCCGGACTACGAAGTTACGAAACGGGGCATAAAAGAACTGGCGAGGAAACTTGATGTTTATGGCTAAAGCAGCCTCAAGCGCACAATCTTTTCTGATCATAGACACTATTCGCGAAGGTGTCGTGATTTTACGTGGCGGCGGAATGCGCGAGATAATAAAATGCTCCAGTATAAACTTCGCCTTGAAGGCGCAGGATGAGCAGGACGCGATAGTCTATGAATTTCAAAACTTTTTGAATTCTCTTGATTTCTCCGTGCAAATTTTTGTCAACTCAAGATTTCTGAACATTGACGATTACATAGAAACGCTGAAGGACATGCAGAAACAACAGGACAACGATCTTTTGCGCATTCAGACCGCCGAATATATAAATTTTATTAAAGACTTCGTTGAAACAACAAATGTTGTTTCAACTGACTTCTACGTGATCGTGCCTTTTGAGACGCGCGAGGCGCTTGGCAGTCCCGAGGGAGATAACGGAGATAACAAACAAACTAGCGGCGGAGGAGGACCGCTTGCTTGGCTATTTAGATCTAAAAACACCGCAGGGATAGATAGAAAAAAATTTCTTTTCTACAAAAATCAACTTCACCAGAGGATTGAGTTTGTAAAAACTGGCTTGCACAGATTTGGTGTTACCACAAAAGACCTGCCCACTGAAGAACTGATTATGTTCTTCTGGAATTTGTACAATCCGCAAAATCTACAAAAAAGAACATTGATGAAAAGCGTTTTTGAAAAATACTAACATGCCGCAAACACAAAATCAAAGAAAAGAGATGTCCCAAGATGAATTGGCTACATTAAGGGACATTATAGCTCCATCCGCCATAGAGGTAACTTCCAGTTACATCAAAATGGGCACAAAGTACGCCAAAACTTTCTTTATTTTCACATACCCTAAGTATCTTGTAACCAACTGGTTTGCGCCGATTATAAACATGCCCCAGCCCATGGATATATCAATATTTATTCATCCGTATGATACCGCAAAAATAATGAAGAGCTTGCAAGGCCAGCTTACATCTATAACTGCTGAAGTAATGGAGCGCGAGGAAAAAGGACTTATCCGCGATCCCGTTCTTGAGGCGGCTTATCAAAATATAGAGGACTTGCGCGATAAACTCCAGACTGCTGAAGAAAAAATGTTTAAACTCGGCCTTTATATAACACTTTATGGCGACTCTCCCAGAAAACTGGAGCGCCTTGAAAACGAACTGCGCGCAATTCTTGAATCGCGCATGGTCTATATCAAACCGGCGCTTTACCAGCAAAAGGAAGGGTTTAACTCTTCTTTGCCGCTCGCGTACGATGAACTGCTCATCCACAACAGCTTAAATACCCAGCCGCTTTCCTCAATATTCCCGTTTGTCTCTGCGGATTTAACTTCGGACAAGGGGATTCTTTACGGCATCAACCGCCACAATTCAAGTTTAATTATTTTTGACAGGTTCTCGCTTGAAAACGCGAATTCCGTCTTATTTGCCAAAAGCGGATCTGGTAAATCCTATATGACTAAATTGGAAGTCCTGCGCTCTATGATGTTTGGGATGGATGTTATAGTTATTGATCCGGAAAAAGAGTACCAGTTTCTGTCCGACACCATTGGAGGCAGTTTCTTCAATATCTCGCTTACTTCGGAGCATCATATTAACCCTTTTGATTTACCGCCGGTTGGCCAAGATGAAAATTCTAGCGATGTTTTGCGCTCAAATATCATCACGCTTCTTGGCTTGCTTAAAACCATGCTTGGCGAAATAACGCCGGAGGAAGAATCCGTACTTGATGAAGCAATAGCACAAACGTATTCTTCGCGCGATATCACTCCCGACCGCCGAGACTTTCAAGATATCACTCCGCCTTTAATGACTGATCTTCAGACCATCCTTGAAAACATGCAGGGAGGAGAGTCGCTGGCCATTCGCCTTAAAAAATATACTGAAGGTGTCTATTCTGGGTTCTTAAATCAGCACACTAATGTCAATCTCACCAATCAGCTTGTTGTCTTTAACATCCGCGATATGGAAGAGGAGCTTCGCCCAGTGGCGATGTATCTGATCTTAAACTATATTTGGGTAGCCATCCGCAAAACCCTGAAAAAACGCATTTTAATCGTTGATGAAGCTTGGTGGATGATGCAGCATGATGACAGCGCCGCTTTCTTGTTCGCTATTGCCAAACGTTGCCGTAAATACTATCTGGGGCTAACAACAATTACCCAGGATATTGCGGATTTCATGTCTTCAACTTACGGCAAGCCGATTGTTACAAATTCATCTATACAGATCCTTTTGCGCCAATCGCCGGCTTCGGCTGATGTCATTCAGGACGTTTTTAATCTGACTGACGAAGAAAAATATTTACTGCTTGAATCCGGAGTGGGTGAGGGGCTTTTCTTTGCCGGTAATAAACATGTTGCCATAAAGGTCATTGCTTCCTACACCGAAGATCAGATCATTACTTCTGATCCAGCCCAACTCTTGAAAATCCAGCAGGCCAAAGAAGAGCTGGAGAGAGGAGAATAAAAATTTCTAATTTCTAACTAACCTAAAGATGGTGATTCAAGTAGCCGCGATTGCGGCAAGACGTGCCGCGCTTTCCGTGGCAAGAAAAGGCGCTAAAAGGGCTGCAAAAAAAACTGTAGGAGAAGGAATCAAGGCAAGGGGCGACACGACGGAAAAGCCTTCTTGGCTAAAAATACTGGTACCGACCATTACTGTTCTACTTTTTAATGACATCCCAGATTTCAGTGAACCGATAACGCTGTTTCTAGCAAAACTTATTACCGCACCTATTGACGTGATAACTAGTATTTTAAACTTCATCTGGTTTTGGTTTGTGTTAAAGGACGGAATAGCCAAATCACTCACAAAAAATTTCATAACCCTTCTGATAGAACTTGTCCCCGGCCTCGGCCTTATCCCAACGTGGTTTCTGCTTGCGATCAGCCCGCGAGTTGGCATACTTAACTGGATATTTAATTTACCCGCGAAGCTAATCTCGATATTCTCCATGGGAATTATTAAATCATGAAAAACAAATTTAGAAAATTTTTACAAGCATATACTCTTTTACTGCTTTTGGTTACTGCCTTTTCTTTCACGGCTTTATTCGCCGATGCTTTCCACCCCACCAAACTTGAAGTTAACTATCCTAAACTCCCCGGCATTGACCAATTAACAATAAATACCACCCTGCCGGACCTGCTTACCTACCTCTTTACCTTTGCGATAATTATTAGCGGCCTTATCGCTTTTGGCAGTATAGTCTACGCCGGATTTTTGTATATGACCTCCGGCGCAGTTCCAGCTATGCGCGCTGAAGCTAAAAAACGCCTGCAAAACACTCTGACAGGCCTTGCTCTGCTTTTTGGAATCTACTTAATTCTCAATACCATCAACCCCGAACTCGTCCAGCTCTACACCCCCGGCGAAGGCCCACAAGAATTTACGGTAGACATCCGTTCGCCGGAACCGATAAACGTAGAGTCTACGCCGTTAGATATAGAATCACTAAAGTACGGGGGCGTGGTTGTCTTCGCGGGTACAAATACTTCTGGCCTTGATGACGCACGATCGGAGACTATCGTTCACGAAATCAAAAGTTTTGCAAACGCAAGTTTCCTAGATGCCAACACTGGGGACCCCGCCATAACATCTCTTAAAATTCTTGGAAACTGCACAGTTCAACTATGGAAAAACACTGATCTGCCGAATGGCAACCCAATTATCGGTCCGCGTCTTGGCACGGTAGCAGAGTTAGCTGGAACCAGACCAGGTGATCCCCCAGGTGATGACGGAGAAAATAATAATACCAAACAACTAGAGTTCATAGACGACTCTTGTGTGGGGCACTCTGTGCGGGTGTATCAGAAAGAAAAGTATAACGAGCCGGAAGACGGCGGCACGCATTTGTTCACTTTTTCTTACCCTAATTTAAACGACGTACTATTTATGGGCGATCTCGGAGGCGCAGGCGATAACATTGAAGATGATATAACGTCTTTTAAGCTCTCTAGGGCTACGAGGCTGGATTTTGAAGTAACCTTCTGTGATGGCAGAAATTATGAGGATGGGTGCTTCTCATTTAACGAAAGTGCAAGCGCTCTTAATTCGGGTGAAGACAAGTCTCTGAACGACGCAATAAGTTCAATGCGCATAGAGACGGCTCGTAATAGACAGGCTGGGGTTACTGTATTCCAACATCCGGTTAGTCACGAAGGAAGATCTTATCCATCCGGCCGATTTGAAACTTTTATAGCGAGTGATCAGAAACTAAGAGATCATAGCTTCATCAAGCAGGATAACGCATCTGCTTTAACGATTGTGGGGAGATACAGGGTATCCCTATATGAGCATGATGAATTTAATCAGCGAGCGGGGGGGGCCTGGATTCAAATAGATAACAGCGGCAATACGCCAATATTTAAAAAACAGACAAGGCCAAACAACGTGGGGGGCGATAATCTCCTTGAGTTTATTCCTCCTGCGCAAGTCATAAAAAACGCGGGCGGAATTCTCGAGGTCAGCACTTTTAATGACAGCAGCTTTTCCATTAGCGATGATGGCACAAAATTTGATAATCAACTCAACAGCATCAAAGTAGAGGTTCTAAAAGCAATAAACGACGCGCAGAATTTAGGCGGAGATTGCTCGTTTGGAGACGGTTTTTGCGTCTTGTGATAAGCTTCGTCCCGAAAATACATACAACGCTCCGAAATAAATTCCTCCGCCAAGAACAGTTAGGAGGCCTAGTTGAGTAAATGAAAGAGGTTCGCTGATCGAAGACACCAGATAGAGCAACACTCCGGCCATGACCGCCGCGGCAACGGCGGATTTTATTGCGACGCGCGGGGACAAGGCCGCTGCCAAACCGCCCAAATCCCCGACAAAGGCCTTCTTCCATATTAAATAGAACAAAAAGGCGGTGATGAGAAGCTCCGTCGCCACAGTCGTCCAAGCCGCGCCCATATAAGTGTATTTGGGGATAAACATTAAATTCAGGACGACATTAAGAATAACTCCAAAAAGATAGGCGAGAATCGCCCTTTTTGCGAGATCCAAAGCAATAATTACCCGACCAAAAAGATTGCCAAAAAATATGATGCCCGTGGCGACAAACAGCGCCTGTAAAGGGGCGCCGGCGGCAACAAATTCTTTTCCGCCGATAAGATTAGCGATGGAGTAGGATAATATCACACCTCCAACCGTTACAGGAATGGCGAAAATAGTTATAACGCGCAGTGCTTTTGCGAAAGTTTCGCGAAAATTGCTCAAATCAGCTTCAGCGGCATCCTTGGATAGAATCGGCAGCATAATACCGGCGAACATTGCCGGGAAAAAAATTAAACTTTCAAGCACTCGATAAGCCACTCCATATATTCCAACATCGCCTGGCGGCTTCATCAACGACAAAAAGATAGTATCTATCTTAAAGTAAATAAGCGTAAAAACTATAGACAAGGCAATCGGCCAGGAAACTTTTAGGATTGCTTTCCATTGCGCAAAGTCCGCGCGCCAACCAATTTTTATGTACTTGCGCGCGAAAAAGTACTGCAAAACAAAAATGAAGAGTGATGCAACTGACATCGCTCCCAGGAACAGATACAGCGTCAATATGGGGTATTGGACATTCCCCCTAAAAATTATGTACACAAGTAAAAGTTGGAGGCCACGACCGGCGATCTCCGCAATCGCTGTGATGTGCATGGCTAGATGTTTTTGAAAAATACCAAGCAGTAATTGACTGACTGACAAAAAGAACATCCCGGAAACGGCTATAACCATACCGAATTTTACCGCGCCAGAGTAGGGGAAGAGTAAAGAAGCGGCTACACCAAACAATAAAAAAACGGCGCTACTTAAGAGCCGCAGGGTGAAAAAAGTACTCGCAATTTCTGTTATCCCATCTCTTAACCGCGATATTTCCCGCGTCATTAGCGCCTGCAGACCAAGATCTGCCAGAATCACAAACATTGATAAATAAGCTGTTATTGTCGTGTATTCCCCAAATCGTTCCGTCCCGAGCACGCGGGTCGCTAGGCCAATGGTAATTAAGCCAAAAATACTGCTTACAATCCTGCCAGTGTAAGATATGATGGCGTTTAAAGTGATACGCGAAAAAAGAGGCAATTTTTTTATTTGTTATTTCTAAGGATATGGCCGCACAACAACATAGCGCTTCGGCCCCTCGTCCATGCTGTGCGTTACAACATCAGGAAATTCGGCAAGGGCTAAATGTATAATGCGGCGATCAAAAGATGGCATGGGCGCAAGCTCAACCGCCTTGCCGCTGAATCGCACCTTATCACGCACTTCTTTCGCAAAATCACGCATAATGTTTTCGCGCATTTTTTTGTAGTTATTAACGTCCACATCTAAAATCACCGATTCGCCCGTTTTCCTGGTTATAATTTTTCTAATAATATGCTGAAGACAGGCGAGTATAACCCCCCTTTCCCCGATAAGATCGCGGCCGCCTGCTGTCTTTACGTCAATTTTAACTCGGCCCGCTAAAACGCGAGCCATCACCTCCGCGTCGCTAAATCCCATTTGTGAAAGTAGTTCTTTTACGATTTGCGCCGTTTCCATAGGTTAAAATTGATTTTTTTATGAACAATCAGCTGTTGCGCCACAGAAAACAGCATTGTTATTATCCAATAGAGCGGCAATCCTGCCGGCATTTTCCATGAAATAAATATCATAAACAAAGGCATCATATAAACCATTGATTGCCCCATACTCTTTGCAAAATCTGTTGAACTTCCGCCAAGTGCAGAATTTGGCATATACGCGGTTTTCGCCTGTAGGAACTGCGCCAATCCGGCAAGTATAGCTAGAATCCAGCTTGGTTTAGACATGTCCATAACACCAAGAAACACCGGATTGATCTCTCCTGGGTTATGAATAAACGGGTAAAGCATGTCCAAACTGTGCGGCTCTAAACCCACTAAGAAAACTCTGTACAAAGCAATGAGGATGGGGAGCTGAATAACTATAGGCAAGCATCCGGAAAATGGATTCGCGTTATGAGTTTTATAAAACTCCATCACCGCTTTAGCTTGGTCCTCTTTTGTTTTATACTTCTTCTGGAGTTCTTTTAACTGCGGCTGAAGCTCCTGAAGTTTTTTTTGCGCCTTCAGCGCCTTGTCTGAAAGGGGGTAAAGAAGAAAACGCAGCAGTAATGTTACAAGAATAATCGCCACTCCAAAATCATGTCCGGGAATGACATTATAAGTCCAGACCAAAAGGTTAAAAATCGGCCGAAATAAAATTTCGTTAAAGAATCCTGTAATTAACTCCATGGATTGCACTTAAGTAGTCTTTTTATTCCTAAAAATCCTCCTTTTACAACTCCGTACCTTGTAGTAACGCTAATAGTGTACTGGGAACAGGTTGGATAAAAACGGCAACCCCCCCCAGGAAACAATATAGTACAAAAGGGCGATAAAAATCTCTGGTATATTTTCAGTAAAAATGCAAATAGAAATTTCATAAAAATCCGCTTTTTTTAAGCAAAGCAACCAGCTCAACTTCTACCTCCTGAAAGCTTTTGCCTTTTATTTCTGGACCCGTTAGGACAACACAATCAAAACCTCTCTGCAGATTATTCATCTGCTGTGCAATAACAGCCCGCAAGTGGCGTTTGATTTTATTGCGCTCGGTTGCTTTTTTAGCCGTCCTTGCCCCAACAATAAAAGCAAAGCGTGTTTCCGAGTGATTATTAGCCCTTAACCTCACTTTTAAAAAATTCCCATGAACCGAACGGCCATTCCTCAATACGTGTTTTATATCTCCTGTTATTTTTAACCGATTTTTAGAAGCGAGCATTCAATTTTAAAAGCTAAACAACTATCCGTTTCCTGCCCTTGCGCCTGCGCCTCGCTAAAACATTTCTTCCTGCTTTGCTTTGTGAACGAGCAAAGAACCCATGTGTCTTTGCTCGTTTTCTCTTTTTGGGTTGGTAAGTTATAGACATGTCACCACCTTAACATAGCCGTAGCACTAAATCAAATCTTAACGCAACACTGCCGACCACACTTCGCCGCCATGCCGGCGCGGGATGGAAGTACGGCGGAGAGTTATGCACAGGAAATAGTTTCCGATTCAGATATAATCAACATCCTATCCACAGCTTTTGCACATAGTTTTGAACTTTTGTAAATCTTTTCAAGAACATATCCGCGCATGTTATACTAATGAGTGCTATGACTAAAGAAGAGCTTTGGCAAAACTCCCTTGCGGAAATAGAACTGAATATATCCAAGGCAAATTTTATTACTTGGTTCAGAAACACTTCTATTACCACAAAAAAAGATAATGGGGTAGTTATTAGCGTTCCCAACGGCTTTTCCAAGGAGTGGCTGGAGAACAAGTTTAATAAACTCGTTTTAAAAACTCTGCGCACTTTATCCCCCGACATTAAGGAGTTCTCGGTGGTGATAGAACCAAAAAAACAACCTGCGATCAAGGCGCAACGCACAGTTTTACGCGATTCGTATAGGCATACAAGCGACCAATTGAGCTTTGAACAATTTGAAGTAGACAAGGAAACCAATCTAAACCCTAAGTATCGTTTTCATAACTACATTATTGGGTCCTCTAATGAACTCGCCCATGCTGCCGCTATGTCCGTTATTGATAATCCAGGCAAAGAACTAAATCCGCTTTTTGTTTATGGGGGTGTTGGTCTTGGAAAAACTCACCTTCTTCATGCGATAGGCAATGAGTTAAAAGAGCAAATGAAAGACGCGCGCATCCTTTACATCAACGCTGAAGTTTTCACCAATGAATTTATCAGTGCCGTTCGCACGCAAATTTTGGAAAGTTTCCGTTCTAAATACAGGCCGATTGATGCTTTTATTGTAGATGACGTACAATTTATTGCTCACAAGGAACGCACGCAGGAAGAATTTTTTCACACATTTAACGCTCTTTTTACACGTAATAAACAAATAATTTTAAGTTCGGATAAAGCACCGCAATCCATTGACTTTCTTGATGACCGGCTAAGGTCGCGTTTTGGAGGGGGGATGGTTGTTGATATTGGCTACCCGGAATATGAAATGCGCCTAACTATCTTAAAGGTTAAGGCGAAAGAACGCGGCATTGAGCTGAGTGATGCAATTTTTGAATATATCGCAAATCATATTCATAGTAATATCAGAGAACTCGAGGGGGCATTGAATACCGTGATTGCCTGCATAAAAACATCCAAAACGGAAATAACTATAGAAAAAATGAAAAAGGCACTGCAATATATTGTAAAAAAACCGCGCAAAACCATAGGTGTCAAAAAAATACTCAAATGCATTGCGGACTTTTACGAAGTTCCAGAAAAGGATATAATAAGCCAAAACCGTCATCACGAAATTAGTCACCCGCGCCAAGTTATGATGTATTTAATGCGCGAAGAAATGAAATTCTCGTACCCTTTAATAGGATCCAAACTTGGCGGAAGAGACCACACTACAGTAATTCACGCCTGTAATAAAATAGGGGACGCCCTCAGGAAAAATGACGAACAACTAACCGAGGAGATTAATTTGTTAAAGCAGGAAATTTATAGTTTATAATCCCCAATGCACACATACTTTATTAAAATATGTGTGCATTAAAAGTGGATATACTGTGATCATACCTGTTGATTTTATACTTGAATGATGTGTAAAAAAATTAAATTTTGCTAGAACCAAAATTTATCCATCCACAATCAATAGTTAATCCTTATCCTATCCACAGCCAACCAACCTCGTAAAACGTGTAATCTAAACGAAAGATGTGACTTTTGTAAAAGATATGCACATAATAGATGAGTAGAGAATATATTAACTATATAAACTAATAAGCGTATGAAATTTACATCCACTCAACAAAAATTATATCAGTGCATTTCTATAACTGAAAAAATTATAGGACGCAATTTAACTTTACCGATCCTTGCCAGCACCCTCATTTCAGTTGATAAAAAAAAAGGAATACTAAAATTATGTTCCACTGATCTTGAAGTGGGCGTGGAAGTTGAAACTACCGCAAAAATAGATGAAGATGGCGGCGTTGCCGTCCCGACCAAACTTTTAAGCGGTTTCCTTAAAGATTTGCCTAATCAAAATATTGACTTTGAAGAAAAAAATAAAAAGATAAACTTGCAGTGCGCAAATTACAAATCGTTAATAAAAGGAGAATCGCAAGACGAGTTTCCACTAATACCCAATCCTGAAGCAGAAAGTCATATTGTCGTAAATATTGCTGATTTTCTTTCTGGTATTGGTTCGGTGATTAACTCAGTTTCGCTGTTAGAAATAAAACCAGAAATTTCAGGGGTTTTTATGAGATGCGCAGGGGATAAGATCTGTTTTGCCGCAACCGACAGTTTTCGTTTATCCGAGAAAGTGATAAAACTAAATACCCACAGCAAAGAAGCTAAGCAAATAATATTGCCCAAAAAATGCTGTGATAGTATATTGCGGATATTCCAAAATATCGAAGGCATCCTAAAGATACAAATCGCAGACAATCAAGTGATCATCAGGAATGAAACCGAAGACGCATTAGCAATAAAGGTAAGATTTATCAGTAGACTTATAGATGGTGATTACCCGGACTACGAGCAGATAATACCAAAAGTTTTTTCAAAAGTAGCGGAGGTGGTGAAAAATGACTTTCTGCAGCGGATACGAATAGCGTCTTTGTTCTCAAATAAAATAAACGAAATTATCTGTTCGTTAAACGAAAAAAAACAACAGCTTGAAATTTCTGCCACAAACAATGATTATGGCGATTATTCAGCGATCGTGCCATGCAGTATAAAAGGCGGGGATGAAAAAATAACATTTAACTTCCAATACCTATTAGATGGCATGCAGTTTGTAAACTCTCAAACTATTCAGTTAAAAGTTAACAGTTCTATGTCTCCGGCGCTTATTGAGCCGACAGAAGATGAAGGTTTTAGATACTTAGTAATGCCGATAAAAACTTAGATGTTTTTCAGTATAAAATCATCATTGACTAAATTTGCCAATCGTCCGGGCGTTGCACTTAGATTAAATGAACAGAGTATTAAAAAAGATTGGCAGAAAATAATTCAAACAATAAATCTCCAGGCCGTGGGCAAATCGGAGGCGCTGGAAGTAAAAAACAAAACCCTTGTCGTGCGCGTCGTGAATAGTCTCTGGTTGCAGGAAATGTTTTTTTATAAAAATACTCTTGACAAAAAAATCTCTAGGTATGATAAGAATATAATCTCCGTACGGTTTGTACTTTGAAAGGAGTGGGTGCGTAATGAGCCGTTTTTTTGATTGGTGGGGAGCACGAATACGCCACATCTTTACCGGAGAAAGGCGCTACGATCGTGCTTTGTCGCAACGGGTAATAACTTCTCTTTGCATATTGGCGTGGGGGGTGGGGATGTTGTCTATCTGGGTCTTTGTAATGTTGTTAATATTTACAAAAAGACTGAAAGTTAAGGGCAGAGTAAATGTTCTTTCCATCCCTCCGCAAAACTTGCTTACCTGCGCAAATCATGGCTCTGTTCTTGGGCCCGGGATTGTGCCCATGGTCTGGCGCATGCCGCGTATGTTGTTTAACCCCAGAAAGTACAATGTGTGGCAGACGCCGCGAAAAAATATCATCAATACGCCGTTTATGCAGCTTGGAAAGCTTTCTCCTATTATCCCTGTGAACTTTGACCAAAGCGGCGCTTCCAGCGACCACATAGCGTTGCGCGCTATTCTTCTGGGAATAAAGCAACATACTTTTTTAATTTTTCCGGAAGGCACGCGAAGTTACCATGCCAGTCCTCCTCACCGGCGAACAAAGTCCGGTGTTTTATTGGGCAGTCCCTTTCGGGGAGTGGGATATATTGTTTACCGCGCGAGGCCAACGGTAGTGCCGATCCTGATCAAGAACGAAGAATATTTTTTTCCACCCACAAAATCCCTCTTGGTGGGTATCGTAACAGATGTTATCCCTAAAATAATAAATATATTTGGCCCAAGTATAGAGGTTACGTTCGGAAGCCCAATTAGTTTTTCCGACGTGCCGCCGTATAACCCCAAAGTAAAAAAAGGAGAGTTGCAGAGAGTATGCGCGGATATTAGCGCGAGAATTATGAGCGAAATAGCGGCGCTGGATAGATGAGCACCAATTGTTTAGTTGCTAATAATGGCAACCCTCTCTGCGCTTTTGTTGAGAATAGTATCATACGCCCTTATAGTTATTATATGAGGGCCTTTTTTTTCCAAGAAAAAGTCCGGAAGACTCAAGAGGATAGAGTAATCGCGATTGAGCAGGGAAATATTTGTGATAGTGGTTTCAGCGAGGTCGTCAAAAGAAACAACAATTTTTTGTATCGGGAAGGTGCTGGTTAGGGATATGTTGAGTCGGAGGGTAGCTTCAGTAATTACATGGTTTTGGGGAGGATAAATTACAGAAATTTTAGGAAAATTATCTGGTATGTGGACGTCGTCGTATTCAGTTGGGGGTAGGACATATTTAACAGATGAAGTTGCTTGCTCTGTAAAATCCGAAGGACTGTTTGGGGGTTGCCACGAGCTAGTGGAAGTGGCTTGCGTTTTCATCCATTTTTTCACTCCTTCTTCCCATAAAGTGAACTGCGGGTCATCTTCCGGGTTGTGCGGAGGTTCTCCGCGCGGATTATCTTTTTGTACATAGTAGAGAAGCGAGTGTAGGTCATAGAATGTTTTTTCTTCGACAAGTTCTTTGGGTGTATATTCTGTGGCTATTTTTCCTGAAATCACGTCAATTGGCATGGTAATGGCGCTAGCAAGCGACCCATTTAAGATTGGTTTGCTGGTTTCAATAGGTTCTGGTTTTGTGAACTCTTGAGCCCCCCACCCTTTTAATTTGTAAGCTTTAGAGATAAATTCATTCCAGATTGGCGCCGCGGCTTTTACACCTGCGCCTTTGTCCATTTCCGAGTTGTCATTATTTCCCACCCACACACCCACCGCGATTTTTGGCGTGTAGCCAACTGTCCAGGCATCGCGGTAGTTTTGCGTGGTGCCGCTTTTTGCCGCAGCCGGAATGTCCTTGAGGTTCAAAGGACTGTTCAGTCCAAAGACCGGGGCGCGCGCTTCATTATCAGAAAGAATATCGGTTATTAGGCGTGTTATTTGTGCATCCAAAACCTTTTTTGGGTTTGGGGTAAACTCGTAGAGATGCTCGCCGTTATGTGAGGTTATGGCAAGAATAGCGGTCGGGTTATAGTAAGTACCATCTTGCGCAAACACTCCGTAAGCCGCTGTTTCCTCAAGTAATTTAATTTCTCCTCCGCCTAAAACCAGAGAAAGACCATAGTGGGAAGCGTCCTTGTTGAGACTTTCAATGCCCATAGAGCGTGCAAGATTGATGGTTTCCGAAAGGCCTGCAAGATACAGTACTTTTACCGCCGGGACGTTTATTGATTGGGCCAATGCTTCGCGGAAAGTTAGCGGCCCCCTGAATTTTTCATCGTAGTTTTTTGGGATGTATTCTTTAGCCCCCTGCACACCAAAATTTGTTTCAGCATCGACAATCATTGTATCGGGCGTGTACCCTTTTTCAAATGCCTTAGCGTAAGCGAAAGGCTTAAAAGACGATCCGGGTTGGCGCGGGCGTATCGTTACATTAACGTTTCCATCAATCTCCTTATTAAAGTAATCGCGCGAACCGACCATAGCAAGAATTTTGCCGGATGAGGGATCTATCGCCACAAGGGCGGCATTTTTTGCGCCAAAGCGCTTTTTATTTTTTTCAGCAAATTCTTTAACGATGCGTTCAGCTTCCTGTTGGAGGTCCCAGTCTAGGGCTGTATTTACAACAAGCCCGGCATCTTTAAGCTGGCTATCGCCAAAATCCCGCTCTAATTGCTCGCGCACATACATGACAAAGTGCGGCGCCTTGATGGTACCTAGATCGTAGTTGTAATTTAGCTCCGCACTCTTTTCTTGATTTAGCTCATCTTCGCTGATATATCCTAAGCTGTGCATGCGGTTTAGAATATATTCTTGCCGTTTTTTTAGTTCGTCGGTATTGCTTCCAAAAGGGGAATAATACGTTGGGGCTTTAGGCAGGGAAGCGAGCAGGGCGGATTCGGCGAGAGTCAAATCGCGGGGATTCTTGTTAAAGAAGGTTTGGGAGGCGGCGTCAACGCCATAAGCGTTTGAGCCGTATGGCACCGCATTGAGGTAAAAGTTTAATATCTCGTCTTTGCTGTATTTTATCTCCATTTCCAGCGTTAAAATAAGCTCTTTGATTTTTCGCGAAAGCGTGCGTTCCGGGGTTAAAAACATATTTTTTATAAGTTGTTGGGTGATTGTTGATCCTCCCTGACGGACAGTTTTACCTTTGATATTCGCAAGCGCCGCCCTTGCAACTCCTTTGAAATCAATGCCAAAATGATTATAGAAGTCATCGTCTTCTGTAGCTATAGTTGCGAGCTTGATGTAGTCAGGTATTTCTTCAAAAGGAATAATCGTACGTTTGTATTCGCCGTGAATATCGTAAAGTAAAACTTTACCGGTATGGTCGTATATTTTTGTTGACTCGGCTATTTTTAGTTCTTGGAGGCTGGCTGGACTTGGCAAATCTTTGGCGTAATAGGCTAAAACACCGCCAAGAGAGATTACTGCCAAAATTCCACCGATAAAACTTAACTTTATGATTAGTTTTAATAGCGTGATTTTTGATTTTTTTGAGCGCATAAGATATAATCATACTATGCCATTAAAAGACGATTTAATCAATCCTTCGACTACGCTCAGGATAAATGCGCTTCTGGAGAGAGGGGTTGCGGAAGTAATAGATAGAGAGCACCTCGAGAAAAGATTGGCGCGCGGCGAAAAACTCCGCGTTAAGTTTGGTATTGATCCAACTATGCCCGCCTTGCACTTGGGGCATGCTGTAGTTTTGAGAAAGTTAAGGCAATTCCAAGATGCCGGGCATCAAGCCGTTTTTATTGTCGGGGATTTCACGGCCACTATTGGCGACCCTTCGGGGCGCAGCGAATTAAGGCCGAAGCTTACCAGGGACGAAGTTAGAAAGAATATGAAAGATTACACCGAAGAGGCTGGGAAGATTATAGACCTTAAAAAGGCGGAGGTGAGGTATAACTCGCAGTGGTATGCGAATAAAGATGTGAGCTTTCTTATGGAATTAACGAGTAATTTCACCATAGCAAGATGTTTAGAGCGCGATGACTTTCAAAAAAGGATAAAAGAAGATAGGGATATAAGCGTGCTTGAGGTTTTATACCCCATCATGCAAGGGTACGACTCCGTAGAGGTTCGCGCCGATGTTGAACTGGGAGGTACAGACCAAAAGTTTAATTTACTAATGGGAAGAAAAGTCCAAAGAAGGTACGGTTTGCCGGAACAAGACATACTAACAACGCCACTACTTGAGGGTACTGACGGAGTGAGAAAAATGAGCAAGAGCATCGGAAATTATATCGGCCTTTCCGAAAATCCCAATGAAATGTTTGCTAAGGTGATGTCCATACCAGATGATCTAATAGTAAAGTATTTTACTTTGCTAACAGATGTAGCCGAGAGTGAAATTGAGCAATTAACGCATGATGGATTACTTCCTAGTACCGCAAAAAGGTCTCCTAAAGAGTGGAAAGAAATGCTTTCTTCTGAAATTGTGCGAAGGTATCACGGCGAGGAAGGAGCCCAAAAAGCCGCAGAAGAGTTTAGGAAAGTGTTTTCTGGCGACGAGTTGCCTCAAGATATGCCAGTTGTAAAAGTGAGCGCAAAGACAAAAAGTATCGGTGATCTGCTCGTTGAAACTGGCCTTGCTTCCTCGAAAAGCGAAGCGAGACGCCTAGTAGAGCAGGGGGGGGTTAAAATAGATGGCGCAGTCGAGACAAGCGCTATAAAAGAGATTGCTCTTCGGGAAGGAATGGTCGTGCAGGTGGGGAAACGGAGATTTGCCAAAATTGCGAGAATAGAGTAGTATCATATCAAAAGGGAGGTGCGCATGTTTTTAAAAATTGCCAGTCGTTGGGTTTTTGCATGGTGGCGAAATGTAAATGGATTTGTTCATGGATACGGGGGATGTCCTAGCTGTAAATGTACCTGGAATTGGATAAAAGACAGACGTCAGGTTGAGTTTAATTGGAAATCAGAAGGTGGCGGTACTTCTATTAGCGCAGTAACTTTTTGTGAGTTTTGTTTTGATAATCTAAGCGAAGAAAAACTTATGAAGCATTGCCACAAAGCTATTGTAATACATGAAGGTGACGGAATTTCATATGAGCAGGCATATCAAAATGCAGAAAAGTCAATCAAAAATGTAAAAAAAGCATTAGAACAGGAAAATAGAAGGCCCATACCAAGACCCCGCAAGGGTCAGTAAAACAAGCCCTATAAAAATGGGCTTTTTATTACCCCTTCGCTAAGAAGTCCGGATTGAACAGTTTGCGCAGTTTGGCGAACCAGATGCGGCGGAGTTTGAAGGCATCATGTGTCGCTAGTGCGATTTCCTTTGCCCATGGGGTAAGGGATTTTTTATTTTCAGACAAAAGAGAGTTGAGGGTGATGATCCTGCTAAGGCGACGGTTTGGGCTATAGTGCGCCTTTTTATCTAGCACCCCGTCTGTTAACAAGAATTCATCTTCGCTCTGAAGGTGTTTTAGCGCATAGCCGGGGCGAACGTATTTTAGTTTGTTGTCGTGTATTTTGTAGATGCCAGGCCCAATCTGCGCGTTGTTGCGCGCCCAGCGGCCAGTGAGGTTATGCGGAAACATTTGCGCGCCGATTTTTGGCTGGCGCATTAAAAAATTTATCCTCGCAACGTCTAGCTCGTAGTCAACATTCAGATACTCCAAAAGATGAAAGGCGAGTATCGGCGGTTCATTATTGCTAATTTGCGCCATGGTTACGACTGGAAAGGAGCCAAGAAGACGCGGATTGCATTCGGTGACATACAATTTTTGCTGTTCTTGATCTAACACAAAATCTATGCCGAAAATACCTTTATATCCCAAGCGGTGAAAATATTGACCGATTTTTTCAACCGCGTCATAGGCCTGCTGCAGAATGTCTTCTGTAAAACGGGAAGAGGTCCAGTCGTGGCCGCAAAATAGCCCCGATCCTTTCTTTGGATTATATAATTCAGGAATATCTATGAGCTGATATTGCGGCGACGTAGATAGAATGCCATGGCGCGTCACACAGCCAGTGATGCTTGGTGAAGGCCCCTTGATATATTTAGCAATGATAACCTCAAGTTCGTTTACATCTTCCATAACCTCTTCGCCTTCTTTCTCACAAATACGCAGTTTTCGTAAGGCCATCTGCCATTCTTCATCAGAATTAACAAAAAATGTGCCTTTTCCTCCGCCTCGCCGCGGATGTTGCAGGACAAGCGGAGAGCCGTATTTATTTTGGAAGTAAAAGAAACCTGTTTTACTGCTGCCGAGCAGATTTTTTGCCGGAATTGTTTCTCCGGGTGGGGGAGGGACATCTATAGTCGCGAGGATTTTTCTAAATTTTACTTTATCCTCTAATAATTTTTTGCCGAACTTAACCGGCGCACCAACAAGGAGCCAGTTATTTTCCCGGCACACCTTCTCCATCTTTGAGGATGTTTTATAGACAATGAGCGCGGGCCTGCCTTGCCGGCAGGCAGGCCTGCCTGCCGGCAAGGCAGGTTTGTTAAATTTCGCAAGGTAGTTTTTAGTGTAATCATGCAAGAGCACTGTTGTTGAGTTGCGCGGTGCGTTGATATGCCGCAGGCCCATGTTTTTTTCCAGCGCAAAAACTTCAAGGTCCTTTTCTATTAACTTCGTGTCTAAAGAATACCGCAAAGCAAGCAGACGATAATTAGGCAGAACGTCCTCTAGGCCTAAGCGTTCAAAAGCGTAAACACCCACGCCGAAAATAGGGGTGCTGACATTTTCTTTGAAAAATTGTTTGAGAGAAGCAAGGTCAACTATCATATCCTATAGGCAAGTATTTTGGTTTTGCAACCTTAATTTTTAAGTGTTCAAGCAATGTTACATTATTAACGTTAAGTTTGCCAATATATAGAGCCGCAAGACTTCCGCCGTTTTGTGTAAACTGTTTTATTTCAAGGTAGCCCTTCAGGTAGTGATGATCTTTACCGAAAGTCCCCGTACGAGACGTATCGCTAAAGCCGCGTTTCGCGCGTAAAGATACTGCCCAGGCGCAGGGAATGGGGAGGCCATACTTAAGGAGGCTGTTAAATATAGAGAAGAAAGATTTTCTTGTTGCCCAATGAACTGCCAAAGTTCTTGCGCAGATAATACTTAAACGTCTTTGGTCGTAGTTATGTTCTAGTTCATTGAATAAGGCCAAACCTTCTTCGGTAGTGGGAGGGCCGGCAAATCCTTCGGCAAAAAGGCCGGGGAAGCTCTGGCGCGCCCCATTTTCACGCCGGTATATATGCGTTTCTATTTCGTGCACAGCTAAACTCAAGACTTCTTGGGGGGCAAAGTTTTCGCCATCTCTCACCAAGAGATATTTTGAGCGGTAGTCTAATCCGCATTTGGAGCTTATATTTACTCTGACCTTTACTTTCCACGCCAAGGCGCGACTATCAAGATATTTCTGCAAACTGAACGCGGCTTCACGGCTGGACAAGCTATCTTTTGTTTTTATAAAGATGTCCTTGTTGTTTTCAAGAGTGCTTCGTGCATACGCAATATGCTTTGGCGATGGGACGCCGAACAGCCGTTGGGAGTGTTGGTTAAATGCAGGGGTTGCGCGCGCGTTTAACGCGTTAATTTTTGCAATAATCCTGCGCCTTTTATTTTCAAGGTGTTGTGAAAAAAACCACCGCTCGTTTTTTGCGGGCGGTATTTTAATGGCTAGACCTTCAAGTTGGTAAGATAAACCGGCAAGGTTTGTTTGGATAGGACTATACTTGAAGATGGGGTTGTATACTTTGCCCTGCCTGTGCGCAGAAAATAATTTTCTAAATTCATTTCTTGCGTTTAGCGGGTTCAAACGGCTTAAGAATCTGACCTTGCGATCAATAATGCGCAGGCGATGGTCTGTATTTTTGAGCGCTTCCACGCGCTTATTATAGCACAGATTTACTTTTTGAAAAGGACATTTTTTGTGGGATCAACGAGAAATTTTTTAAGATCGCGGCGTCCGATGATTACTTCGTGTTTCATTTCTTCCCGCGATGCAATAAAGGCCTCGGTGCGGATTTTCGTCTTAGCTAATTCAAAAACCAAGTCAACGATGGGCCGCTCTTCGTTGCCAAGCGCTCCGCGAACATTTTTATACTTCAAGATACTGGTTATGCCTAACTTTTCAGCAAGCGTTTTAGCTATGGCTGTGCGATATGCCCCCGTATCTACGCGTGCAATAGTGGTGTATTTTTCCTGGTTGGCGCCGTAGATTACTATTTCTTCGCGCGCTCCCACGATTTTCTTTCCGGAAAATTCCTCCAGTTCTTCTTGTAAAGTACCTCCAAATAAATCCTGGGCTATCTTAACTCCTTTCTTAGGAGAAGTGATATCAAGACCCTTAACTCGTTCCATTCTCTCACGAAGCGGCGCCATATTGGCAAGCTGGATCGCCAATCCGGGTCGGGCATTGAGCTCAAGGATAGTCGGACCCTTCTCGCGGTCAATGCTTATGTCCACTCCCAGAAATCCGCAATTGACAACCCTTTGCGCCCTAATAGCGAGCTCTAATATATCCTGCCAGTCCGGGATTTTTATTCCGCGTGGGGAATATCTTGACCCTGGAATATAGCTTATTGCATGGTCGTGGTGTATGGCATAAGTGGTGGTGCCGCTCCCCATGTCAATTCCCGCGCCCACCGCGCCAAGGTGCAAATTCGCTTTGCCCCCAGACTCTTTTGTTGGAAGGCGTAATTCAGCCATGACGGGTATGGAGTTATAGACAATAACGCGAATATCGGGAACGCCTTTAAAACTAAAATTTTTAAACAGCTTTAATATCTTTATTCTTTCTTCAAAAAAAGCGATATCCGGCGCGCTGCCCAGGGAAAATGTCCCGTCAATTATATTGAGGATATGTTCTTTTAGATCCGGCAGAGATATTACACTGCCGTCAGCTTTTATCCAAACGTATTCCGGCAGCCGTTTCGTAAAAGAGTTTATAAAGCGGAAAAAACCGGTTTTTTTTACGCCGGCCAGCCACCGTTCCTTTTTTGAAAAGACGATGATGATCCCTTCTCCGCCAAAGCCGCGGTTCGGCTTCAAAGCAAAAGAAGACTGCAATTTATCCCACTCAAATTCAGCAAGCTGTCTTGCCGATGATATAGTTCCGAAGGTTTCTGGTGTAGGGAGGTCATTTTTTTTAAGAACCTCTTTTGTTAAGAGCTTATTATCTAAAATGCGAAGCGCCCTCTTTGTTGTCGAGGGCTTAATGTAGAGCAGATTTCTTGCGTTCATTCCGAGCACTCCCGCGGGCATTTATTTAAATATTATACTTTTAAATCTTAAAAATAGATCGGAAGATCACACGTCTGAACTCCAGTCACCTATACTTATATCTCGTATGCCTTCTTCTTCTT
>CAZDDE010000012.1:0-32227 GCA_964504205.1 uncultured Candidatus Saccharibacteria bacterium
TGAGCGTAGGAAGCCTCTGATAATCATATATTAGCATATTAAAGATAAGTTGTCAAGTAGCCAAGGGTACATTCTACTCCGAATCGCAACTAATCCGTCCCAGCCAATTGCCATCAGATATAATGGATGGTATGGCAAAGCACATAACAGACGACCATAGGAATGAAATTCAGCTCTCAAGCGGGCACGCCACAAGCAGAAGGACATCGCCCGAGCGCTTCACAAGGATCCCTCAGCGATATCCTGGGAGTTGCAGAGGAACAAAAGCAATTCAGGCAGGTACCTGGCCAGAGGATCTAAGCTGAAAACCAAAGAACGAAGAGTAAAAGCCAACGAAAGATTCAAAAAGTATGAAGTATTCAAGAAAAATTGCGTTTTGGAATAGAATTAAAGGGCTTGTACAATTGTTTACGCGATTCGCATTTTTGTAGTAATGTAGCCCCGACGGGATTCGCCCGGTCATGCGACCGGGCGGGGGGGGTCGAATCACGCCCCGAACCTAGTAGCCCTCGGGGGATTTGGTTGGAACCGCTTGATAGAGGAATTTCACGAATGGCAACAATTACAAGTAGCAAGTGTTGCACTTGGAGGTTGAATTCACCGTAAGGAAGGAAAGGGGTGTATTATGGACCTTATAGTAAAGATTGGAAAGAATAAGTGGAAAGTAAGAAACCCTATTGCAAAAGTAGTGATAGGAGGCCCACTTATCGCTTTCGGTTTCGGTATGGCGATGCTATTAGCAGGAATGGCAATGGGAATGGCGATAAGTGGAGTGGTGTTTGGCGTAGCAATAATAGTCATAGGTGCCCCCTTGTGGGTGCCTCTGCACTTCGTTTTGAAGGCTCTAGGACGGCGTGGATTTGTTACAACCCATAACCCCCCCCCCGCGAACTAGACATCAAACTCTCCCACGAGGGTTTCTACAGAGCATAACCTCTCCTACTCCTATCGATGGTAAAGGTACCACAAAACAGGGCTTCCCATATCGGAAGCCCTTATATATTTTGAGGAAGTTCCGCATCCTTCGCCCTTCGGGCTACGCAGGACAAGCGAAAGAGCTTCCTTTTTTATTGTAAAAATTTACGTAGCCCCAGTGAGGCCTCCTTCGCTAAAGCTTCGGAAGGCCGAGGGACGCAATGCCCAGCACCAGAGCGAAACTCGGTGCTGGGCTAGTCCCGAACCGTACTGCCCGCAGGCAGTTCTGGTTCGGGGCGAACTTTTATAGTGAATCTGTTGGAGAAGCTAAGGGACTATATGGTGCCTCAACTTGAAATATAAAAGGCTTGGTTTTTATTCCAAGCCATCTTCAAAGAAACCACCTAGATTGAGCTTCAAAAAGCGCAATCGTTTAGCAGCTCCTTCGGGGTCATAAATCTCTGGCTTTAATTTAACCTGTAGCTCAAGGTCAGCTACTCTTCCTAACTCAATGTCCATATCATCGTCATAATCGGATACCAAAACATATTGCCCCCCTCTTTTTTCGATTTCTCCCTCTCTGACGAAACCCTCATCGTAAATTACAACTCCACGATAGTCACTTACTATTTGTTCAATGGGTATTTCTTCCCCAATCTCAAACTCAACTGGCAAGCTCCACATTCCGTTCGCCTGGTCAGGGTCCTCTTGTGCAGTAATATGAGATTCTACCTTAAAAACTACTTCTCCTGCTTGGTTTTTTACAAATCTTCCAGTTAGACCGCATCGTTCACGTCCCTGCTGCATAATGATTTTTTCCCCCATCTTGTTTTTGATTGTCCGTATCTTAACAAATACTTTTATCTATGTCAATGTTCCCAAACTAAAAAATTACCTCGCATATTTAGACAACTCCAGAATTTGTAGCGCCAACCGGATTCGAACCGGTGTTAGCAGAATGAGAATCTGCTGTCCTAGACCAGGCTAGACGATGGCGCCCCTACGGAATTATGACTCATAATTCATGATTCGTGTTTCTAACCGTCTGGAGGTATCTCATAATAATTAAGAATATATTCCGCTACCCTTGAGAATATCGGCGCAATTGAATCGGAGGCAAAATTGATGTTCTTCGGCCCATCCATTTTAATAAACGCGACAAATTTTGGATTGTAAGCCGGGGCAAAACCGATAAAGGAATGAACAGTTTTGTCGCGAAGGTAGCCGCCCCTTTCTTTGTCTGGGACTTGCGCTGTGCCGGTTTTTCCGGCAACTTTATAACCATGAACCTTCGCTTTTTTGCTGTATCCGTTCTCAACAACGCTTACGAGCATAGCGGTTATCTGCGCGGCGGTTTTACTGGTTATTGGCTCGCCAATAAACTCCGGCTCACTGCCTTTAATCACATGCGGCTTCACCATCCTACCACCATTGGCGAAAGCTGAAAAGGCGGTGATTAGCTGAATAGGCGTTGCGGCGATACCCTGCCCGAACGAAGCCGTGGCAAAATTAACATCCCTGGAGGTATGATAAATATTTTGCATATCGCCGGCGACTTCTCCCTGAATATCAATGCCCGTGCGCCCGCCAAAATTAAAACGCCGCATATACTCTCTGAATTGATCATTGCCAAGTGCCTGCTGCGCAAATACCGCGCCGGTATTTAACGAAAGTTCCAACACATTCGTCATATTTTTAAGGCCGTAAACTTTTTCATTCGCATTTTTAAAAGTCCTATCCCAAACCTGAACATATCCCTTATCTACATATTCACTTACGGGAGTTATTACACCTGCATCCAATGCCGCAGCCATGGTGAATGGCTTGAAGCTTGACCCCGGCTCAAACATTTTCTGCACTGAATCGTTGAGAAATACATCTATGCTCTGAACCTTGGAGTAATTATTTGGATCAAAAGAGTTATCCTGCGCCATCGCAATTATCTCTCCGGTCCTGGGATCCATAATAATCCCCGAACCGCTATCCGCCGCAAGAAACTCCCTAGCCTTTTTTAGCTCATTCTCCAGCATAAACTGGATATTGTAATCAACTGACAGCTCTAAATTCTTAGCTCCCCCCAAAATAGTATTTTTTGATTTCAAAAAATCATTGTAATATCCCTCTACTCCGTATTGCCCGGCGCGCTCTTCGCCTTTATATCCCACAAATCCAAGGGTATGGCTTGCCAATTCTCCGCCGGGGTAATGCCGTAAGTCTTCAGCTTTGATGTATAATCCTTTTATCCCAAGAGTTCTTATTTCCTCTGTCTGCTCTGCGGTAAGTTTCGCCGCTAGCGACTCGTAGGAGTCCTCTTTCTTGGCCAATTTAATATTCAATTCTTCTTTGATTGCATCCGGAGAACTTGTTGCCGACGTGCTCCACGCCAAAATGTATGGCGCGATTTTGCTTACGTCAAATTCACGGTCGGTTATCTCCTTGGGCACGGCGTAAAGCGTGAACCATTTTTTCTGCGTCGCCGCAAGATACTTTCCCGAAGGACTAAATCTATCCTGAATAAAAATATCTCGGCGTAAGTCCTTAATGCTCTGATACTCACTTTGCTGACCCTTCGCCAGCGCGGCGTAATATCCGCCCTGAACTACTTGAATATAAAACATGCGGGCTACAATTCCAGCGCCCGCAAACAATAGAATAAAAAAAATAGTATGGATGCGCCAGCTAGACATATACTTTAGGGCCTTAGCATCGCGCCTAGAGCCCTAGTACCAATGGCGTACTCTTAACGCGTATATACGAAATATTTTTTGCTTCCTCTAAATTGAGGACAGAGCTTAATTCTTTAAGATTATTCAAAGAAGAAACTTCTGAAAAAATAATCTCTAGCTCTTTGGTCTCCTCACGGAGTTTCGCAATGTCTTTCTCTATGCTATCGCGTGCGAAGCGGTATTTTACAGCGCTGCTTGCCTCAAAAATATAAACTCCGCCCAATACAAAAACACATACCAATAAAACTATATGAAAAAAGCCTATCCGCTTTTTTGCTTTAATTTTTCCCCCCATCTTAGTTTCGCGCTTCTTGCCCTCGGATTGGCACGCCTCTCTTCTTCCGAAGGCACCATCGGCTTCTTGGTTAATATCTTGAGTGATCCCTCCTTCGCGTATTCCTTGAATATATTTTTTACCCTTCTATCTTCGAGAGAATGAAAAGAGATAGCACATATTCTTCCTCCCCAAGATAGAAGACCAATCGCTTCGTGAAGACCCTTCTCTATATTTTCAAGTTCGTTGTTCACAGCAATGCGCAATGCTTGAAAAGTTCGTGTAGCGCAGTGAATTTCACTGCGCTTGGGGACCGCGCGCAATATTATCCTAACCAACTGATCCGTTCTTGCGATCCGTTCTTTTTTTCGCGCCTGGATTATCTCTCGCGCAATCCGCCGCGCATATCTCTCCTCGCCAAACTCATACAAGATTTGCGCGATTGCTTCTTCCCGCCATGAATTTACGATTGACGCCGCTGTTTCGCTGTTTACATCCGAACGATCAAAGCGCATATCCAGCGGCTCTATATTCTGAAACGAAAACCCAGCGCCGCTCTCTTCTAGCTGCCATGACGAAAGTCCAAAATCAAATAGTATGCCGTTTATCGACGCGAAATCATATTGAGCCGCAATCGCCCTGATATCGGCGAAATTTCCGTGATGCAAAATTAATCTATCGCTTGGCGATATTTTTATCATAGCTGCGTCTCTATCTATTCCGAGCACTTTGCCATTCGGAGCGACGAGCCTTAATATCGCAAGGGCATGCCCGCCCTCGCCGTATGTGCAATCTATAAAATTTTCGCCGGGTTTGGGCTCTAAATACTGCAATACTTCGTTGAGAAGGACGGGAATATGCATAGTTAAACTCCCAACTCTCCAAGGCGTTCTGCCATATTGCCAATTTCTTTCTCACTGCGGCCTTTGTATTCCCTCCAAATATCCTCGTCCCAGATCTCCAACCTGTTGAACACCCCCGTAATGATCACTTGTTTTTTCAAAGATGCGTATTCTTTTAAGTAATCCGGCACTAAAATTCTGCCCAGATTATCAAGAGCGGCGTCCATTGCTCCGGCAAGCATTAGTCGAATAAACCCTCGCGCGTCGCTTTGCCCAAGCGGCAAATTGCCGAGTTTTTCCGCCAATTTTTTCCATTCGCTCTCCGAAAATACAAAGAGGCAGTTATCCAAACCGCGCGTAATCACGGCCGCCTTACCCAGCTCTTTTCTAAACTTGGAGGGAATAGCAAGGCGACGCTTGTTATCAATAGTATGGGAATATTCGCCAATAAACATATCTCCACTTCCCCCCACATAAACCCATTTTATTCCACAAAGTATAATGCGTCAACCCAAAGTTATCCACAGCAAAATGAAGTATGCAAACATAAAAAGGCTGGAACTCTCCAGCCCATAATTACATTTACTTGTTTTCGCTAACCCGGTCAGCGATTTCTACTATTCTTGCTCGTTCTTCGTCTGTTATTTCTCTTTCTTTTCCGTTACTCTCCATTACTCTGCCGCCAATTTGCACCGAAACCTGACCATTTTCATAAAGAACTCCAGATTCATATAGATTAAGCCAGTGATTTTCACCATTCACAATCATCAAGTAGCGTAAATGTTTATCCGTCATCCAGTACCTCCTGCCTAGAATACTTCTAAAGATTTTATAAACGCCAAATCTTTATCCGATTTATTGTATAGTCGCATCAAAAGCAAGTCAAGTTTTAACATCATCAATTGGCTTCAATTTGCACGAGAAGTGCCGCAGAGCCGGAGGTTCCCAAATGATTTTAAATCCCCGCAAACTATCTTTTTGTTTCACAATTTTTGCGGCAACTTCTATGACATAATCAAGATGGCTTCTGGTATAGACTCGGCGCGGAATGGCGAAACGCACAAGTTCATGTTGAGCTACCTTGCCAAACATGAGCGAACCGATTTCAACAGAGCGCACTCCCCCTTCCGCGTAGAACGCGGCGGAAAGAGCTTGTCCTGGGAATTCATTTTTTGGAATATGCGGCAAAAATTTCGCCGCATCTATATACACTGCATGACCACCCGGAGGACTAATCAGCGGCATACCCAAGTCCAAAAGGCCGCTATGGAGATACGCGACTTGTTCAACTCTATATGCAAGATATTTTTCATCAACGACTTCTTTGAGGCCCTGCGCTATGGTCTCAAGCTCCCGTCCGGACATTCCGCCGTAAGTAAGATAGCCCTCGTAAAGAATGGCGAGGAAGCCCATTTTTTCATTAAATTGTTTTTTGTTCGTAACGATAAATCCGCCCATATTTGCAAGCCCGTCTTTTTTCGCGCTCATGTGTGAAAGATCGCAAAGATCATAAATTTTGCGGACAATCTCGGCGACACTACCCTTGCGTTTTAATTCATCGCGCCAAATAAAATAAGAGTTTTCGGCGATACGACAGGAATCTATTAAAAAAGTGATGCGATGCTTTTGGGCGATCCGTGAAACTGCGCTGATATTTTTGAACGAAGCCGGCTGGCCGCCGCCGCTGTTATTAGTAAGCGTCATCACAGCGAACTTAACGTTTCTGCCATGCTCTTTTAGCAATGAACTAAGTTTGGTTAGGTCAATATCCCCTTTTTGGGCCGGAATATCAATGCAAAGCGCCCCCCGATGCTCAAAATTTGCGCGCGTAGTATCAAAAAGAGTATTTGCAATTACAACATCGCCGGATTTTAAAAAGGTCTCGGCAATAATTCTTTCGGCAGCCCGGCCTTGATGCACGGGGATTACATAGCGCATACCGGTAAAATCTTTCACGGATTTTTCAAACCGTTCATAACTTGTTGCGCAAGCGTAACTTTCATCGCCGCGCATGAGGCTGCACCATTGTTCTTCGCTCAAAGCCCCAGTGCCGGAATCGGTTAAAAGATCAATCGTCACTTGGCGCGCCGGAATTTTAAACAAGTTAAAATCGGCCTCGCGCAAAGCACGCAGCCGTTCCGCCCTTGTAGTGAAAGGAATTGGCTTTACGGTTTTGTAAATAAATGGCTCAAAGGGATAAGTTGCCATAATCAGTTTATAAACAAAAGCCCTGCGTTTGGCAAGGCTATAGCGGCGGCGGATCGTTCGTCGCGCGGTCGTAGATAAGCAGATACCACAACGCCTTTAATTTAGACCGCTGTTTTTCAAGGATAAGCCATTCGGCATCAATTCTGCGAAGATATATCAGGGGAAGAACTGCAAAAAGTATGCCAATAGTTTCTGGACTCATCGTTCCTAAATCAAGATGCTCAATTTCGGATTTCTCGATGGCCAGATTAGCAAGAATATACACCGGGATACCGACAAACGGGACAAGGCCAGAGAGCTGCTTCTTAATCATCCCGCGCGAAATTCTCGTGATCAGCGCTAGACCCAAAGATGACATAACCACAATCGCTGCGCTTAACGGGTGCAGGATCAGTAATATACCGCCCAGAATCGCGATGGCTTTGCCGCCCCCTCTAAACTTCCACCAGATTGGCCAGTTATGCCCGGCCATCCCGGCGATGCCGCAGGAAAGAGACAGCACTTCCGAAAACCCTAAAATATCCCTGGCTAGATAAATAATCAGAACGCCCTTGCCCATATCGGCAAGCATTATTGTGATGCCAGCAAGCGCGCCCGCGCGCCCGCCGTATTTTTTGCCGTAAACCCTCCAGACATTATTTGCCCCGGCGTTGCCAGTGCCGGTCTCCAGAATCCCCTTTTGTCTTGTGAAAAAAACAAAAATTCTTGCGGTGTTGAAAGATCCAAAAATATAGGAACTAAAAAAAACAACTAGCGCAAAAATAATCTGCAATTCTAAAACTAAATCCTGCATATCGCTAATCAGTACTCCTTATCATTAAGCTATCGTAACTTTTCCTTCTTCCAGCAGTACCTCTGCCTTGCCGCCTTCTTTAATTTCTCCAGCGACGATTTTTTTGGCGAGAGGGTCTAAAATGCTTTTTTGGATTACGCGCTTGAGCGGACGCGCGCCGTAGTTTGGATCAAACCCTTCTTTGGCAAGCCAGTCTTTGACACCCGCGCCAACAACAAGCTTGATGCCGCGCTGACGCAAAAGACGTTCCGCCACCTTTACAACCTGCAAATCAACTATTATGGATAAAACTTTTGGCGGTAAACTCTTAAAGATAATTATCTCATCCAGGCGATTCAAAAATTCCGGCTTAAAATTTTCCTCTAAACTCGCCATTATTTTTTCGCGAATATTGTCGTCGCTGGTTCTTTCGCTTCCATTTGCGCCGAAGCCAAGACCGGCGCTTTCGCGCAGCATTTCTGAACCGACATTAGAAGTTAGAATAACTATCGTATTCCTGAAGTTTACGGCGCGGCCCTTGCCATCGGTGAGTCGGCCATCGTCTAAAATCTGGAGCAGGATATTAAAAACTTCCGGATGGGCTTTTTCAATTTCATCAAAAAGCACAACGCTGTATGGCCGCTTTCTTATCTTTTCAGCCACTTGCCCTCCCTCTTCGTAGCCAACGTATCCAGGCGGCGAACCAATGATGCGCGACACCGAATGCCGCTCGCTGTATTCGGACATATCAAGCCGGACAAGCGCGCTCTCATCATTAAACATAAATTCAGCAAGTGCTTTGGCAAGCTCGGTTTTACCAACGCCGGTAGGACCTAAAAACATAAACGAGCCAATCGGCCTAGCTTCTTCGGCAATTCCTGAACGGCTGCGCCGGATTGCGTTACTAACTACTGCGACTGCTTCTTCCTGTCCAATAACTCTTTTTTCAAGCTCTTTTTCCATATCTTTCAATTTCACCAGTTCTTCCTGCAGCATCTTCGCCACGGGAATCCCTGTCCAGCGCGAAACAACTTCGGCAATGTCTTCTTCCGTAACTTCTTCTTTGAGGATTCGGGAAGTACTTTGAATCTTAACAAGCTCCTTCTCTTTATCCCGCTCTTCTTTCTCAAGTGCAGGAACTTTACTATAGCGAAGCTCGGCGACTTTCTGCAGTTCGCCGGAGCGTTCAGCAATCTCTGCTTCCTGCCTGGCTTTATCAATCTGCTTTTTTAAGTCGCGAATCGCAAAAATCCAATCTCTTTCGTTCTTCCATTTAAGCTCGAGGGAATGGGCGCGTTCCGATATGTCTGACAAATGCTTTTCAACTTCTTTTAACGCCTCTTTTGTCTTTTTATCTTTTTCGCGCTTCAGCGCCTCGCGTTCAATTTCAAGGCGGCGCATCTCGCGCTTTAGTTTATCAAGCTCTTCCGGCTGGGATTCTATGTTCATGCGCAGGGCGCTCGTTGCTTCATCTATTAAATCAACAGCTTTGTCCGGCAAAAATCGGCCGGTAATGTAACGCGCCGAAAGATTTGCCGCGGCAACAAGAGAGCTGTCTTTTATTTTTACGCCATGATGCAGTTCGTATTTTTCCTTGATGCCGCGCAGTATCGCAATAGTATCTTCAACCGACGGCTCGGCGACGAACACCGGCTGAAATCTGCGCTCAAGCGCCGGGTCTCTTTCAATATGCTGCTGATACTCGCGCAAAGTTGTGGCGCCAACGGCATGCAGTTCGCCCTTGGCAAGCGCCGGTTTTAACATATTTGAAGCGTCAACCGCACCCTCGGCCGCGCCCGCGCCAACAATCGTGTGAAGCTCATCAATAAACAAGATCACATTGCCAGCCGATCTTTCTATTTCCCGCAAAACGGCCTTTAACCTGTCTTCAAACTCTCCTCTGTATTTAGTGCCGGCGATAAGCGCGCCAAGATCAAGTGCGACAACATCTTTCCCCTTCACGCTCTCCGGCACATCGCCGCTCGCGATTCTTTGGGCAAGACCTTCAACTATCGCGGTTTTTCCGACTCCAGCTTCGCCGATGAGAACGGGATTGTTTTTCGTGCGGCGGCTCAAAACCTGCATTACTCTTCTTATTTCATCATCGCGCCCGATAACCGGATCGAGCTTCTCCTCGCGTGCGAGTTTTGTGAGATTGCGCGCATACTTTTCAAGCGCTTGGAACTTGCTTTCAGGAGTTGGATCGGTAACGCGCATACTGCCGCGCAGTTCCGCCAAAATTTTAAGTACACTTTCGTAGTCAACTTTATATGCTGTATCAGAGCCGACAACTGCGCCTGCAAAGGAGCCGACTTCGCGCAGAATAATATTTGCCGGGCTATCCGAGCCGATTATTCCTAAAAAGAGATGCTCAACGCTAATATATTCATCTCCAAGGTTGCGCGCTTCCATCTGCGCCCGCCCCATCACTTTGGCTAGAGAAGGAGTAATATTGACATGCCCAAACGGGACGTTGATATCGCCTGTTACCCGCGGCAATCTTTCCAAAGCCATTTCCAATTTTACCTTCAGCAATGATGCGTCTATGCCAAGCTTATTCAGTATGCCAAAAATGATAGATTCGTCGGGATTATCTGAAATCAGGGCATGCAAAAGATGCAGGTCCGAAACTTGCGGTTGACGCATATTCTGCGACAACTCATGCGCCCTTTGCATTGCCTGTTGCGATTTTTGTGTAAAGTTGTTCACCTTTGTATTATAAAAAAATTATCACTCTTATGTCAAGAGTGATAAAAGTATCCTGGGATTACTCCTTGCAATTTTCACGACTCTCGTAATAAACGAGCCATCCCAATTGAGCTCCCCCCGTTCCACTGCTATCGGAAGAGAAGGTAACAATCTTTTTGCAAGGGTTCTTATCAACCCATGCCTGTAAAACCTCCACGGCCACGGATATCCGTGGGCTATCAACCACAAGAAAGTTTTGCCCGTTATCCTGAAGACTAGGAGCAACTTTCGGCGCCACTTCTTCACTGATAGTAGGTCCACATGCTAACCCAACAAGCGCAATGATAAACATGAAAGCAACGACACTCAAGATCCATCGTACTCGCATCATTTATAACCTCCCTTCGTACAAGACTTCGGGATACTCGCCCTGTGTTGGATCGGGCTCGTCGCCGATAACATCCCTCCCCTCTCCCAGTTCTTCCCCTAACTCCAGTTCAATTAATTCTTGGGTAGTCACCGCAAATACTTTCGCCATGATCATCGCCTCCGTTTTACAATTACCGGACTTTGTGCTAACCCATGCCAGTATACATCGAATGATACCCCGTGTCAACGTTCCCTCAGCACGGCCTGCACTTCTTTTTCCTCGCCTTTATGCAGTATTTTGCGGTGTGGATTAAGTCATCTTGACAGCATTATCTAAACTGCTATAATCCTAGTATAATCACGAGGAAAAAGCACGGCTAGGGTTTTGTCCCAAAGCGGTGCTTTTTCATTTCCGCTTAAGTTTTCCGCGCTGGTAGTCAACGAAATCAATTTTTTCTTTCGCTGCTATTTTAAGCAAGGCAGAACAACTATGCCTGTTAGGACTTACTATTTTCTTCAGTTTATTCTTTGCATAAAAGTAGTCCACTAGGCAAAAAAAGTCGCCGTCATTAGTAACAATAACTGCCTTTTCGTATTTCTTGTAATCAATCATCGCATATAACACCAATTCTGCATCCACATTACCCTTAACTCTTCCATCGCTATTTTCTAAAATTGGCTTAAATATCAACACGTATCCAAACTCTTGAAGACTTTTGTACAAATTCTGATTTCCCTCCAAGTAGCCAATAAAAAGATAGGCCTTTTTAACCTGATACTTTTCCCGTAAGTAGACAAAAAACTTCCTGAAATCCAATTTCCACCCAAGCTCCTGTACGCTTAAGTTTACATTCTGACTATCTATAAAAGCATAGTTCTTCTCTTTTCTTCGCATCTTTTAGCTAAATCATCTCTCCCTCAGCACGGCCTGCACTTCTTTCTCCTCGCCCTTATGGAGAATCTTGAGAGTTATGGTGTCGCCAACGCGATATTTTTGAATGAGCTTGGCGAGAGAATTGTCTTGGGTGATTTTCTCGCCATTTACTTCAAGAATAATATCGTTTTCAACAAGGCCGGCTTTGTCGGCGGCAGAACCGGGCACGACTGCCAAATCCTCCATTGTTTCGCCGCGGGCAATGAGCACGCCGTAATCAACCGGAAGTTTATTTTTTTCGGCAAGTTCTTTGGTCACCGCAGCATAACGCACGCCCAAAAATGGATAAGTAATCTTGCCTTTGGTCTGCACATCCTCTATATCTTTCTTTGCTCGATTGATCGGAATCGCAAAACCAATATTTTCCGCCGAGGCGCGCGCAACATTGATGCCAATTACTTCGCTGTTGAGATTAAGCAAAGGCCCGCCGGAGTTGCCTGGATTGATCGCGGTATCAGTCTGAATAACTTCCTCTAAAGTCTCGGATTGGCCAAAACCGGATGAGGCGACGATCGTACGGCGAAGCCCGGAAATCACGCCGACCGAGACAGTGTTTTGAAATTCGCCTAAAGCGTTGCCGATAGCTATCACGCTTTGCCCCTGCTCTAATTTTTCTGAATCGCCCAACTTGAGGGCCGGCAGTGCCTTATCGTCTTTAAGATTTTCTATCTTCAGCACGGCAAGATCTTGCACCGGATCGCGCGCGAGAACTTTCGCCAAGTATTTTTCACCGCTGTTTGAAATAGCCGTGTATTCGGCTTCTTCATCTGATACAACGTGTTTGTTGGTTAAGATCAAGCCATCTTTGGATACAACAAATCCCGTACCGGCTGAAATCTCCTGTTTTTCCGTGCCCTTCTGGCGACGATCGGGAACTTCAAACTCTGGAAAAAACTTCTTAAAAAACGGGTCGTTCTCAAATGGCGAGCGGAAAAACTGTTCAAAAACCGGCACATCTTTACTGGCGATGATGCTGACTACCCCGCTAGAAACTTCCTTGACTACGTTGATAACCTTCTGCTCATGAGTCGTCTGCGGAACATACTCTTTCTCAACTATCGTTTCCTTTTCTATAACTTTTTCCTGCGGCTCAAGCGCGCCAAAGTATTTCAACGCCAAATACGCCCCACCCGCCCCGGAAGCGGCGGAAACAACAACAATACTTAGGGTTAAAATTAAAATTGCCTGCTGAAAATTTCGCATATCAGTCATTATACCAAAATTCGTCTAAGTGCGGCAACTGCGTAGTCAATATCTTGCCTGGCAGTCCCCCGGCCCAGAGTAAACCGCACGCTTTGCTTCGCCTCGGCTTCACTGCGCCCCAGGGCCATAATTGTTGCGGACGGCGTAACCGTTTTTATCGCACAGGTGGAACCGCTTGATGCGGCAATGCCGGCCTGGTCCAGCGCGATGAGCAATTTGTTTGCGTCTATTCCGCGAAATAGAAAGTTGGCATTGTTAGCGATGCGGTTTTCCCGCGAGCCGTTAAGCTCAGCTATCTTTATGCTTTCTAAAACCTTGTCTATAAAATAATCGCGCAGTTTCTCCACTCGCGCGCACTCTTTCTCGCGCATTGTTTGCGCGATTTCTATTGCCTGCGCAAAGCCAACTATATACGGCACATTTTCCGTGCCGGAGCGCAAGCCCCCTTCCTGATTTCCTCCAGTGATGATTGGGGCAATAGCCGTACCTTTTTTCACAAAAAGTCCGCCAATGCCTTTTGGTCCGTAAATCTTGTGGCTGGAAAAAGTCAGCAAATCAACGCCTAGTTTTTCAACACTGCAGTCAAGATAATTTAAGGCTTGAACCGCATCGGTGTGAAATACTAGCTTATGGCCCCTTATAGCTTTAGCAACTTCGGCAATCGGCTGTATAGTACCGATCTCGTTGTTAACATAAATTATTGATACTAAGATCGTATTTTCTTTGATTGCTTTGCACACATCCTCCGGCCGCACAAAGCCGTCTCTTGTTACCGGTAAATAAGTTACTTCCGCCAGTCCTTGCTTTTCGAGGTCACGACAAGTCTCAAGCACGCTTTTATGCTCAATTGCCGACGTTATGATATGCGGCAATGGCGTAGGTGATCCCTGCTTTTGCGCTTGCAGCATTATACCGCGTATCGCCAAATTATTTGATTCCGTTGCTGAGCCCGTAAGAATTATCTCAGTAAAGTCTGATCCAAAAAAATCGGCTATCTTTTGCCGACTATTATCAACTGCCGCCTGCGCCTCCTGGCCGAAACTATGCATTGCCCCGGGATTGCCGAATTTTGCGTCAAAATACGGCGTCATCGCCTTCGCAACCCGCGGATCAACTGGCGCCGTGGAAGCGTAATCTAAATAGATTTTTCTGCGCATAATAAATGCAGTCCAGTAAATTCGTCCTGCTTTCTGTCCATTCTGCCGCCTAGATTCCACAAATAAATTTCGCAAGTTGCCGAAATTACGCATTTCATGATGTGGCCGCCGATGACCTCAAACGATGGCCGTGCGAAAGTGCCGTGCGCGTGCATAAAGGGTTTATTGTCCATTACGGAAATATCTCCGATCACGCCGACTATCTCCATCATTTCAGAAAATTGCTTTGTGTCGTACTTCTTTGCCTGTAAGTTATAAACTGCAATTTCTGCTTCTTTCGTCGCCCCAATCGCGTTAAACCATGCGGCTTTTATGCTATTTTCTGCGCAAAAATTCTCCAGCGCTTGGCGCAGTTCCTCGCCGTAAGCGAGACGAAGAATATAGTGATCTTTTCCACTGCTTATAATTTCCATGCTTTTATCACACCTCCAATACTTCTCCACCTTACCATATGTTTGACAAAAATAGCAAGGGTGTTAACATGGGTCATTGCACCTTGACATAAGGAGAAATATTATGCAGCTTTTCCTGGTATGTGATATGGACATGACCCTTATACACTTTAATCATCCTCTTGCTTTGCTCAAGTTAAAAACCTATCTCGATTCTCTGCCGACTTTATCGCCAAGCGCAGCCCAAGCCATTGTTCATTTTCTCAATGACTGTCGTGAAAATCTGCGAGCAAAAGATCGCGGCCTCCCGTACGATCAAGAAATAGTTGGACGCATAGAGGAGATGGCGTATTCAGTGCCGAACAAAGGAGACTTGGATATGAGCTTCAGTCGGGAACTCTGGCTCTATGCCGCGTCTAATCTGCTTGGAGGAGCCGTCTTGCCACAGTTTGCGGTTGTGGCCGCAGATGAATACTGGAAAGCCATCGGGCGTTTTGGCTGTTTGTACGAAGATGTCAAGGAATTTTTTGCTTCGCCGTGGTGGAAAGAGAGATATTGGAACCTTGTCGTCGTAACTTCAAGCGACTTGCGCCTGCGCGCATCAGAAGACGGCAAACAGCTCGTCTATGATCCAGACTATTCTTGTTTTAAAAAACTTGTACGAATCCCCGTTTCACTCCGCCAAATCGCTACCAATAATTTATTTATCGGCGATCCTTTTAGCAAGCCGCACCCGGCCTTTTGGGAAAGAGTGACTATGAATATCGCATATAACCCAGAAGAAGATGTCGCAGTAATGATCGGCGATGTACCAAAAATTGATCTTGTTGGTTTGCCGCGCGGTTTTGTGCCCATCCTGATAGATCGAGATAAGCAATGGAACGGAGACGCCAAGCTGGCGCGTTCTATCATACCCTCTTTTGATGCCCTGCCTTCTATTCTTGAGAGAATAGAAGCAGAAGTAAAAGAAAGGAGATAAAAACTTGCAAAAATTCCTGATCTTTGACATCGACCACACAATAACCACCTTTGATCATGATGCCGGCATGGCAAGTTTGCAAAAATATATGTGGGATAAACGAGACATATTTGATACAACGCTACGCCAAAGAATCTGCTCTTTCATGGATAGGTGTTACGCCGCCTTCCTTGCAAGGGCCAAGGGCATAAATTTAGACGATATACAAAAAATTGAAACGATCATCAAAGATGCTTCGTACGAAATTGAAGGCTTGGAAAATTTCACTGATGTACACTGGAGCCGAGAATTGTGGATTTACCTTTCCGCTGGAGGAAGCTTGTCTCCCGTTGCGGCTGTAGAAGCGGCAAGCAGCTTCTGGAAAGGTGTAGCTCTTGCCGCTGTGCAATATGACGACGCGCGAAAATTCTTCGATTGGCTCAATAAAAGACCTGCTGGATATAATTACAAGCTATCTCCAGTAAATCGCTGGAAAACAGTCTTTGTAACTAGTAGCGATGCCCGCCTACAAGCAACGCGCGATAATCTGCGCCTTCTCTACCAAGCGCAACATTCCCAACTGATGAAATTAGGCCGCGTCAAGCGGATATTGCCGCATTCGCCATTTACATTCGTTGGCGATCCAGTTAGTAAGCCGCATTCAGAGTTTTGGACGCCCGTGCTTCAAAGAATCGTATACGATCCTGAAAAAGATCTCGCCCTTATGACTGGCGACTCTCCGCGCTCTGATCTTACCGGCCTTGACAAATTCAGCATCGTGCCGGTACTGATAGACCGCGATGGCAAGTTCACTCCGCCGGAGGTGCCGCATGCGAAATACATAATATCCAGCCTGGAAGCTCTTCAAAATATAATGACGATAGAAGCAGTAAACAGAAAGGAAGAACTTGAGAGGAGGTCGTAATGACTGAAAAAGAGAAGTTTGTTGGAGTAAATCCAGAGCTTTTTACTGAACTTAAGCCAAAAGATATAGACAATCCCGAATGGCTGATAGAAGTAGATGGTAAGCACATACCATATAAAGAGGGCGCCAGATTTTTCAACCCAGAGCGAGGATTGGAGTATCGGCTTGGAAGAAGAGCCGACGGATTTGTCGGAGTGATCGACCACGAACCAGGTGGCGGAGGAGCGGTTATAGTGCCGTGGGTAGAGATAGACAGAATCCTTTATGTGGGCTTGCTAAAACAGCGCCGTGTTACGCAAAGCATTACTCACGATGTCTGGAATGTTCCCCGCGGTTATCTTGACCCCGGCGAAACGCACTTTGAGACAGCAAAACGTGAATTTCGCGAAGAAACTGGTTTCAAACGCCCCGAGGGACGCATAATGCGTTTGAGTGGCAAACCAATTAATTCTAATTCTGGCAAACAAGATACTTCGCGTGTTTGGGAAGGAGCATATTTCTACCGCTTTGAAGTACTCCCCAAAGAAATAACTGAAGTCACCGTACAAGTGCATCAAGACTACCAAGATTATTCCACCACGGAAACAAAAAAACTATATGCGTTTAATCGCGCTGTTATAACACCTGTATCAAAAATGTCAGAAAAAATTATGGGGTGTTATTTTCTCCCCTATACCTTTGCAATGCGGGTGGGAGATCTCTTCACAAGAGGGATCGTGGGTACGCTCAAAATGGAACTAGAAGAACAAACCGCCAAGAACTTGCTTAACGACGATTGCGAATGGGCTTCGCGGGTTATCTAGATTAAAATAGAACAAGGTCCGATTTTTCGGACCATTTTTATTTCTTCATGGCAAGCTGTTCATAGACACGGTGCATTGAGTCTTCTAAACGTTTGATGCGCGCTTGATAATCCTCGTCCACTAGTTGTTCAATTCTGCCAAGCCGCTCGACTATCTCTTGATTACTCTCCTCTAAGGAATCCATCCGGCCCTCCAGCCCTCCCATTCTTAGCTCTAAGTTGCTCATTCGGCTTTCCAGCTCAACGAATCTCTGCTCAAGTGATACAAAGCGTTGCTCGAATGAAGAAAAACCTTTATCTACCTTCCTTTCAAGGCCATCAATTCTCTTACTTAATCTTGTTTCCAAATCCAAAAATCCTCTCTGCACCATACCTCCCAGGTCTTCAATTGTCATAGCTTTCTTCTTTGGCATAGTTGAATCACGTTGTTCCCAAAATTTCCTTTACTTTAACAACAAATTCTTTTAAGTCAATGCTTTTGTGAATATAATCCTGAACAAACACTTCTTTGACCGCCTTTTCGGCTTCTTTGGAGAAGTCTTCATTGGTAAGAAAAACAATTGGGATGTCTTTGGTCTGCTCTTCCTCGTGTAATCGCCGCGCGATTGTGTAGCCGTCATTGCCGAGCATACGGATATCCAAAAGGATCAAATCCGGCTGAAGCCGCCGAGCGGTCTCGCGCCCTTCGTCGCCAAGAGAGGCATAGATCACATCAAATCCGGCGCTCGCCAAAACTCCGCCAAACAAACGGCGGATCATGTCGTCGTCATCAATAATTAAAATGTGTTTCTTATCACTCATGCTAATCTCAACGAAAAACTAAATGTTGAACCCTTGCCTTCTTCGGACTCAAACCATACTTTTCCGCCCATTTTTTCCACGAGTTGTTTTACAATAAACAATCCAAGTCCTGTGCCTTCAACGCCTTGCGCCTTATGGCTTGGCGCGCGGTAAAACTTCTGAAAGATTTCCTTTTGCGCCGCCGTGGGTATGCCGATGCCGTTATCCTGAACATGCGTTATCAAATTTTCACCGTCCACTTCGTGGAAAATTTTTATACCTCCCTTCTCTTGAGTATATTTTACCGCATTTGTCAGTAAATTGACAACAACTTCTTTTATTCTCTCTCCATCCGCTAAAACTTTGGCAGCACTTTTAGCCGTAATATATTCCAGTGATATTTGTTTCGCGCGCGCCTGCGGCTCAACTTCTGCTATACCTGCCTTGATAATATCTGCTATGCCAATAGGCAAAACCTTTATGGAAATTTTTCCAGCTTCCGACCGCGCGACCACTAATAAATCCTGTGCTAATTGGGCTAACCTGTCTACTCCCCACCTGACTTGTGTTAAGTAATCACGGGCTTTAGGGCTTAATCCTTCCGCTTCCTTCTCAAAAAGCATGGAGATATACCCTTTTATCCCCGTAACCGGCGCGCTAAGATCATGCGCGGCAATAAACACAAACTCTTCCCGCAGTTCTTTGAGACGCTTTAAGCCCTTGGACATTTTATTGAAAGCAAATCCCAAGTCCTCTAGTTCGTCGCCTGTTTTGACAACAACCTCGTTTTCGAAGTTGCCTTGCGCGATTTCTGCGGCCCCTTGTTCCAGAATGCGAATTGGCTGGATTAAACGTCCCGCAAAAAATGGCGCGAATACTAATACGGTCAAGATGCTGAACAGCACGAGCACTGCCACTTCACTGCGTATATCCTTCATCAGGGCGTCTGCATCGTTAAGAGGCCACTCGACAAGAACTGCCCACCCCACACTCGACACTTTTTTGGCGGCACCAACAACATCAATTTTTCCGAAAAAACTTTTGTATCTGTCCTTCTCTCCAAGCGCGTCAAGGGTCGCTCCACCTAAAACCGCGCTCACGCGGCTTAACCGCGCAAGATCAGTTCCCGGAATTATCTTTGCATTTGAACCGTGCGCCACCACCGAACCATCCCTGTCAACTAAAACAGCGTAGCCAACCGTGCCGAGACGCGCCTTTTCCACCAAGCGCGTAATCCCTGATAAATTAACCTCGGCGGAAGCTACTTGAATAATATCGTTGTTGCGATTGCGCACTGGCGCGGCAAGAGTTATCATCGGCCCGGACAAAGTATAATACACATTGCCGATAAAATTTTTACCCATTACAGTCTGCTTAAATTTTTCAAGCTGCGATAGGTCAAGCAAATCGGCTTCTTTCTTGAAACGTATTTGCTTTGCCGTTTCAATCCCGGCAAGGTTGATCAAGCTGACTTCTTCAAAGGCTTTATTTTCTTGGAGCAGCCCTTCAAGTAAAAACTCCTGCTGGGAAAGCTCAATTTCGCTTTTTTGCTCAAAGCCAACGCGGATTTCCAATATCCCCGTCGTATCCGCAAAAAACTTTTCTATTTCTTCAATCTTTTGATCAATCATCTGTAGCTCCAACTGCGACACATCCTGACGATGCGATAAGTTTATCAAAAGTAATGAAATCGCGCCCAATGCCAAAACTGGCGCAACGGAAAGCAGTATGGCAAACAGGGCGAAACGATTGCGCAGCCGGCTGCCGACGATCAATTTCAGAATAGATTCTTGCTTCATACTCCAAGTTCTTTTAGTGTATTCTTCTCAAGATATGTTCTTTCTATCTGGCGAAAACGCCCCGCGCCCATAATATCCTGCCCCAAGGGAATATCGTATAGACCGGGAGTATCATAAGCATCTGGAATGCCAAGAGTATGATAAAACTCGTGCGCGAAAACGCTGCTTGAGTTTGCTAAAAAGAAAATATTATTCAGGAAAAACCCGTCAACCGATTCTATATCAACGATGTGGATCAGCTCCTCCGGCACGCCGGCTTCCTTGGCGATTTCGCTTCGAGTTTCAAGCTCGCTTTCATGGACAATGCCGCCCACCGCGCCCACACCTTCATAGACAATAGCGAGCACCGGATAATTATCGCCTTTTGGTTCCGCGAATTCCTTCATAAAAAGATCTCCATCTCTTATAAAAATTCTGTAATCAAGCTCTTGCGCGATATTTAAAAGCGCATGCGGGTTACCGCCTTGGGTTGTTTCAGTATCGTATTCTATACTTTCTTTGAAACCAATTACTGGCTGGGGATAAATTTCATATTTAATCTCCGATAGACCGGCAAACTGCAGGAAATGAAATTTCTGCAGAGAAGTAAGATTCTTCTCAATCATCTTACGCCAATCCCGATTAATTACGCCTTCCTTATCTTTCGGGATAAAATAAACCGTTAATATCTTAATCGCGCGAATTGATCTCTTCGGATTGCCAAAGATATGAGGACTCCCCGCTTCGGCAAATTCCTCCTCGTAAATCTTTGAGGTGCCCACAAAAAAATAGATCGCCGCCATGGAGGCAAATCCCAGTATAACAACCGCTAAAAACTGCTTCAGCATAACTATATTATAGCATGACTTATTTTCAATATTTCTACTGCAAATATTTCGCCCTGTTATCGTTGTGCTCCTCGTTAGTGCGTGAAAAAATTGTTTCCCCATTGGGCGCGGAGAGATAAAATAAATATTCGCTATTGACGGGTTCAATTGCCGCCATAAATGCGTTTAAGCCGGGGTTGGCAATCGGTGTTGGGGGTAAACCACGGTAAAGATAAGTATTGTATGCAGAATCAATCTTTTTATCCTCGTTGGTTATTTCGCCAGTTTTTTTGTTCGCTATATATGCAAGAGTCGCGTCAACCTGTAACGGCATGCCCACCTCCATTCTTTTCCATAAAATTCCAGAAACTACTTTCATATCCTCAAGTGTCTGCACCTCTTTTTCTAAAAGCGAAGCCATGATAACTATTTCGTATAGATTTTTCCCACGCGCCTTATATTTTACGCGCATGGCGTCCGTAACTTTTTCATCAAAATTTCTAAGCATTTTGCCCGCTATGTCATTTAGTGTGGATTGTTTATCAAAAAAATAAGTGTCCGGAAAAAGAAACCCGTCTATAGTCGCGCGCGACGGCAATTCCTTCAAAAACCTATAGCCAAAAAGCTCATAGGCAAGATCAGCTGATATTTGCGCCGCTTCCAATAGTTCGCTCTTCTGCACAGGCAAACCTGCCGCAATGAGCGCCGCTTCTATTTCCCATGTTCTGTAACCTTCAGGAACTATAACTTTGACTCCAAGCGACTCCTCATCTTTTTTCACATCGCCCGCAACTAATATCTTTACTATTTCCGCCGGATCCATTGCGGGCGACAATTCGTACTTTCCGGCTTTCAGCAAGTTTGCTTTCTTTGCCTTCCAAAGATAATACTTGAAAGCAAGCTCATTCGCTATAATTCCCTCTCGTTTGAGATTCACTGTTATTTGCGATGCCCCCTCGCCCTTCTCCACACGGAACTCTACTATTTTTTCGTTCGCCGGATCTGCCGCTTTGAGGGAAACGATATTCAGGTAAACCAAAAAGAACATGGCGAAGATATCGCCGAGCATAAAAAGTATTATGCCGAACTGAAGAACTTTACGAAGCATAGTCCTATTATAAACAATAACTAACCAAAAGAAAAATCCCCTCCTAAGGAGGGGTCGTGGTGGTCAGCCACTCTTTTCTTATAAACTCCCGTTTTATCCATTCGATCGCTTCAAAACCGTTCATAGCGCCAAAGACTATATCCCAGGATTTCCTCCTCTTGCCGGGACCTCGGCTTGTCTTACGCTCGGTTACTCTACCCCTCTCTTCCACTGCAAAAATTGTATAAAAAAATTCCTCGCTGATTTTTCCGTCTTCGCCGCAATGCTTCGCAATTCTTTCCACCACTTCTTTGGGTTTCAAGTTAATAAAAAGAATGTGATAAGCGTCGTGTTTTTGTTTATATTTCTTTCCCCATCGCTCCCTGGGATATATGTTTCCCCAACTTTCATTTCCTCCGCGCGATGAAGGGATAATATGATGCAGGCCCTTGTACCAGCCGGTTTTGCGCTTACGAGAAATCTCGACTTCATCTTTATCTTTGCTCACTGCTAGCGCTCCACCAGTACATATGGACTACGCAACAACCCCAGACGATTTTTTAGTTGATTGACATCAGTATGCACCGAAAAAGGCTTCTTCATAATCGGATTGTTAAAAAACTGATGCTCGGACATAAAGATTCTTCCATCCTTGTATTGAACCCTAGAATATACTGGACCAAAATCAATGCGTTTGAGCTTTCCATTTTCAAATTCAGTCCACACGCACATCGCTCCGGCCTGATTGGCTTCGCGTTGGCCAAGATTAAATTCTGGTTCATCCGGATCATCCGGTTCCCATCTTTGAATATTTATCGCAGTATGAAAATTTGCCACATCTACCATCTGGCATTTCGAGAAAGCTAGCGCCTCCTCTAGACGTATTGATGCCGTTTTTGTGCGGGCCATGCTCGGGTGAAAAAGTTCTGTGCGCAGACCACCGGGAAATTCGTAGACCGCATTATACTCCGGCAACTCAATGATCTTGCTTATAACAATCTCTTCCAGTCGAGGCGCTGACACGCCCCTCTCCTGAAGAAACTTGCCGATGTGATGATTGAGGAGCGAAATAAGCGCGGCTTTAAACTCCACGCACGGCGTATGGCCATTTTCCTTCTGCCATGCCTCGTGATTACCGACGATGTAGATAAAAAGCAAGAGAGACTTGATGATGAGCTCCGCAAGCTCCATTTCGGAAAGCTCACGAGCGTTTCTCGCTCCAAGGCCCTTTATGAATCTGTGCGCAAAGACATCATAGAATACAGTCCCAAGAAGCTCTGCGGCGAAAATTCCCTGCTCGGTATAGTTTAGAGCGCTGATGATTTGCCCGCGATGTATAAGGTGATATTTCAATCCGGCAGTTACGTCGCCCACAAGCTCAACCACCTCGATATCAAAACGCTTAATGATTTCCGGAAATTTATAACGCACGTAATCGTAGTCCGTAGTATTGTATCCAGCGTGCAAACACCCAAAAATAAGCCTCCGTAGTTCCAGATACCCCTCATCATAAGGCCACGGATAATGGAGACGTTCCTGCAGCCAGTCAAGATGGAAATTGATTCTGTCAGACTCTTCGTCGCGATATAGCCCAGGCCAGGTAATGCGCGTTGACGCTTTGGGCTCAATAAGAAATTGGACTGCCTCTTCCACTTCCCCTCTCGTCATGCCTAGATGGTCAGCAATCTGCCCAATATGCAGGCCAAGCCTGTCAAATTTTAAAAGGTCCACGATTTTGCGATGAAGATCCCCGGACCCAGTTTTAATGCCTTTAATAAACTTGCGCTCTTCTTTGACTAAATCGCGCAAACTCCATGTGCGTATAAGTTTTTCTTCCCCATTGATATCCGCCTCTATAATACGCATCCCTATTTGGTTGAGAGTGACAGACGGCTCGCCAGCTGAACTTGGAACTGGGACATAAGATACCGGCAGGGAAATAAACGGGCGTTTTCGCTCGCCTCCGCCGGGCTTGGAAACACTATCGCCAAATCCTCCAACCACCCACATAGCGGGGTATTTATCCGCGACTGCGGCATCTGCTTCACGAATTTCTTTCTCGGCAGAATTACTGGCGTACTGGCCGGGCAAGCGATGCTTGCGGGGGGTAAGCCAGCCAAGGACTTGCCCTAACACTTTTTCGTCGCCGGATTTTGCCACACCCTTGAGATATGTATGGTCCTGCCCCTGTTTAAGCAGCCGTATATCCGACCTCATCTTCATAAGACGTTTTACGATGTCGTCTCCATACCGCCCGTCCAGAACGGGCGAAGTCATAACATAGTACCTGACAAATCCAACTCCATTTTTCTTTGTATCCTCTCCGTCCCTTGATGCCGGAGTTTGAATCCTAGGCAGTATAGAATGAAGCTCGCGGGCCATTTCATCCAAAACGTGTTCACGCATTAAAGGCACAAGCGCGCCCCGCTGCGAGCGCGTCAGACTATTTTCACTGGCTAGGCGATCGCTTTCCTCATTAACCTTACGTTCAATATACTTTTTATCCACAAGTCCGCCGCAGTAAACAATGTAATGACATCCGTCACGCACGGCAAGTAATGGCTCGATTTCTAGAATGGCAGTTCGCGCGCCTTTATGCTTCCAAAAAGGCCGGGAGCATGCAGCCACGCGGACTCCGGGCCTGCTCCATGCTTCCTCGGAAATAATGAGTGTCTTTGGTTCAGGAAAACTCCGCTTGCGAAAACGGGGGGCATCCAGCGCATCTTGCTTTTTAGGCGGCATGAAGAATCTCCTTATTAAGCTATTTTTTAAAGGACAAGTATCAACATATCGTACCACTAAATAAAAAAAATCTGCAAGTGAGATATTTTACTTTGCGCATACGCGTTTTGAACTTCAAATCAAATAATCAGACTTAAAAAATTAAATCCCCCGTGTTTCCACGGGGGGGTTTGTATACGCTTGCCGAATGATCGAACGCTGGGGCATCTAGTCAACCATTTCCTCTGGCGGAAAGCCGGGGGAGTTTAGTCTACCGTCTAGCTCATCAGCTAATTCCTCTATACTTGCCGTTACCATGACCACAGCCCTGGCTTCACTTATCGGAGCTGTGGGTACAAGCCCCAGCCGAATCGCTGCCTGCCTGCTTATCTCGCCATAGTTCACAATCGCGTGAAGGGAGTCACAGACTGGGCATGTTGGCGCATTGGTGTTTAAGATTGTGTTATCCGCCCAGAACTTACGAAATTTGGGACACGCATGAACGTACAATATTTTTCCTCCTATCCTTTTATTTTCTACCGCCATTCTAGATATCATATATCCTAAAAGTTGTCAATTCTCGCCGCTTACTGCGTTAGCGGCACGCCCTGGTTTCGTAGTAATCGCGCTATCCATCTGAATACGGGCGTATTCAGGTTAACCGCTATTCAAGAATCCTTTCGCTTTTGGAATAAATTTTTTGTACAATCCATTTTTTTGATTCTGCTCCAGTAAAATGGACCGTTCGCGTATCTGCCAAAATTCTTTGGCGAACTGCCAGAAATCAAATGCTTCATAATGCGTTTTCAGTAAAAGATCTGTGTAGAGCCGCCTGTCCTTTATGACAAGAGGAATTGCGGTATTGAGAATTGTAAAAACCAAAGAGGGGCGAGCTCGATTCATCACCAAAAAATCAGTATCTTGTCCCACGATCTTGTCAACATCAGACCATATCTCGCTCTCCCCCGCATAATCATATCCTGTTTCAAGTTCGCCGTATTCTTTGGGCGCAAAATATGCCGCGATATCCCAGTCCGAAACAACACGCGCCATGCCCTTTGCCCGCGAACCAAAAACAAACGCCATGACGACTTCGTCACGTCTTGTAAAATAGTCCTTTAGTTTCGCCAAAATTGCCTCGTCCATTGTCGTTAGTATAGTACACAACCCAATTTTCACAAAACAAAAAGCGAGGAAATTTCCTCGCTTTTTGTTTGATTTATGATTTGCTGATTGCAAGCTGTTCATAAACGCGCTGCATTGAATTTTCCAGCCGCTTTATCCGCGCTTGCTGGTCTTCGTCAACTATTTGTTCAATTCTTCCAAGTCGTTCAACTATCTCTTCATTGAACTCATATAAGGAATCCATCCTGCTATCCAATTCTTTCATTCTTAGCTCTAAATGACTCATTCGGCTTTCCAGTTCAACAAATCGCTGATCAATCAACGCAAAGCCCTTATCCAATTTTTTTTCTAAGTTATCTATTCGCTTATCTACCCCATCTATTCGCTTATCTACGCCATCGAATCGCTTATCTACGCCATCGAATCGCTTCCCCATAGTCAAAAATTCTCTTTGCATCATGCCTGCAAGGTCATCAATTGTCATATTTTTCTTTTTTGGCATAGTTAAATTATACCGTTCGCAAATATGATCTGTCAAATAACCGCACAGCCCCGACCTTGCGTCGGGGCTGTTTGAGTAAATTCTGTCAGTTCTCGCCGCTTACGGCGTTAGCGGCGCGCCGGTTTCGTAGTAGTCGCGCTCTTGAGCGTTGACAACAAAGACCTGCTTCCAGTCGTAGCCCGCCGCAACAAACTGCGCTGCGGTATGTGAGAGATGGTGCTTGATCGCTTTGCCCTTGGCTTCATCAACTTCTTCCAGCGAATAGACTTTGGGGTCCACATCGGCGCGATAAACATCGGAGGTGATGAAAACATCTAAGACCTCCTGCGAAACATTCTTAATGCTATCCCAGCTAAAGTGGCCGTACATCTTGAATACTGCCGGATTAAAGATATGCCGCCTGAAACCAAAGTCGTTGATGATATAGACTTTGATACCGTCTGGGCCGCGAATGAGATTGCCTTCTTTCAGGCCGGCCGGCATCCCAGTGAACCCTTCTTTGGAAGTTCCAGTTGCCTTGGCGCTTACTTGGGTGGTATTAGTTGATTCATTTCCAGCCGGATCAACCGCGCGCACGGTGTAGTAATAAGTAGTGCCGTCGGCAAGACCGGAGTCAGTATATTCGCCGGTCTTCAGATCCGTCGCGCGCACCGCGCCAAGCTGGCCGATAGCTGTCGAACGATATACCTTCGCATGGCTGAAATCAGCAGTTGGACTCGTCCAGGAAACCTTGATCTTGCCATCGGTCAATGCCTCGGCTTTCTCGCCAGTTGGAGCGGATGGAGGAGTAACATCGGCCGCTGAAACAATCGCGAATCTTGTGAAGTGGTCAACTGTGCAAGTCACAAGATCTTTCTCCTTATTCACCACACAGCTTGGCACATCTTTCCACACGCCTGTATTTTCATCCCAGTAATTCAGAGTTAATCCGTTTTCTGTTACGCCTATTTTTTCAAGATCAGCTTGAGTATATGGAATAGAAACCTCCACGTTGGAGTTAAACTTCGCTACTTCAGTGCCTTCCGTGTCTGTCGCGCTAATATCATAGGCCGTGCCGACAACTTTCTTCGTGCCGCTCTGGCTCACCACACGCGTGTCCGGCTGAACATTGATTGTAACATTTCCTTCCGTGGCAAAAGAGTTAGCTGGCGCAACCACCGAGATGCCTCCCTGCGTTTCAACCGCCACCGGCTTGGTTGTATCGGCCGTCTTTGTCGCTGTTGCAGGAAGAGTGCCAAATTTAGTAAGGTAAATATCAAGCGTGGCGCTAGTTGTTCCCACATCCACTACTGCTTCATTTGCTTTGTAGAACTCCCCGCCAACCGGTGCGGCGGCCCCAATATGCCATTTATCGCTACTGGAGATATTAAGTTTATAAGATCCATCTTTTGCTGTCGTCTCCTCGGCATAGCCGCCCTTTTCCGACCATCCCCACACAAAGCCCATTTCTACGGGAACTTTTCCTGCATAAACTTTCCCTTCTATTGCAAGATCAGCCTTGCGCACTTTGAGAGTAACGCTCGCGCTACTTCCTTCCGGAGCTGTTACCGCCTTCTCTTCGGGAGCGATGAACCCAAGATGCGGAGGCAGATAAGTATTAACGTAGAAAGTTCCGGCCGGAACATTGATGGAGAAGTTGCCCGATCCATCCGTTGAGCCGTTTGCGACAAACGGATTATCAAATCCTTTATCCGATCCATATTCCGAGAGTCCTTTGTTGCTCTTTCGCGAAATATCCACCCAAACGTAGGGGATTCCTTTTCCGTCGGGATCAAGCACTTGGCCTGTTATTTTAGAACCGGCTTTAAGCACTATTAAGTCTTTTGTCACAGTTGCTCCTTCCGCTACAACAATCTCAGTATTTTCGCCTTCGCCAGAGACATAGCCAGTGGATGGATCAACATGATAGCCCAGATACCAAGTGCCCGCGGAAACATTAAGGGTGAACTTGCCGGTTGAAAAGTCAATGCTTGATTCCTGCCAGCCGCCTTTCTTTGAGCTTGCAAACACACTTGCCCAGATTCCTGTTACGGCATTGCCGCTTTTATCTTTCAGCGTCCCCGTAATCTTTGCGGTATTTTTCGTTACCGTTACTTTGACTTCAACGGTTTTTCCGGAAGTAATCGTTATAGTTTGGGGTTCGCTGCTGGTATATGGAGTATCTGGCGGCAGAAAAACTTGCACGAGATAGGTGCCGGCCGGCGCTTTGAAGTTGAAGAGACCGCGGTCAATCGGCCCACCGACGCCCGGCCCAAATCCGCCGGAACTCGCAAAATCAGCCTCAAAAGCTGCGACATTTCCGCCTTCATGCACCCCAAATGTCTTGAAGCTCTGCATCAACTCCACATGGCCGTACAGGTCGCTTAAGACATTGCCGGCCGAATCAACTACTTTCCCAGAAACTCCGGCGTCCGCGGCAAGAAGAGTGAAGTTTATACTAACTGTCGTTCCAGCAGAAATATCAACCTTCTTTGGCGGATCGGGGTTATAGTAATTCGCGCTTGGATCCTGCGGCATTGCCTGCACTTCCCAGCGCCCGGGGGTTACGGAAAAAGTGTAAGTTCCATCAGTATTGGTATTTGCCCAAGCCCAGCCAAAACCTTCCGACACCCAAGCGTTGATAGATACATTCGCAAGACCTTTGCCGTTCTTATCCGTAACCTTGCCGGCTATTTTTTCATTTTTCTTAGAGAGTTTTATCGTTCCCAAATCATGAGTCGCTCCTGATTTTACTGAAACAACCGGTAAAGTTGGAACATAGTAATCGCCGTCCTGCCCGCCGCCTATCTCTACGGTATAGGTTCCGGAGGTAACGTTAATCGTAAACGATCCGGTTTGATCAACCTCTCCGCCAAACCAAGCTTTATCCATGGTCATGCTCGTGCCGATCGTGCCGCCGCTACTGTTTCCAACCGCGTTCACCCACATGGAATACTGCGGAGGAGGTGTGCCATCTGGCCGCAAAATCTTGCCGACAATCTTGCCGTCAACAGCTACAACCGTAAAGTCAATAGTTTTTGTTTCCGCGGTCGCATCGTTCTGGAAATTAATTGTTTGCGGCTCTTTATTATAAGTCCAATCCGCTGAACCGGACGACGGGCGCACATTTATATCCCACGATCCGCCAGTAACGCCAATAGTATAGACGCCGTTGCTGTCGGTCTGCGTTTGCGCCCAGCCGCTGCCGCTGCGGCGATACATTTCAACCGAAGCATTCGTGACAACTTTGCCGCTTGCCGTCTTCACCACACCTTTCACTGTCTTGACCGCCTTCACAAACAAGAGATCTTTGGTTGTTGTTTGGCCCTTAGTAATTGTAACCTGCGCCGCATCCGGGCTGATCAAAGTCGTCTTAGCGGGCGGCGGGTACACTTCCACAAAGTAAGTCCCGGCCGGAATGTTGCGGACAGTATATGTTCCGTCCATTCCCGAATTAGTCCCGCGCGAGAAAGACCAGTCCGAAGAACGCACCTGCAACCAAGCATCCATAAGCACGGTACCGCTGGCGTCCTTTACTTTGCCAGTCAAAGTTCCACCTTCTTCCTTCACACCGGCGCCGGTCGTGAACCAGCCGTTAAAGTCCTCCTGCAAATCTTTGCCGTCTTTGGACTTAATGCCGACGCATTGTGCTCCGGTTATTGTCGTTGGACAAAGCACCGTGTGAACATAATAACTATAGTTTGTGTTTGGAGCTAGTGCGGCTGATGGCGTGAAGTCAAAACTATTGCCCGATGTGGTAAACTTACCAGTAATTTTTACATCTGGCGTATTACCCGCCCACATATTAAAGGCGTTCGCGAAATTAGAGGCCGGATCAAGATCTTTAGAGAAAGCAACATGAATTTTAGTGTTCGTGCCAATATCCCAGTCGCCGCCCCCTCCACCTCCCGCACCTCCTCCACTTCCCGGATATGTGTTATTCCAGTCAATATAGAAATCCGGTTTCACATAAACCTGCACCTGGAAAATCTGTGAAGTATAGTCCTGCGCCATGGCGTTGCCCTTGAGATCCTTCACTGTTTTCTTCACGATCAACTGATAATCGGTATTAGCTTCCGGCATGTCCTGACTGATGAAATCAACGCCGCTTGGAGGATAAAGTTCAAGCGAACCGCTGATCTTTGTGCCGTCCTTTACTCTAATCATGTAAATATTTGCTGCTGTAAGCGTGGATTGATCAACATCTTTAGAGAAATCAATACCTGCGAGCAATTTGCCGTCTGGTTCGGTCCAATAATTAAACCAGCTCACGGAAAGCGCGGAAGTCTCTGAAGTCGGACAAGTTATTTTTGTTTTCCCCGTGTTATCATAGCAAGTTCCTTTCGGATCATCTTGGGTGTTCATACAGAAACCGCCAAATTCCCAGCGATAATAGAATCCGCTTGGGCATTGACTGACGGTAGTAGTGGGGCATTTCATTTGTGCCTTGCCTGCAGAGTCGTAGCAAACGCCATCATAGTTTTCTCCGTCATTCATGCAGAACCCGCCCGATTCGGAATGAGAATGATATCCGACCGGACAGGTTGAGCCGCCAACGCACATATTCTTGGCCGGATCCCAGTAGGAAGGCGAGGGACAAGAATTAAAGCTCGGGCACTTAATGCTCGTTACGCCATCTTGCTTATAACAAGTTCCATTGGAATCCCACTTGTCATTCTGACAATACAGTCCGCCATTTTGATCCCAGTCGATATGATGCCCGGTCGGGCATTTGTCGGCAACGCATGTTTTGGATGTTTCGTTCCAGTATTGGCCGCTCGCGCAATAGCCGTACGGCTTAGGACAAGTCAGTTTAGTTGCACCATCTGTTTTGTAGCAAGTGCCGTCATAGTTCCATTGATCGTTCATGCAGAAAGCCGTGCCTGTGTTATCCCACTCGGTGTGATAGCCGCTCGGGCAGGAACTTGAAGCGCATTTGTTCATCGCCTGATCCCAATATTGCGGATACGGACAATATCCGACCGGTGCGGGACATTTAGTTGTTGTTTTGCCGTCTTGGGAATAACAAGTTCCGGCATAATCCTCCTTGTCGTTCATACAATAGCCGCCATCTTCGGAATGGAAGTGATAGCCGCTTGGGCACGAGCTGGTACTGGTGGTGCACATATTTCTGCCTGGATCCCAGTATGACCCAACCGGACAAGAACCGCTGGATGTGGGGCAGACGGTTGTTGTTTTACCATCGGATGTGTAGCAGGTTGCGCTGTAATTCTCCTGATCATTCATGCAGAACCCGCCGGCTTCGGAATGATAGTGATAACCCGAGGGACAAGTTGATGCCGGTGCACCCCATGCGCAGTATTTGTAAGCCGCGTCCCAGTAACACCCTGAAGATGTTTTGCATGATGCCTCTGTTTGGGAACCGCAATCAATTTTGCAGGTGTTAGAATACGAATCCCACCAAGAACCAGTCGGGCAAGTTTGCGTAGCGGTATCCTGCACACAGCTATTTTTAGCCGAATCCCAGTAATAGCCATAGCCGCATTGCGTAGTGCCGCCGGAATAGCAATAGTTAGAAGCCGTATCCCACTTGCAGGCCGGGTCGGTCGTGCAAGTTGCCTGTGTGACCTTAGAACTGCACCCACCCGCATAGTAGCCGCTATTGTAGCAATAAGTGGAACCCCATGCACATTCCTTGTATGCGGTGCAGGAAGATTGTGTAGTGTGAAAGGAGCAGTCAGTCTTGCAGGCATTAGTCCCATAATCCCAGTATTGACCAGAGGGACAAGTAGCTGTGCTATTTGATTTGCATGTATTTGTAGCAGTATCCCAATAATAACCAGACGTACAGGTTTGGACGCCAGTAGATGCATAACAATAATTCCCCGTAGCATTCCACGCGCATCCAGTAGAGGTTGTGCAGGTCGGTTGAGTCACATATGTTCCGCAACCGGAGCCATAAGTACTTGCCGGGCAAGTCATCGTTGCAGTGCCGGAAGAGTTATAGCAAGTTCCCGAGTAATTCTCCTGATCATTCATACAATAACCGCCCGAGTCAGAGTGAGAATGGTAGCCGGTCGGACACGTCCCAGTTCCAGTTGTCGTGCTCGCTTTGCACATATTTGTCGCTGCGTCCCAATAGTAGCCGGTGGAGCAGGTTTGAGTAGTTGTGGTTGTTGTCTTGCACATATTTGTCGCTGTGTCCCAGTATTGGCCAGAGGGACAAGAAGTTGTCGTACTTGCTGGACAAGTCATCGTTGCAGTGCCGGAAGAGTTATAGCAAGTTCCCGAGTAATTCTCCT
>CAZDDE010000012.1:32327-34306 GCA_964504205.1 uncultured Candidatus Saccharibacteria bacterium
CAAGTCATCGTTGCAGTGCCGGAAGAGTTATAGCAAGTTCCCGAGTAATTCTCCTGATCATTCATACAATAACCGCCCGAGTCAGAGTGAGAATGGTAGCCGGTCGGACACGTCCCAGTTCCAGTTGTCGTGCTCGCTTTGCACATATTTGTCGCTGCGTCCCAATAATAACCAGTAGCACAAGTCTGGGTCGTGGCTGTTGACTTGCACATATTTGTCGCAGTGTCCCAGTATTGGTCAGAGGGACAAGAAGTTGTCGTGGTTGACTTACACATACTTGTAGCAGTATCCCAGTAATAACCGGTAGCGCAGGTCTGGGTGGTGGTCATACTGCCCTCCCAACACTTATTCATATCCCAGTGACAGTCGCTATATGTGCTGCATACAGCTTGCGTAGTATAAGTACTGCAATGTGCCGCAGAAACATTTTGCGCTGTAGTAATAAAAATAAAGGCGGCTGACAAAACGAGAGCAGCCGCCATAAAAATTACTAATGGCCAATTTGCCCGACAGGCCCTGCCTACCGGCAGGCAGGCCAGCCACGAAAAACATTTACTGCTGGACATATTAAAATAGACTAATAAAGCGCGCTATGCGAAAAACAAATTTGCGCATAAAAACGTTCTATTATTTTTTACTTTTAATTTGTATTAACTTGTGACCTATATCATTTATAATAGAATACAGAGTCAATACCGTCATTGTGGATAAGTTTAGAAAACAAAAACCCCGAGTATCATCGGGGCATTGATATGTTTATCCGCTTATTCGCAAGTCAATTTCTGTCCTTTCTTCTAACCACGCTACTTTGTAGGCCTGGCTGGGGGTCTCGCTCTGTGGGATGACGGGGCGAACGTTATTTTGCGGGAGTGGAGGGACTCGAACCCCCAGGATCCGCTTTGGAGGCGGACCGTTTATCCAGTTAACGAACACTCCCGTATTTTTCCAGAATTCGTTGAGCAATAAACCCAAGTTTTCTTGCAATCCTTGAATCGCAGTACCTCACCCTAATACATCCTGGATAACCTGCATGATAATTCTTTCCTGTATGAGGCTTGAAGTATGTCTTCGTAAATTGTGTCTGGCTAATGTTGGCTGTTTTAGACCAAAACTTTTTACGTTCACCTTCATCATGGTATTCATGAAGATGCATAGTGACTCTAAATTTCTTTTCCTCTAGCGCAAAACTGTTTCTCAAAAAATACAAAAAGGCAGAAATCATAAGCGGATCAGAATTGATAAAGTCCACAGAGCCATAGTCTTTAGCGCCCTCGCATTCAAACAACAACGCACAAAAAATTACAAACTGAGAACTTTCTATAGGTATAGAAGATATTATCCGATCAGCTTCTTTGGATATTTGTTCGCGCAGTAATACTCCTCGCTTCTTATTACTTTCAGCAGCTCTCACTCTTCCTAAAAGTTTACGGGCCTCTAGACGCTCAAGGGCCTCATCAGAAAGTGCAAAATCAGATAGCCATTTGGATGCAGTACTTTTTGCAATCCCTAGTTTTTCTGAAATTTCTTTAAGAGAATAGCCCTTTTCTCGGAGTCTTCTAGACTCGGAAAATTCCTTATCTAATTTTTTCATAAACTATAACGTATGGTTATATTAAACCATATATCATAGTTCCAGACATTGTTAAAGACCCCGCCTTGTGTATAATTTTCTATTACTTCTTCGCTTCTTTATGTGCTTGATGCGCGCGGCAGGATTTACAAAACTTTTTGAGTTCCAGTTTTTTCTCAATTGTTTTCTTGTTGCGCGTGGTGTAGTAATTGATTTCCTTGCACTTATCGCATTGCAGTTTTACTAGGTTGTCTTGGCTCATACTTGGTATATTTGCATAAAATTCTTAAAAAGTCAAAATCGGCACGCCCCACGGAACTTGCGCTTCGGCTGAGCTTATCCGAAGACCGAATTGCTGTGTATCTTGAAGATAGTCCGAACCCATTTCGCCGCCTTCGGCGGCGGTGGC
>CAZDDE010000013.1:0-32959 GCA_964504205.1 uncultured Candidatus Saccharibacteria bacterium
TCATAAATCTATTTTACTATGAGGTGGTGCACTTCAAACGTACATTAGCGAAATTGACTTCTCCAGCATTACAGTTGTGAGGGACCACGATCGTTTCTATTTAGAAGATGACCGTAAACTCACGCCCAAAGAATCCTTTAAGTTTATCAACAAGCATATCGGTAAATTTTTAAAAAATTTAGAAAATCCAAAAGTCGTTGATATCGGCTGTGCCACTGGAGATTTTTTATACTACCTATCAACCCTTTATCCCAAGGCACAATTATTGGGACTGGATGTTATGCCGAAATTACTAAAGCGCGCCAAAAAAGAAGTTCCGTCGGCGAGCTTTGCTTTTGCGGATATTTACAGCGGCAAAGGGATGCCGCTCAAAAAATTTGATGCCGTTTTCCTGCTCGCTGTGCACATGGTGTTTGACGATCATACGATATGGATAAACAATCTTTTCAAACTCACGAAGGTTGGAGGAAGAATATACGTCTTTGGAATGTTTAATCCGGAGAATGTTGATGTTCTCTGTAAAGTACGCTACGCCGGTCAAGACAATCGGCCATGGCAAGCTGGATGGAACATTCCATCAAAAAAGACTATCGGATCATATCTTGAAAAAAAACGGGCGAATTACAATTTCTATGATTTCAGCATCCCGATTGATTTACCGAGACACCAAGACGATCCGTTGCGTAGCTGGACATTTAAGATGCCGGGGGGTGCAAGAGAGATTATAAACGGAACACAAATAATACATCGCCTCGCCCTTCTTGAGATTATTCCGAAGTAACTAAACTACTAAAATCTCGCGCGATATTTTCGGCCGCGTAACGCGTGCCGTCCAGCGTGCCGAATTTATCCAAAAGGCCCTTTTTGTATTTTTGAATCCTCGGCCGAAGCTGTTCGGCCTTTTTTAATATTTCCGCAAGCCCCTCGCCGCGATAGACAATTCCAAGACCGAGTTTCTCTATGCAGATATTGTTGAAATAAATCTCCGGATCGTCGTCTCTATCCCATTCAGGCACAACCAAAGGAGTTCCCGATAACATTGACAGCCAAACCGAGCTCCAACCTGACCTCGCAAATTGCAAAATTACATTGGGACTTGTAATGATATGGGGAGACGCATATTCAGCAAAGGGCACCGCATTGATATTATTTGAATAAACCTTAAGGCCCAAGCTTTTTGCCTCCTCATACAACCTTTCAAGGCCAGGGATCCCCGTAACTGTCACAAAAATTCCCTTCGCTATGCTTTTGCTTTCACTACCGCGAGGCAAGTTAATCGTTGGGGGAATATTCCCGCTTTCTTGATATGAAAAAGTTCCAGGTTCAGTTATAAAATGCATGCGATAACTTGCTTCAATTGCCTTGATTTTGCGCATGGCTTCATTGGATAAGTTCAGGCGCTCATAAATCTTTCCAATATATGCAAAAGAAACAAAGTAAGCTGGCGCGATGTTGTAGAGCACGCGCGGAGAACGGTGCAGTTCCAGGGCTATTTTTTTTCCATATGCTCTTTGAAGATAAGAACTAATAGCAACGCTCGCTTCATCCACCCTACTCATCCATCGTGATAAATAATGTGCGTAGCTTTCTTTGCCATAAAAAATAGTTTTAAGATAACTGCCCAGCTTACGATCCAAAATAATTTCTTGGGGATGCGATTTGTAAAAATCGCCAAACTCCTCCCGCATGATTTCTTCTTGCTTAGCGCCGTAGACAAGAGGCACGATTATGCCAAGCCGCGCGCGTCCGCCTTTTTCCAAGACGTCATTAAGCGCAATCGCAAGTTCGCTCGTGCGCAAGTATGGGCCTGTGCCGTAGGCAAAATTTGTAACGATATAGCGTTTATAACCCGGCATAAGTTATGTGCGAAAGAGAAGCCAGCTCCGCCTTGTTGCATATACCCCATCCATCAAATAAAAAACCTGGCTTGCGCATGGACTTAGCAAGATTAAATATATCGAGGTTGCGGTACGAGTTATGGTTGTTTAGAATCAAGGCACAATCGGCATTTTTAAAGCCGGCTTTCGGACTCAAGACAACCGCGGCACCAAGGATATCCAAGTCCTGTTTTTGCGCCACCGGGTCGTAGATAAAAATATTTTTATACTTTTCGCGAAGTCGCCTTAAAATATCCACCGCAACAGAATCTCGTATGTCGGAAGTTTCCGGCTCGCCTTTGAAAGCCATGCCCATTACAAAAATTTTTACGGTCTCCCCATCTTTTCGCTGAATAGTGCAAAAATCATCCACCTTCCGCAAAACAAAATCAACCATGTTCTTGTTGATTGTTCTTGAAAGCTTGGGAAATTGCGCTTTGCGCGATACACCCCTTGCGGACTCCGCAAAAATATAAGGGTCTTTAACGAGGCAAGCTCCTCCCACGCCCGGACTTGGATATGGAATTTTATCGCGAGGATACCCTTCGTTTGCCGCACGAATAATCTCGCGGGAGCTTAGGCCAAACCCATCGCAAACCTGCGCAACTTCATTGGAAAAAGCGAAAGCGACATCGCGAAACGTATTGTTTAACAGTTTTACCGCTTCGGCCGCTTCAAGACTGGACACCGTAATAATTGAATGAGCGAAAATCTGAAAAAGCTGCGAAGCGTAGTCAACGCTCTGCTTGTTGTATCCTCCCACAATCTGCGGGAGCGTGCGCAATTCTTCAAGCGCCTTTCCCTCCACGGTTCTTTCCGGAGCAAATGCCACAAAAAAGTCCTCCCCGGCCTTAAGTTTAGATTTTTTCTCCAAGATCGGAATAACGACATTGCGGCTTACGCCAATCGGGACGGTTGAGCGCAAAATAACCAGATCATGCAGCCTTAAGACACAACCCACATGTTCGCTCGCTTTCCTAAGATATGAAGATACAACCTTGCCATGCTCATCTATAGGCGTGCTGACACAGATAATGTAGATATCGCTCTCGTTTTGCGCTAGTTCTTTTTTAACAAATAACAATTTGTTAATATGCTTTTTCAAAAGTACTTCCAGCCCTTGTTCATAAAAATGCGGGACTCCTTTTTTGAGTTTGCTTACTACTTCCTCGTTTATGTCTATGCCATAAACCTCAATGCCAAATTCATTGAGGGTAAGAGCAAGTGTAAGGCCAACATAACCAAGTCCGATTACAGCCGCGGTTCTTGTCTTCACCTCGCTTCTTCGCCATAACTCAAATGGAGTTACGACGTCAACCGCACTACTCATCTCGTCAACTACAACGATATTGTGGTATTTGTTTTCCGGCGCGCTACGTCTCTTTATTTCTCTATGTAATTCGTTTAGCATTTCCTGCGCAGTTTGTCCGCTCCGCACGCATAATGGCTGGCTGGTCATAATCGCCGCGACGGATTCTTTCGCGTCTAATCCTCTAAGTAAAGCCCGTCGGATATCCCCATCTGTAACAACCCCAAGAAGTTTCGCCTTTTTATCAGCGATAAGCACGATACCTGCTGGCGCAGGAGGGTTGGCGTGCGGCCCATCCTGCATTTTTTGCATCGCAAAGGCAATGCTGTCTTTAGGTGAAATAATGATTGAGCTAATTCTTTTATTCATACTGGCAGATTATTTATAATAAATTCGGCAACTCTTCGCGATGAATTTCCGTCGAGCTTGTAACAATACTTCTTTACGATTTCTTGACGCTTTTCTCTATCCAAAGCAGGATTTTTAATATAACCATCAATAGACCTCACCAGCTCTTCTTCGCTGTTTGCAACAGCGCACAATCCAAAATTTGCAAATTTTTTAAAATGGACATGAAAATCGCGCATAAATTTTTTTATATCATCATCAAGATTATTGGCAGGATTAAATGAAAAAATAATTGTCGGCTTGTCAAATACCGCCCCGTCAATCGCAATCGTTGAAGCAACGGTCATAACTATATCACTGTAATATAAAGAACAATTCAATCGCGTAGCGTCTTTACTGGTTAATTCACTCTGCTTTTTTGTCCCCATTAAATCAAGTCCCGGCTCGTCAAAAACAAAATCGCCTTCTGGCGCAAAACCATTCATATTGCTTTTACTGCCGGGGTGAAACCGAATCAAAAACTGAACTTGATCTCTAAACTTACCGTCATTTTTTAATCTTTGCAATAGCTTAAATATCTCGCCGTCGTGCTTATACAAACGCGCTCCGGCCGGGGCGAAAAAAATAAGGCGCTTGGCAGGATCCAGCCCCATCTCTTGAAAAAACTGTTCACGCGATATTTTGGGAGGTATCACGCAGGCATCGTAATGTGGAATCCCCGACACAAAAATTTTATCGGCGCCAATACGATTATACTCCCAAAGCTCATCCCTTATAACTTCATTCGGCGCGATAATCTTATCGGGACGAGCAAGAAGAACCCCCTTGCTTGTTACATTGTCCCATCCGCGCACCATGCCTATCGTAAAAATACCGCGTTTTTTTGCCTCTGCCACCAACTCCCTATCCGATACATCATAAATGTCGGAGCAAAAAACAAGCGCGGGATTATAACGCGCAAATAATTCACGAAATTGCTCGCCAACTATAAAGGTATTGTAGAAAACTCTTAATCCCTTTTTGACGCTAAGCATCCCGCCGAAAACTTTGTTAATTAACAAAGCGAAATAAAACCGTATGTATCTTTTCTCGCTCAACAAACCTTGAATAAACAAGTTCTCCACACTCACAAGACTTACCGATAAAAAATATATCAGATTATGCAAAAAATTAGTTCGGGGCTCAAAGCCCACTATCTCAACATTTTTAGCGTTAAAGTTACTGACAAGGTAGTCAACTTTTAGAGTCGGGGCTAAAATAACTATTTTGAGCCCACGATTTTTAAGAATCGTCAAAACTTCCGTATTAAGAATGTTCCTTGCAATAAAACTGTGATAACAACTAACAAAAATAGTTCTCATATATTTGAGCTTGGTGAATAATTGCTTCTGGCGGATTTGAGGCCTGTTTTGGCATGGTCTCCGACCGCAGTCGGAGCAAAACAGGCCGAGCCTCGCAGCCCCGCGCTGGCGGGGCGAGAATGAGCCAGAAGCAATTATTCACCAAGCTCAATTTAAGCTCTTCGAACTTTGGCAAAATTTATTTTGAGCACCCCCCATTCTTTTTTGAAGCTATCTTGGATCGGCAAAATCTCGGCCCGAAATTTTGTTTTATCCAAATTATCTATCAACGTCTGGCAACCGGCATCCTTGCGCTTGCCCCACTCCCCGCTCCAATAGTCGTCAAAGATAACAACAGTCTTTTCGTCCATAACTGGTTGCGTCCACTTCCAGTCATTTGTGATAGTTTCAATACTATGCCCGCCGTCTATAAAAACAAGGTCCATCTTCGGCAATGCTGGCATAACTTTCGGCATAACTTCTTCCGTAAATCCTTTAAATAAAAATATCTTCGCGCCGGTATTTTCCAGCTTTGTTTTGACTTCCTGCATGCTTGGGGGGCGCTTGGAAACTTCCTTCGCGAAAATTTCATCGTTCATTAACTCAAATATATCAAAACCATAGTAACTAACTTGAGCGGCCTTCCAGTGCCGCTTCGCAGTTTCGATCATCTGCACGGCTCGCTCGCCATTCCAGGTTCCTACCTCCATTATTCTTCGACATCTATTATTTTTTATCGCATGAAAAATCTGCTCGTACCTTTGCGCGCGCTCAATGCCTCTTATCTTGTTGTAAGCTCGTTTGATAAACGTAATCTGCGAAAGAATTTTACGAATTTTGCGATAAAGTTCTCGCATAAATGGCTACATACTTTTTAATCACGAGGTTCAGATCATGCTCCTTTGCCAAGAGAAAACTGTTTCTGCTCATCGTATCCCATTTTGTCTCGTCACTAGCTATCTCAATGATAGCCGATGCGGTCTTTGCAATGTCGTTCTGCGAAACGAGTATGCCGTTATAGCCGTTTCGCACTGCATCTTCAATACCGTTGCCAAATGTCCCGATGACCGGCGCCCCGGCGGAAGCGGCTTCTAAAAAAACTAAGCCAAAGCCCTCAATGTGATGGTCGCAATTGACAGAAGTAAGTATAAAAATTTTAGCCTTGCGATAGAGCTCCATTAACTTCTCATCGGGTATCCAGCTCATAAACTCTATATCAGAGGTCACGCCGTATTTTGCGGCAAGACTTTTAAGCTCCCTGACATAGCTTACATCGCCTTGATCGCCCACTATTTTATACTTCAAATTGGGTATCTTCTTCTTGGCCAGGGCAAAAGCCGGAATAGAAATGTGGTGCCCCTTGCGCTTTTTGAGGCCGCCAACGCTCATAATAAAATTTTCCCGCTGATTACTTATCCTTGAAGACTCGCCCTCAAATCGGCTCAAGTTTATTCCATGATTTATAACCTCTACATCTCTCCTTTTGATCTTTTTTAGTAACTCATTTTTAGTGTAACGGCTTATTGCTGTTACAACATCAGCCGAGCTGTACGCTCGCTCAAGAATATATTTTGTTTTGGGAGAATACAGGGGAGCTATGGCATACGTTCCCTGGGCCGTAACAACCAATTTTTTCCCGCAAAATAAATTTGCTATATATGCCATAACGGCATACGGATAGCCGTCTAAAGCATGAATAATATCGCAATTTTCGATGCGCCGCCGCACCCTTAGAGCGGAAAAAATAAGTCCGGGACCACGCTTTAGAATCGCCTCTCCCGCAAAGCCGTCGTCTTCTTCTTTGAGTATTATAACCTCATGTCCAGCTTTTTTAACACCTAAAACCAAATCCGAGGCATACCGTCCTCCGCCAGTCATTGGATCAAGATATTGAGTCAAGTAGCAAATTCTCATAGCGCTTCTTTAGATTTTAGATGTTCTGTCAGGCGAACAGCAAGAGCCACTATCGTAGCCATCGGGTTCGCGTAGCCGCCGGTTGGGAAAACGGAACTTCCGACAACATACAAATTTTCCACGCCATGAATCTTCAAATCTGTGTTGACAACTGAATTCTTCGGGTCGCTACCCATTCGCGTTGTTCCCATGTGGTGCGAAGCGTCTTGCGCAATCGGCCATTTTGAGTATTCTTGATCGATAAGCGGGCTTTCTAATTCCCCTATTGCCAAACGCTTTAGTTCATCGCGCAGGATTTGGTGAAAAGAGAGCATGCTTTTTTTATCTGCCTCATTGATTTGCCAATTAATATTAACCTTTCGACAGGCCAGGGCGTCCTTAGTATCGCTTAAAGTGACGCGATTGTCCGGATTAGGAACCTGTTCCATAAAATTACGGACAGAAAAAGTATCAGCTTGCGCCGAAAGGTTTAACAATTTTTTCTTAACCTTGTGCAAGAAAGATAATCGGTGAGGAAGAAGCATTACCAGACTATTTGAAACCTCAAATTTTCTCTGCGTCTCATCGCTCAAGCGCAGGCCCGACAAGGCAACACGCGCAACCGGCAAAGTTTTGCGCAATCGTACTTTTCCGGCCACTCCCTTGGGATGATCCATATAATACCGGCCGACTTGATCGTAGTCATTACCCAGACCGCGCTTATTTACCGAATCAGACAAAAGTAGTAATCGGGCATTTTCTATTCCGCCGGCCGCTAGAATAAAAAGGCGCGCCTTTATTTGAAAGTTATTTCCCCGAAGGGTTTTGACATCTGCGCGTTCCACCATTCTGCAATTTTGGCTCGCCTCGAGATTTACAACATTTGCGTTCAGACAAATTGCAATATTCTTTGCCTTTGCCAATTCCTTAAAAAATTTTTTCCCGAAATCTAAATCCGCTTTTTTTATCCTCTGAAACTCAACAGTTTTTAAAACATCGCTCCCGACAAATAACTCCGGCTGGCTCAAAAAAGTCAAGAGGTAGCTAGCCGACAGCAACTCATCGGCTCGCTTGTAATAAGGCGCCAGCTCTTTTTTACCAAACGGCCAGCCGGAGTTAGGAATCCAGCCCCTGCTTTCAAAATCAATCGCGTCCATCTCTCTCCAGAGCCCCATCCATGCCGTCGTCGTTCCTCCAAACTGGTGAATCCGCGACCGCGGGGAAATAGACAAACCGGTTGCTTCAAAATCGTAAAGTTTTTGGACCTGCTCTTCGTAATTAATTCCTCCGCTCTCCAAGATGCAAACATTTAACGAAGAGTTCTTCAGCTCCAACGCCATGGCGATTCCGGCGGCTCCCGCCCCAACGATACAAATATCGCACCTTACTTGAAAATTTTTAGGAACTAAGTTTGCATCAGTGAACATGTCTAGAGTTATAACTTTTTACACACCATGTAATAACCGCTGACCAATATGTTTGTTTCTTCATTCTTACTGCTGATATCCCCAAACTGCTTTGTAAGAATAAACGACAACGGCTGTAAAATGCGCGCCGCTATAAGAAAAACCATTTTCAGCGGCTTCAAACGCAAGACTTCACACTGGTATCCAATTCTCTGAAAAATCACCGCAATAGTTTCTATGGTATTGGCCTCCTCGGAAAGTTCCAGAATTTCCCAATCCCGGAATAAATAACGGAGACCATACTTTGTGAAACGATAATAATCGTGCGGCACATCGTGGAGAGGAAAAACAAACCTTGTAATGGAAATAACCTTGCCTCCGGGTTTTAGAACTCTCTGCATTTCGCGAATCACAACCTGGGGAGAATGGAGATGATCCAGAACATCTGTGCACAAAATTAGATCAAACTTGTCGTTTTCGAAGGGAAGGTTATGGGCGTCACCAACCACATCAACTCCCGGACCGGATACTATATCAAAACCGACGCGATTGGGAAAATATTTTGCGTAAGGGGCATGAGGTCCGCAGCCAAGATCTAAAGTTAAACTTTGAGCATCCTGATGCCTTGCCAAAAATTTATCCATCCTGGCCCTTGTTATCTTCTTGGTAAGACCGCTTTTCAGCAGTAAATTACTTATCATGATGTTTAACAAACTTTCTATACCACACCTGAAAGGTCATCAGTGACCAAAGGGTGTGCATATTATAGCGCTCGCCGCAAACATGCTCATCCAACATGCGCTTGATGTTATTAAAGTTAAAATACTCTTGCGTGTCAATACAGTAATTAGGAGATAGAGCCTCGTAAGCATAGCTGTGCATCGCTCCGCGAAGCCATGTTGAGGCGGGCGCGAACCACCCTCTTTTATCCTTATCGCTAATGAAATCCGGTAAATATTTTGCCATGGCTTGTCGAAAAATTAATTTATTTCTATTCCCTCTCCCAACTTTCCAGCTCGTTGGAATCTTGAATGCAAGCTCCACCAACCTGTGGTCTAGAATAGGCACCCGTTCTTCCAAACCATGCGCCATGGTCATTTTATCCGAACGTATAAGCGATTCTTCGGCAAACCATGTCGTAAAATCAAGATACATCAAATATTTGCCGAAGTCCTTAAATTTATTTTGCGGAAAATAACTCTCCAGTGATTTTTCGTCATCTATCGAGCGCATTATTTCAGGACTTAGTATATCACGCAAGGTTCCATTGTGCTCGCTCATGAAAAGCAAATAGCGATCAAGGGTTTGGGGAGTGTTTAATTTTTTATTTAAATTTCTCTTTCTTAAAATACGCTCCAGCAAAATAGGCAAAAGGCCTCTTCGCAAAAACTCTGGCAGCATCTGATACCTATCAAGCAACGAACTATAATAGTAACGGGGATACCCTCCGAAAAGCTCGTCTCCTCCATCACCCCCAAGTACAACCGCGACATCCTTCTTTGCTTCCTTGGCAAGTAAAAATGTCGGGATATGATTCACGTTTGGATTTGGCTCGTCCATGTGCCATACGGTCTTCTCAAAACTATCAAGAATATCCTTATCTTTGATGATAAGCTCGTGATGATCGGTATCGTAGATTGCACTAGTTTTTCGTGCCAGAAAAAAATCGCGATTAAACTGGGTATGAAAATGGCTATTTGGATCTTGATGTTGCGGTTTATCCGAATAAAATCCCACCGAGTATGTCTTGATGCGCCTGGAACACTCGCTAGCACAGCCCAGCACAGAGGTTGAATCTATCCCTCCAGACAGAAAAATTCCAACGGGCCTGTCGGAGGTAAGAAGCTGGCGCTTCACGGCATCGCGCATAATGCCCTGTATCCCATGGATTACCTCTTCTTTTGACCGCGCGCTGTCATCATCAATGACATCCCAGTAGCGCTCTATCCTCAAGCTGCCGTTTTTAAAAATCGCGTAATGGGCCGGTTTTAGTTTAAAAATATTTTTAAACATGGTGAACGGCGCGGGCACATAGAATAACTTAAAATAGAGCCGAAGCGCTGTTTCATCCACCACGCGCGGCACGCTATGATCCAAAATCGCTTTTATTTCCGAAGAAAAAATCAATTTTCCCCTATCAAAATAATAATAGAGCGGCTTTACTCCGACTCTGTCGCGCGCAAGAAACAATTCCTCCTTACTTTTATCATACAGCGCGAAGGCAAATATCCCATTGAAAAAATCCAAACACTTCACTCCGTAATCTTCGTACATGTGCACAATAACTTCGCTGTCGCTATTTGAATAAAGTTGATGACCGCGTTTCTGAAGGTCGCTCTGCAGCTCTTTGAAGTTGTATATTTCCCCATTTAAGACAAGGCAAATGCTTTTGTCTTCATTCCAGACCGGCTGGCGGCCCTTCTTGGAAAGATCGTTGATACATAGTCTCGCGCTCCCAAGCGAGATGTTTTGATCGCAAAAATAGCCGTCCTGATCGGGGCCGCGGTGCTTGGTGCTTTGGATCATTTTTTTTATAAGCCCCTCGTCTTTGAAATTAAAACCGTTAATCGCGCACATGTCTTTATAGCGCTTTCCTTAGAACAACTTGCTGGCCGCGCCATGGGTATTCAAAATCGTTTTTTTTCAAAATAGTAAATCCGGCTTGGATAAATGGCGGCAAGCAATCCTCTATTTTTCTCCATACGGATGCTTCGTAATAACCGGGCTTTCCGCCCTCATCAACTCCCCGAACAATTTCCAAAATAACATGCCCGCCTGGTTTTAAAACCCGCCCCACTTCAGCCGCTAACTTATCTAAATAAAGAGCGTGATCTAATGAATTGGAAAAAATTATATCCACGCTATTTTTCGGAAACTGAATATCGTGAAAATCGCCAACCAGAACATACTTATTGTTTTTTCCCGGGTTTAAATCAATCCCGACCGCAAAACAATTAAAATCCTTGAACGCTCTTACTTCGGTGCCGATTCGCGCGGCAAGACATAATGCCACACTGCCGTCGCGAATGATCTTGCTTGCCGCAAGCGGCGTCAGCCTCTCTTTCAAAATATTGTAATACCTTTGATCGTAATCGCTAAGATCCATTGTGCTTAGTTTGGCTTTCTGATGAGAAACGTATTCGGCGTAATCCTGATATACCCTCTGACCGATCGACTGGCCTGATTTTCGCCACGGATATTTTTTTTGAAACATCCCCAATTTCCCAAAGAAAAAATCGCAGATCCGAATCTTGAGAAGATTGGGTTGCCTTAAAGCCTTTTTTACTTTCTGTGAAAAAGTTGCCATATCTTTTCCGCGCGTTTTTCCCAAGTATACATTTGCACATCTTCTCTTGCCCTCGCGGCGAGTCGCGCAGATTCTTCCGCATTATCAAACGCCAATTGAATTGCGCGCGCGAATGATTCTGGATTATCTGGTTTTGCAAATTTGGCGTTATTGTGATTTAGAATCTCCCGAAGAGACGGCAGATCAGAAGCCACAATCGGCCGCCCCGAAGCCATGTATTCAAAAAGTTTCATTGGCGAAGTCCAGTATTTAGAAATAACATATTTTTCGGAGTTGGGCAATATCAAAACGTCTGCGGCTTTAAGCCAGTGTGCAATTTCGCCATGCGGCTTATGCCCCACGATTATAACATTCTTTAACTTTTCGGCCTTCCTCCGAAATTCTGCCGTATCTTTTTCTGTGCCTCCAACAAGCACAAAAAGCATACTTGATACTTGCGCTGCCGCAAGCAGCGTCCCCACGCCTTTCCATGGATATAAATGTCCGGTGTATAAAACTATTTTTTTATCTAACGGAAGGCCCAGTCTCTTTCGACACTCTTCTTGGCTTTGGGGGATATTAAATTCATTAAGATCAACGCCGTCAGGCGCGATAATAATCTTTTTTGCGCTAATTCCCCGTTTTACAAACTCGTTTTTAAGATTTTGCGTAATCGCAATAATTCCCCCAATCGTCTGGAATCGCAAAAAAAATAACCGCGACGGCACATCGTGCGCTTCAAAAAAAATATTTTTGATAAAAAAGGACAGAAAAAAAGCGACAAATTTATCGCGTGTATAGATCGCATCGGCTTTAACAAATGACAAACAGCAAATGACAAACAGCAAAAAACTAAGCTCGGTTATCCATAAAGACGCAGGGCCAAAAAATCTCGTAAGGGGTATTAAATCAATACACGGAATTTTTCTTATCAAAAAATTCCGCTTCATGCCGTAATACTCGAAAGGGTCTTGCTTTGTATAGTTAAAACGCCTGGGCACCCATAGCGCAACGGAAATTCTTGAATACGTAAATGCGCTGCACATCTTCATAATCTGTATGCCATGCGCACGATCTGTTGGGATTCGGGAGCCATTAATATATAAAATCTTCATATATGAAAAAATAAAAACTCTCTATCGCTTATTTCTCTTTCAATTCTAAATCCCTTTGATAAAAGATAATCATTCATAACTTTTTGGCTAAATCCCGGAATATCGTGATATTCAACAAAAAGTTTATCTATAAGCGCCAAATATTTATTTTCGATTACCGGGATAATTTCGTACTCCCCTCCCTCGACATCTAATTTTAAAATTAATTTGCGCCTTCCCCGCGTTTCGTTTGCAGCTTGCGCAAGCGCATCATTTACAGAAACCGCAAAGACTCGCGTTTTTCTTACAATTCTCCTATCCGCCCTCGCAAGAAGCGAGTGCGAGGCCGAAGATTGCATCACAAAGAAATCTCGCTCGGCGGTTTCCTTTGCCACTGCCTTGTTCAATAACAAAACTCTATCATTAAAACCATTGAGATTAACATTTTTTTCCAAGAAGCTAAAATTAAACTTATCCGGCTCATAGGCATAGACTTTGCGCGCTCCGTTTGCGAGAGCAAAAATAGTCAGATATCCCTTATGCGCTCCGACATCAAGAACAATGGCGTCTTTGTAATCTGTCCGGTATATGCCATCGGAAAAAATTTCCTTAAATGGATTCTTGTCGTATACAAAATCCCGCCCGCTCAGCAGAACTTTGGCGTTGTATCTTTGCACTTTAAAAACGTACTCGTGTTTAAGGGATAAAATGAAATTACGTAATGCTCTGAACGGTTTTTTAAGATAAGAAAGCATGCTTTAGTCTTTCGCCTAAAGTAAACAGAGAATGTTCTTGCGCGACAATCTCACGCAATTTTTTGCTAATTGTTTTTTTATCGCTACTTGAAAGCTCCGCGACCTTCTTTATCTTTCGCGCTAAATCTTTGGCATCGCCTTGCTTAAACAACAACAAATCATGTCGATCGCGAGGGAATATACTTCTATACGCATCGTTAGAAGCAATGACCACGCACTCGCAAGCCATTGCTTCAAGAACTGTTTTGTCAAAATATCCAGTCGGAGAAAGATTAACAAAGATGCCATATTTGTTGTATATATCCGGAGTCCTGTAATTGGGCACGGAACCTTCAAAACTTACTGTATCAGATAAATCATTGCTCGCCACGAATGCTCTCATCCGTTCATAGTATTCTTTGCCGCCATAAGCATCCGAAGGATCGCCAACTATACTGACTGGTAAATTAATACCTTCGCTCTTCAACAGCCGCACCGCCCCCAGTAAAACATCCACGCGTTTAGCGGATGAAATTCTGCCGAGGTACAGAATAGAGTTTGGAACTTGGAGTTTGGAACTTGGAGCTTTAAATTTTTCCGTATCAATTCCCTGACCGATCGCTAAAATTTTTTTAGTGCGCGCATAAAATGCTTCAGGCACAGAAGTGATCACTTTGTCGCTCAACATACAGGCGAGCCGCACGAGCATATTTCTCCCAGGATGGGCATACCACATAAAGATCTTCTTACCCATCATGCGCCACAACAAAAATCCTAATACTACGTAGATGGGATTCATATGCACAAATACGGCGTCGTAGTCGTTGCGAAGGGACCAAATATATTTGTAAAAATTTTTGGAATAAAAAAATCTTGACTGCTTAAGTTCTTTCCCAAGCGAAAAAATGCGAATATCCTCCGGCAAATCAATTCTGCCGCGATATAAACAAATTACCGAGAGTTTTTCAAAACTCCCTGCTATTTCCCTCGCCCATTCATGATACACTCCTAAAATATCGTCATCCGCGTCTATTTTTTGCGTGACCATCAAAAGTTTCATTTGTATATCATATCAACATAATTCTTAATATATTTCGCATTGGAAAAGTTTTCCTGCACGAACTTTCTGCCTGCCTCGCCCATTTTATGCGCGAGCATTGGTTTGATTATTAGTTCTTCAATTTTTAACGCAAGCGCTTGCGTGTCTTTTGGCTCAATTAAAAACCCGTTCTCACCATCTTTGATTATCTCCGGCACTCCTCCGACATTGCTTCCTATAGCCGGCTTGCCGAGCGCCATCGCTTCTATAAACACCCTGCCGAATCCCTCGCTTAAGGATGGCAGGACAAAAACATAGCAGTCTTTCATCACATACTTTACTTCTTCTTGCGATAATCTGCCGGTAAAAATTATACTCCTACCAGCTTTTAGCTTATAGCTTTTAGCTTTTAGCTCATCGCGCGATGGCCCATCTCCAGCTATTACCAGCTTAAAGTCCGAAAATTTATTATGAATTATTGCGAAGGCATCTACAAGCGTCTCTATATTTTTTATCGGTGAAAGCACTGCGGCGGTACAAATATATTTTTGAAAACTTGTATTTTTCTCGCTAAGAAAAATATCAATATCAGTAAAAGTCGGAAAAACAAAAAACTGCTTATTGGAAAAATGCGGCTCTATTTCGCTCTTTGCAATATAGGTTAGCGTGCGAATTTTATCTGCCCGGGACAAACTTAATCTTCCAATCAATGAAACGATTTTTCGCAAGGCCCAGGCAAATGGCCGTTTTTTATTTACAAACGGCCCCTCGCGCCAGTCGCCGTGAATTTCTACGATCAGTTCTTTTCTAAATAAAGTTTTCAGAAAAACGCCGATAATTCCTTCGGTCAGCGGCCCCTGACACACGACGGCGTCTATTTTCTTGAATAAGCATAGATAGCTTGAAACCATTATTGCCGCCGGCAAGTAGAACGGCCTCGGCAATAAGTAGAAATGAGTATTCCAAATTCGCTTATAACATGGCTTGCCCCTGGCAACGACAAAAATATCCAAATTCCTGCTTAGCCCTGCAAACTTTTTTTCAAGGTGAACATTTCGATCGTCTAAGTTATAGGCAGTTACGCCGACAAACAAAACTCTTTTCATGGTCAGCCCGCAAGCACTCTTATAGTTTCTTTAATCATAGTATCAAAATTAAATAGTTTTAATTTCTCTCGAGAATTTGCTATAAATTTATTCTGCAAGTTTCTATCGCCATGCAGTTCTAAAATTTTGTCCGCTAAATCGTATGAACCGTTTTTATTCACCAAAAATCCGTTCACGCCATCTTCTATTAATTCCGGATTGCCCCCAACATTACGGGCTATAACCGGCGTTCCGCAAGCCATTGCCTCTAAAATGACGTGTGATAGCCCCTCATAGCTTGAGTTTAATACAAAAATCGCGGATTTTTTAAAGTATGCCGTAAGATTCTCGTGCTCAATTTGCCCTGCGAGCTCCACCGAACTATCCAGCCCCATATCATTAATTTTAGATTTTAAATCCTTAAAAAGCGGACCCGATCCGATAATCACAAGCTTGAATTTAGGGTTAATCTTGAGAAGAATCGGCATTGTTTCTAGCAATTCCGTGAAGCCTTTCCATGGCACAAGCCTGCCTATCGACAAAATAACATCGCCATAAATTCGCGGTCCAGAGAAATATTTAAACTCGCTCAATGATACGGCATTATAGATAACGCGGATTTTATTATCGTTCACTCCCCATTCTTTAATTAAATTTTTAAGATAGAAACTGGGGACTATAACGCAGTCCGCGTTGCGCGCAACAAAGCCCTGAATCTTGCGTAAAAATTCAATCCTATAACTCAAGGTATTCGTTTCGCGAGCACGTTCCCACGCGGCATCCCCGACTATTTTTATTACAAGTCTGCGCCTGAAAACTTTCGCCGCGACTAGAGAGGGCAAACCAGCGCTTGTCGCGTTTTGCGCATAGAGAACATCCGAAGGTATAGCGCTAAATAGCACCTGCAAAAAATATGCTAGATGCCTGACTCCTTTCGGCAAATCCCTTTTCCAGTCGGCATAAGAGATGACTTTAACTTTATAGTTACGGCGCGTAAGTTCTCTGGCGAGTTTAAAGGAATATATGGCAGGGCCTCCGATATCCGGGGGAAAGATGCTCGTTGCAATTAAAATTTTCATTCTTAAATTAGTATGCTATAGTTTAAGAGTTCTAACCACAATAACAATGTGCCTTCTCTCGAGCGGAAGGTAAGTTTTTGCAATAATTATAATACATGAAAAAGAAGAAACTGTCCATTATAATCCCTGTTTTTAATGAAAGCCAAACGCTCACGCCACTTCTTAAGAAAATAGAAAATGTCCGGGCGGGTATGGATAAGGAGATTATAATTGTCGATGATGGCTCAACAGATAGCACCAGGCGTATACTGGTTGATTTGCGTCGCCGGTACAAAGTCATCTTCAAAGAAAAAAATGAAGGCAAGGGCTCGGCCCTCAAGGCTGGTATAGCAAATGCCACGGGGGACTTTGTTATCTTTCAAGACGCAGACTTGGAATATGATCCTTACGACTACCCTGCTATGATTCAGCCTATTTTAGATGGCAAGACCGAAGCAGTGATGGGAGTAAGGGCGTTTCAGGATAAAATATTTAGACATAAGTCGCTTTCTTACTGGCTAAGTTGGTTTGGTAATGAAATTATCACGTGGACGACTAACTTTCTTTTTTCTAATAAGGCCGGTGAATACGAAGGATGCTATAAGGCCTTCACAAAGCAACTGCTTAGCAAGATAGAAGTTAAAACTAATGGTTTTGCTTACGACAATGAACTTGTTTGCAAGATATTAAAAAAGGGGTACAAAACAGTCGATGTTCCCATTCACTATTATCCTCGCACATATGAGCAGGGGAAAAAAATTAAGGCGAAAGACGGATTTATTATACTGTGGACTATTATTAAATGCCGTTTCGTTGACTAATCTTATTGTGAAGCCCCCAACTCTGTGTTATTCTGCAAAAGACTATCCGTAATATAGTTTACTTTTTATGAGATGCCTTTTGTGCAATAAAAGTAAAATCGTCGAATTTTTGGATCTCGGACGGCAACCGCTTGCCAATAAATATCCGGCGACAAAAGCAGAATTTAAAACAGAAGACTTTTTCCCGTTAGATGTTTTTTTCTGTAAGCACTGCAAAAATGTGCAGCTTGGGACTATCGTCTCTCGCGAAAGAATGTTTACGGACTACTATTATCTATCTTCAGTCAACCCCGGGCTTGTAAGGCACTTTACAAAATTGGCAAGAGAAATTTCCGGAGCAAATTTTGTGGTGGATATTGGCTCTAATGACGGTATATTGCTCAAGCCGCTTAAAGAACTTGGCATAAAAGCCATTGGCGTTGATCCTTCCATAAATGTTTCAAAAATTGCCAACGACGCAGGACTTCCAACTATAGTTTCGTTTTTCGATTCAGCCACAGCGGAAATGATAAAAACAAAGCACGGCAGGCCAGATATAGTTGTCGCGAGCAGCATATTCACCCACGTCGAAGATCCGCACGCGTTCATTGATGATGCAAAAATCCTTATGGCTGATGCTGGAAAATTTATTATTGAGGTTGAGTATATTGGAGATATCCTGCAAGATGCCCGCTTTGAAAGATTTTATTTGGATAGAGTATTTTATTATTCGCTGACTTCACTCAAGCATTTATTTAAAACGCATGGGATGCGCATAGTTGATGTAGAAAAAATAGAACCCCATGGCGGCTCAATAAGAGTAACAGTATATAAAAATGGTTACGGCCCGGCACCATCACGCCAAGTCCGTCACCTCCTGGAAGAGGAAAGAAAAAATCTCACTCCTTTCAAGCTCAAAAAATTTAGACACAGCATTGACGCTAATCTTTCTGCTTTTTACGGCAAGCTTCTGGAGTATAAAAAATCGCACTTAAAAGTTGCCGGTTACGGAGCGCCCGCACGCGTTGCAACCATCTCGAACTACGGTAAGATTGGACCTTCACTTATTGAATTTATCGTAGATGATAGCCCTCTCAAGCAGAATAGATTTAGCCCCGGAACGCATATCCCGATTGTTTCAAGCAGTTATCTTAAAGAGCACAACCCTGATGTTCTTGTTATATTCGCCTATGAGTATTTTAGCGATATCAGGAAAAAGACAAACAATAACTATAAATACCTACTGCCAATGCCCCCCAGAGAAATAAATTGGGAATAAATTCTATGCATAGAATAGTAGCCGAAGATATACAAACTATAGCTTCGGGCATCCAAAGCGAAACTAAAAAACTCGAAGGAAAAACACTCCTAATAAGTGGGGGGTCAGGATTCCTCGGGTCTTATTTAGTCGGAACTATTCGCCTACTCAACCAGAATGTTTTACAAAAGCCCTGTCGGGTGCTTTCTTTGGATAACTTTATTACTGGTTCGCGTAGTGCAGTTACAGGAGCTGATGCAGACGAGAATATCACACATATCGAGACTGATGTTCGAAATCAACTTGATATACATGAACCCATTGATTTTATAATCCACGCCGCTGGTCTTGCCTCTCCAGTCTATTACCAAAAATTCCCCCTTGAGACCATCGAAACAACCGTCACTGGCGCAAAGAATTTACTGGAGCTCGCCCGACAAACACAAAGTGTAAAAAGTTTTCTCTTTTTTAGTTCAAGTGAAATTTATGGCGATCCGGATCCAAGCTTTATTCCAACCCCTGAAACATATAACGGCAATGTATCCTGTACCGGCCCTCGCGCTTGTTATGATGAATCCAAGCGGCTTACCGAGACTATCTGCATGGTGTATCACAAGATGTATCATATACCGGTAAAGATTGTGCGGCCTTTTAATGTATATGGCCCGGGGATGAAAATGAATGACTATCGCGTAGTGCCTAGCTTTATTACTAAGGGACTCGCGGGCAGTCCCATCTATGTGTATAATAACGGCAATCAAACCCGTACTTTCTGTTATGTTACTGACGCGGTAACTGGATTCTTTAAGGTACTTCTTTCGGAAAGGAATGGGGAAACATACAATGTCGGCTCCGACGCCGAGGAAATCAGCATGATTGCCCTTGCAGATATTGTTTCCAGCCTTTTCCCCCGCGCAGTAGCCATCAAGTCGATCGAATATCCGGAAACATATCCAGCTGGCGAGCCGAACCGCCGTCGCCCCGACATAACAAAAATCAGAGCGAAGCTCGGCTATCGCCCCGCGGTTGATTTAAGAACCGGACTTTCAAGGACTTTGACATGGTTCAGGGAAACTCTTCCCTCTGACTCCGTCTTAGTTTAGATCACCATGACAAAAAAAGAATTGGCCTTTGGACTTATTGGTCTAGGACATTTTGGAAAACACTATCTGCGCCTTCTTGCAAAACAAACGGGAGTGCATTTGAGCGCAATTGCTGACCGCTCTCCTGATGCTTTTCGTAAACACAATGTTGATATACCGCCAGAAACTCATCGCTTGAGCGATGCCAAAGAGCTCTTACGTTCACCGGATATCGATTGCGTCATTATTGCGACTCCCGCACAATCACATTTTAGAATTGCAAGCGAAGCCCTCAAACTAGGGAAGCACGTGTTCCTGGAAAAACCCATGACCATGGGCCTTAAGGAGGCATACACTCTTAAAGGAATAGTTGAGAAAAGTAAAAAAACATTTTTGCTTGGCCATCAATATCTTTACAATGATTACTTACATCACTTAAAACGAAAACTGACAGCCAATATTTTAGGAAAGATTAAATATGTTGTATCAGAAAATTTTCAATATGGCCCGATACGAAAGGAGATAAGCTGCTTCTGGGAAACGGCCACGCATGAACTTTCGATTCTAGATTATCTTTTAGGGCCGCTTGAGGTTTATGATGTTAGGGGACGCGCGTCAAGTGTCATGCGCACAAAATATGACGATTTCTCCGCAGTAGAAGTTGTGCTCCAGAACAAAATTTTAGTCACTATCGTAGTTTCCTGGTTTATGCCGCAGAAAGTAAGGAGGATGACAATTGTCGGAACAAAGGGAATGACGTTATTTGATGATTGCGAAGTTCAAAACAAGCTAAAATTTATTCTCACTTCCTACCCTAAAACTATAAGCGGCTCTTCGCATTTTTTTGACCAAAGCAAGCAAAAAATTCTTGTGCCCCGTATCATCGCGCAAGAACCATTACGCAACGAGTTAATTCATTTCATTGATTGTGTACGAAATAACAAAAAACCCCTTACCGATATTGAACACGGGATCCGCATCACCTCACTACTTGATCATATTTCGGAGTCATTAGATCTTAAATAACTCAATTATCATGTCAGTGAAGTTTATTTTCTGGTTCACAAAAACGAATAAGTAGTTTATTCCCGTAATCATAGCGAACATCGCCGCAAGGGCGATATTTTTTGTATTTTGATGTATTTTTTGCAAATATTTCTCCACGGTCATCCAGCCGAAAGTCGCTAAAATTATTGCCAAAGGCGCAAAGATGAACACCGAGCGGCCTCCGGCATCAGTTGACCAGAGAAGAAATGAGAAAGAGCCAGGCAATAAAGAAGCGTAGACAAGCATTCTATTGAAATTTCGATTTTTAATTTCTGCCCAGAGACCAATTAAGACAAGCGGCCATAAGAGCCCTAGTATCCGAAACAGCTGCCCAAGATATCGCAATGTTATTGTCGAAAAACTTTCTTTTTCGCCTCCGACCATTCCCGTTTGAAACCAATCAATGTGAGTATAAGAAAGATAATGATAGCCGAGAAACTGCACGATAAGTATGGGCACGGCAAACAATACGCCAAATTTAAAGATGTGCGCGATTTTTTGCTTAACGGAAAATTTATGGTAAAGCAAAATCATCATTCCCCAAAAAAGCGAACCAAGCGAGCCATTTTCTTTAAGGAGAAACCCTAGCCCCGACAAAAATCCGTTCAAGGGGATAAGGCGACGATCGCCCCTTGTAAAAAACCTTAGTGTCAGAAAAATAGAAAAAAGATAAAAAAACCACGCGCCCATATCCGTAAGATAAGCCAATCCCACTTCCAAGACCGGTGTGGCTGTTACGAAAAAAACGGCGCCAATAAATGCCTGCCTTTGATTCCCGGAAAGAATTTCAATGATCTTAAAAATCAATATCGCAGAAGCAAAATAAAACAAGGTATTTTCCAGAATAAGTCCGGCCCCCTCCCCCAAAAACTCAAAAGGAGCGGCGAGAAGCGGGCCAAGCGGCCGCAAAAACCCTATTGGATCTTCGCTCACTTGCCCCCCCCAAATCCAATGAATAATGTTTAAGTACCGCCCAGTGTCGCCATATGTCCTTGCGCCAAATATCGAAAAAATTCCTGCCAGGTTTAGCAATGAGAAAATAATCGTGTAGGAAAAATAATTGTTATATTTCTTCGGCATATAGCTGTCCCACTCGCCGGGCGATTAAATCCCAGGAATATTTAGAATATTTGTTAGAAGTCATATTGACCCTCACCAAGTCCTTGCCTTCCGCACCGAGAGCATACCTGAATTCTGGATTATTTATGCAAGACATTATGGCACTAGCAAGCGCCTCGGCATCCCCGGGTTCTACCAAGAATCCGGTTCTAAAATCCTTCTGTATGTCTGTAAGGCCCCCGACTCTGGAAGCTACGATCGGCACACCAGACGCTATTGCCTCCAGTGCCACGATCCCGAACCCCTCGGAAAGCGAAGGTATTGCCGCCACATCGGCTTTCGCGAAGTATTCGGGTAGGTTATCGTGCCTTACTTCTCCGACAAACTCAACAGACTCGTTTAATCCCAGCTCCAAAACTTTTTTCTTCAAGTTTGCTTTCTCACTCCCGTCCCCCACTAATGTGAGCAAAAGTCGCAGCTCTGGAAAGCGACTTTGGGAAATTTTATCTTGAATTTTTCTAAACGCTTCAATTAAATATGCCTGTCCCTTTACTTTCTCCAATCTTCCGACACACAAAATTCTAAATACCCCCGGGCTAGTCTTTCGCTGACTGTTCATAAACTCGTCCCAATCCACTCCGTTGGGTATTATTTCGATTTTCTTCGCATCAACACCCAACGCCCTGAATTCATCTCGCACTGCTTCGCTTGAAGCAATGCACAATTTTGCTTTTTTATAGACAAGCCCGCGTAGCCATTTTAAGCTGCCATGCGCCCATCCGATACTCTGCTCCGTGCCCATAAATGGCCGATTCGTTATCAGGGAAAGGATACATCCCATAACTGCGCTCGTAAAACCGTGGCAATGCAAAAGGTTAATTTTGTGTGTAAACAACAAGATCAAAGACCTGCACAATACAAACGGCATCGCTGACAATATGTAAAAGTGTGAGGAATATGATAAATTCCTTAACTCAAGAAAAGATGTCCTGAAGATCAAAACATTGTTTGTTTTCTCAAAGTTTGCTTTACTTACAACTCTTCCAGTAACTACAATTACCTCGGCATTGTCGCCCTGTCTTTCCGCGATATTTTGCTCCCACTGTTCAAGTCCGCCGATAACCGGCGGATAGTGCAGCACAGGATACAGCACTTTTATCTTTTTTCTACTTTGCGAAAGCATACGATACGCACTCTCCCAAGTATTCTAGGCAAGAATCTTCCAGTTAGTTTTTCAAAAGCGAGCAGGAATTCTTTTGGCATAAAATTAAGCGGAGGGTAGGTATTAAAAAATCTCTGATCTTGAAGAACAAAATTAAATCTTCCAAAATACACTCTTATTCCCTCGGTTGTGACAAAATCATAATTCTTTTGACTTGCCTCACGCATTTTGCGCCAATTGATTACGATTTGGGGGAACTTATAAACCGACAAGGCATTAATAAAATCGCAAATCAGCAAACCGTTGGGTTTCAAAACTCGCCAAACTTCATTCTGAACCCCTTTGTAACTTGCCGCGGAGGCATAACCAAAGCTTGTCGCCGCATCAAAATAATCGTTGGGATACGCAAGACTATAAACGTCTCCGGATTCTATTTTCACTCGCCCTTTGGTGTCACTCTTGCGAACAAGTTCCTGCGCTTTTCTAACGCAGACATCAGAAATGTCGCAGCCAGTTATAAAAAAGTTTGTCTTTTTCGCAAGCAAAATATCTATCTCGCCAAAACCGCAACCGATATCAAGCACTTGACCGTCGCGATGATCGCCAAGTAAATCAAGAGTGTGCTTTAGAGTTAATTCAAATGTTGCATGTTTTGAAGAGGTACTCGTATCCACTCGCCGCGCGTATTCCTCCCATTTGTTTTTAGCCCCTATGCCTTTAGCCATAAAGCAGGTTTGGATATGCGTTTTAATACAAACAACGGTATAATTCCCCACAAATCTCGGGCAAAAGATGCTTTGCGAGCGGCATTTTCTGCGCCTATCTCATATATCGGATATTCTTTCGCTCCCCAGCCGCGCTTGAACACTTCAAGCGCTGATCCTTTTCTTGTCCCGCCCAGATCAAAATAATCGTATATGTGGGGTGTCCCTCCTTCGCCAAAGGCTACGGAAGGGCACAGCCGACACCCCACATAGTTTTGCATCGCCTGCCACAAGATTGCATGCCCGATATTTAGCCCGCGCAGCCGATAGTCAGATGCGCTGATAAAATAATGGATAAAGGGCGGATAGAACAGAAATACGCTACCGCCAATTACCCTGCCGCTATGCTTTGCGATAAATATTTTTGCGGCAACTTCCTCTCCGCTAAAAAATTTAAAAACTGAAAATGGCAGAGGGATATTCTTATGCCGTTTTACTGTTGTAATATAAATACTGTAAAACTGCTTTAAATCATCGTATCCTCCGCACTCATCAACTCTCACACCGGCATTATAGCTTTTTTTTATCTCCAGTCGCAACGTTTTGCGAAGCCCTCGCCATAAAACATCTCCCGTCTTTTTTGAAAAATCTTCAATCCAGAAAGTTGATATACTTTGAGAATAAGCCGGAAAACAATCTCGAACTTCCGATAGATATGGATGAAACTTTATTCGCGCTTTCTCGCCAAACTTACTTTTGAAATCTTGAGTAAATCCTGCTAAATCTGATTGATTTTTTAAGGGTAATGGCCCGCCGTATTCGCAAAGTGGGTGCGAAACCAGTTTTTCGCTACCCAAGAATCTGCACCGCGCAACGCTTAGCAAAAGCTCATCGCGCCAAATATACCGTTCGAACTTGAGCCACGGCAATTCCCGTTCCAAAAAATCTTCCCACTCCAGCATGTGAAAAAATGTCCGAAATAATGCCTTGTTAAGCAAACTTTTCCACTGCGCTTTGTCTTCTATTTTTGAGAACACGTTAATACTCCTCGGCGTCATGGCCTGAAATAATATCGTACGTGTTGATCCCCCTCATATTATTAAGCACAAGCATATAATCGCCAACGCTTCGATTGCTTGAAATGTAGATAGAAAAAGTATATTCAAACTCACCCTCTGGCCCCTTTTTGGAATTAAGCAGTCGTAAGTTTAGTCCCTTGTTCTTAAAATTATGATAAAAATCAGATTCGCTCAAAGCATCATGCGATGAAAGAACTAATATGTAGCCGCCTCCTGCCATGGATCCGACGTTTAGTTTCCATAATATATACGCCACTACACAGACAAAAGCAGTGGAGATCAACGCGATGGGATAATTTCCCGTGCCCACGGCCACGCCTTCTGTAAGGGAAAAGAAAACAAAAGAAATGTCCCGCGTCTCTTTGACGATGGTGCGAAATCTTATCAGGGCAAACGCGCCCAGAAGCCCAAGCGCGCCAAATAAATTATTCTGCACAACCATAATAACCGCTGTCCCGATCAGGCATATTAAGATCAGCGTGATGAAAAATGATTGCGAATACGAAAGGCCGCGATGCGTCTTCTTATACACAAAAACTATTGCCAGCGACAAAACCAGCGACAAAATAAGATTAAATAATATAACCGCTCCGCTATACTCGTTGGGGGTAAACGTAAATAAATTGTTTGGCATAATCCACTTTACCTTTTAAGCGCGTGGTATCTATGCGCGGCTTCCACGCCAAGGGCGTATTTTGAGACTGCGTCTCGCCTCAAATCATATTTTCTTATGATCCGTTTCATGAAGGGAGGTAAGTAATTCATATATTTAACCTCCATAACAGCCTTTGCAGGGGAATAAGCATCAGAAAAACTAGTGGAATTTCTGGGAAAAGAACTTGCTCGGCAGGCTTCAATATCCTTGTCAAAAGTTACCCGCAATCGGTTTGAGCCCATCTCGTACAAGTAAGGTTTCCTTTTATAGGTCACGAAAATCTGCGGACGGCGCCCTTTGCTGTTTATTTCGTATAGTATCTTCCTAAAGATGCCGCATTCTTCCCTACTCGCAAATTGAGGCGCTCCCAGTGCGCTCCATCCTCTCTTATCTAAATCCAGCCAGTTATTCATGTCCAGACAAACCCGCTTTTTAACCACAGCCAGGCCGTATTTTTCCTTGATCTCAAGATAGACCTTTGAAATTCTGTCGCCGAAAAGTTTTTCGTAGATCCTTGCCCGTATTTTTTTTCTAGCAATCAGTCCTCCGACTTTATCATAATAATCCGAAAAAGAAAAGGTATCAAAGTAAAGACTGCTGACATGATAAAATCCGTCACTCCCCGAATGGTTGTCGTGGCGCATTCCAAACAACAGCAAGTCTTTCTCGATATAACCGGTCGTGTGCGCGTCAACAGGGTATTTGATTTCAAACCTAAAAAATTTATTCATCGCGATATTCTGATTTTAAATCCTGGAATATGTTGATTTCATTACGATCGAATAAGTTGCCAGCCAGAATCGCCTCGCCCCCCCCGAAAATCTGCTTTTTCTGATACAGCGATATGCCCTCTCTATTCTCTGTAATTTCATTGCTTGTTATTGATGCTTTTGATGAATCCTTCACGGCAACTCCAATATCGCATTTTTTTATTTTGTTTCTTAAGATCTCTACATTCGACTGCTCCCCCACACTTATCCCTTTATCTTCACAATTTAAAATCTTGTTATCGAGAATAAAACCCTCGCTATATGAAACATCAATAGCATCGCCTCCGATGATATCATCTCCTACTTCAGAAAAAGTATTTCCGCTTAGCGTAAAATTTTTGGAAGCATCCAAATCTATAGCATCTCCAAAGCTATCAAAAAACTCCGAGTCAACAATCTCCGCCTTAGAGTATTTCACATTTATCATGTCGTCGTCGGAATCTTTGTAAAATTTTGAGTTTCTAACTATTAATGGCGCGTTATGGGCAGACAGCATGCCTGTGAACACAACGCCATTTATTTTCTCCGAGGAGGAACCGCCTATGAATATGACATTTTCAAATATACTCTCTTTAAATGCGTTGATTATAGCCACACTTCCCCAATTCTGTTCGGCATTTTTTCTAGCTATTTTAATTGCATTATCCGAGCTTCCCCGCGCTTCAATCGGGCTATAAGAAATTAACGATTTCTTGGCAGCAAAATACAAAACCGCCCCTTTCTCTATCATCAACCTTGTATTTTGCGGGATAATCACATCATCGTCGAAAGCATATACGCCCCGCGGCAAAAAAATGCCGTCGTTCTTGCGCTTAAAACGCCGGTCCGCGTTGACGAAGTCATCCGCCGACCTGCCCGCTTCCATAAAACGTTGAAATGTGGGCACGCTACTTACAGCCGGCACTTCAAGTTTAGAAAAGATAACTTCCGCCGATCTTTCGTTCGCTTCAAAAACAGGTGGCTCGGTTATGGCGGCAATTTTCTTTGCTGTGTCATAGTTCTGTTTTTTCATATCGCGTCCTTCTTTCATCAACGCGTCAAAAAAAGAGTCTTCTTTGTGCTTGGTCCTATCCTTATAAAATTCAACGCGAAACTCCTCGTATAAGCTGTCATAAAGGGCAAGATCTTTACTAACTTCTTCATCTAGAAAACCGGAAAGAACATTTCGGTAGTCATTATAAAATTCGGGCACAGACAAAACTCTTTTTGTTATAGGATCAAAAAAAGCATATATGTCCTTAATATCGCCCGCTATTTCCTCCCACACACCTCCGCTTATATCCTCCAAAATAGGCTCAAACCTGCCCGTGGCGCTATTTAAAAACAGGTTGAAATTACCAAGCTGGGAAGAATGAGCGCTGCCTGATAGAACCCGCATAGCAATCCCCTTATACCACGCTTCAAGATCCAAAATAGTCCCTATGTTCTTTCTAAATTCTTCATCGCTTGCCTTTTCTACAAGAAAGGCCAATGCTTTGAGGGAACCAAAGTCATTCGAATCCTCATTTATTCCCTTTCGCCAAAATCCGCTTGCGTTGCTTTCTTCGCGACCGCCCTCAAAAACTTCGCTATCCGCAGGATACCCATTCACCTCAAGCCACTCCTTAGAAAATCTTTCCTGCGCCAAATACACCCCAGCGTCACCGCCATTGATATTAAGCCGCACTAAAAAAATATCTCGAGCTTTTATTCCGGCAAGGCGCGCTCGTTCCACCGAAGCAACCTCTAATATGAAATTTCTGCGATATGGGACGATGAGATCAAGAGACTTTATGACGCCGCGGAATAAATTTTCTTGCGGAAACTTAACGAGAAGCGATCGCTGGCCATTATTCCAGTGTACTCCGCCGAATCCCCGATAACGGACATCCACTTTAGTATTATAGCCGCCATCCGTAAAAATTGCCGGAACAAAAATCCTGTTTTCTTTTTCCAGAGCATCAACAAACTTTTTTCCTGGAAGCGCGCTATTCATTTGCCCAATATCCGCAGGATTTATCTCTAAATAAAAAGTTTCAAGCTTGCTATCCTGAAACCAATAAGGAAAGTGTATGATATCGGCAGTCTTTTTAAGAGAACTGTAGCTGTTGAGAAGTATATATACAACATCTTGTAAAGCCGTGCTTTCAAACGCCTGGAGCATTCTGCTTTTAGAGGCAGAGCTCAAGTTCGCCAAACCAATAAACCCAAATCCCAAAGATAAAACAAGAGCAATGCTCCCAAGTCCAAAGAACATTTTTTCTTTATACCCCTGCGATTTGTTCTCCGCTCTTGAAAACATACCCGCTGATTTTTAATATCTTTACAATTCTAACTAACTTCGACGCAAATTTTTCGTCTAAGATATCCCATGAGTGCATAGAAAGCGCTACAAACTTCGGCTTATGGGTTGTAAATAAAATTCTATATAGCCAAATCGGCAATTTCCTTATCCACGCGCCGGCAAGAGGAATGCCCATGATCTGCCCCGCGACCGGAATTTCCAGTAACTCGCCTATTTTATATGGCGCAAGAGGAGCTCTTCCGTGGTATCCCCTATATTTCTTCACTGGCGGATAGTGCGGGATCACACTACTATCGTATTGGAAACCATATTTCTGTAAGAGGTTAAGAGTGTAATCGTCAATCACGTGCGACGGCGCCCTAAAACCTAACGGCCTAGAACCTAAAATCTTTTTGTAAATATCTATAAATCTCTCAGTATCAGTCTCTTTTTCCTCATCCGCCAGCTCATTGAAATATCTATGCGAAAAGCTGTGGCTGGCAACTTCGTAATTTCTTGCCCAATCTCTAACTTTGTCCGGATACTTTTCTAAAACATCGCCAGTGATAAAAAGCGTTGCCGGGATACTAGATCGTTCAAATACATCTAAAACCCGATCCACCGCTTCTACGCCAAGAAAAGTCTTATCGTTTCCCGTGCCAACGTCATGCTCAATATCTATTGATGTAAAGCATATTCTCATAAGAACTGAAGAGAGGATATCCTCAAATCTTTAAACGATACTCGTATTCAATAATCTCCTTAATCACCCCATCTAAATCCTTGCTTGGCTTGTATCCAATTAACGCTTTTATTTTGGACAGATCCGGCCGACGCCTCTGCATATCCTCAAAACCTTCATGGTAAATCTTACTATGCGGCACATACTTAATTTTTGATTTGCTTTCGGTCAGTTGACTGACCTTTCTTGCCAAATTTTCTATGGAAATTTCTTCATCCGAGCCGATATTATAAACTTCACCGGCGCTTTTTGGATGCGCCATCAATTTAATCACCGCATCAACAACATCACCGACATAGCCAAAAGACCTTGTCTGCTTGCCGGTGCCGTGCACAGTGATGTCTTTGCCGAGCAAGGCTTGGCGTACGAACTGTGGGACAACCATGCCGTACTCGCCGGTTTGGCGCGGCCCAATCGTATTAAAAAATCTGGCAACTCGCACCGGCAAGCCGCACTCTCTGAAATATGCCAATGCCAAAAATTCATCCACACCCTTAGAGAACGCGTAGCCCCAGCGATAATTTTTGACCGAACCATAAACCCTGTCATCATCTTCGCCAAAGGGCAATTTTGTGTTTTTGCCATAAATTTCAGAGGTTGAAGCAATAAGCACAGGGACTTTCCGTTCGCGGGCAGCTTTAAGAACATTCTCCGTCCCCTCAATGTTCGTAAACCACGATTCCAGCGGCTTATCCATGATGGTTTTGACACCGACAGCCGCGGCAAGGTGATAAATTATGTCCGCTTCATCCGCCATCTTCTTTACAACTTTTTTCTCCACCACATCGCCCCTTTCAAAAACAAAATTTTTATTGCCGCGCAAATGCTTGATATTATCAATGCTTCCAGTCGAAAGATTATCCAACACGAAAACCCTATTGCCCTGCTCGATCAATCTTTCCGCCAAATGACTGCCGATAAAGCCAGCTCCGCCGGTAATTAAAACACTTTGCCTCTTGACCATAAGATAAATTTATAGTAGAGTAATGCAGAGTTTCTGTCTAGTGCCCGCTAGTGCCCGCACTTTGACAAAAGGATGGGGCAAACAGGGAGGAAATAACTATGTGGTTAGCTGCTATTGGCGTACTTTTGTTGAGCAGTTCACTAACGCAAGTTACTCTAAAATCTATAGTCAACAAACTTCCCATGGCAAAGTCACTTGCCCTGCAATTCTTTTTCTCCGCGCTGTTTGTGATATTTCTCAACTTGGCCCTGGGAAAAATAAAATTTGAAATGCCGTTCCTTGCGGTAGGGATCCTCGGCTTTGTAAACGCTTTTGGAGCGTACTGCCAGTGGCGGGCATACAGGTACAGTCTTTCGAAATCAGCCTTGCTTCTGCCCCTGTCAGTCGTGATCACTCTTATTTTAACCGCAATACTGCTCAATGAATCCAAAATATATAATGCCTGGATGATCACTGGGGCTGTCATGCTTATCGCTTCCGCCCTTATCCTTAGCTTCAAGAAAACGACCGGGGATAAGCACGAGGATTTGGGAATAAAGTGGCTCGCTTTTGTGCTCGGCATGGTCCTAATCGGTGCTATCGCTACGTTTCTCATGAAATACGCGGCATCTGATGCAAGCCGCGATGCCCTTCCAGTATTGGAGTTGTTTCCTCAAGATGCCCCTCGCGAAACCTTTCTTCTCTATTGGTACGTCGGGGCCTTCCTTGGCGCCTTGCCAATTCTGTGGCTAGAGAGAGCTAATCCGGCAAGACTAATCCAAAAAGGAATCTGGAGGGTGCCGCTTGCAAGCGCTGGCATCCTAATTGCTCTCGGCTCCACATACTGGGCATTTGAACTTGCTCCATCTGGAAAAATTCTTACGATCACAAACTTCGGCACGACTTTTATGTCCCTTCTCTTTGGCTGGATTATTTTTAAAGAAATGAAGGGACTAGATAGGAAACAAATCGCAGGATTTCTTTTGGGAGCTATTGGTGTAGTCCTAGTTATACTGAATACATAAGACCGTACACGAATTCCGTATGCCCAATCCCAAATCCGCGCAGAGAGTTGCTGGTGTAGTTGAACGGCTACTGCGACCTAACATAGGGAAGCATAATCTATCATGAGCTGCCATACGGCAGCTCAATTTTTTATTCTCGGAGGGGTAAAATTACCACGTATGATCTTGGCAAGTGAAAAATCTTTTAATTCTTCTGGTTCGTGCAGAAACACATCGTAACCTTTCTCGTTGTACCTCGGAACGAGATGCCAATGCACATGCCTTGCTTCGTCCATGTACAATAAATACACTTTTTGTATGCCAAGTGTTTTCAATAAAGCGTCTCTGGCGGAGTCAACAACATCCATCAAGTAATCGTATCCTGCCTCCTTTAATAAATGTAGATCATCCACATCCTCTTTCCAAACTACAACAGTATGCCCTTTCGCGATAGGGTAACTGGCCAAAGTCACATATAATTTTTCGTCTTCAAAGATAATTGCTTCCTTGCAAGGTTTTGGCAGGCATTTGTCCATAAATGAATTTTAACATAGTATGTAAACAAATCCAGATTACAAGGACATGAAAATACTGTTTATCATTACCCAGTCCGAAATCGGCGGCGCCCAGCGCTTTCTTTTGGAATTCGCGCCGCATCTTGCCGCCAAGGGGCATCAAATTTCTGTAATTGCGGGAGAGGGAGACGGAGAACTTTTTACTAAACTGGAATCAAAAATTAAGGATCAAAAATTAAGAATTCACAAAGTTAGGCACCTTATTCGCAATTTAAATCCAATAGAAGATTTAGTAGCTTTGTTCGCTATACTAAAGATTATAAGGAGTGAACGCCCCAATCTAGTATTCCTTCAAAGTACAAAGGCTGGCTTTTTGGGTTCTTTAGCCGTAAAACTATTCTTAATTCTTAATTCTAAATTCTTAATTCACGTCGTCTATCGCATCGGCGGCTGGGCATTTCGCGACCCGCGGCCATGGTGGATGAATCAAATTGTCTTTTGGATGGAAAAAATCAGCGCGCGCTGGAAAGATGTTATTATAGTTAATTCGGAATATGACAGACAAATTGCTATTGATAAAAAAATTGCGCCAACAGAAAAGATTGTTAGAATTTACAATGGAATTGATCCGGATAGGTTGAAGTTTTTACCGAGAGAAGAAGCCCGCAAAAAATTTCCGATTTCCAATTTCCAATTTCCAAACAATACTGCGATAATTGGTGCTATCGCCAACCTCTATGCCACAAAAGGGATTGAATACCTTATCGAAGCCGCAAATGTTTTAACTAAAAGCTATAAGCTAAAAACTATAAGCTATATAGTCATCGGCGAAGGCCCCGAGCGCCCTAGACTTGAAGCGCTTATTAAAAAGTACAATCTCCAAAATAATTTCTTCCTCTTGGGTCGGATGCCAAATGCCACGCGGTATCTTACAGCTTTTGATATTTTTGTTTTGCCATCAGTCAAAGAAGGCTTCCCGTGGGTGCTTTTAGAAGCAATGGCCGCTGAAGTGCCCATCGTCGCCACTGAAGTTGGCGCAGTACCGGAAATCATAGAAGACGGAAGGGATGGTCTACTTGTTTCGCCGCACAATAGCGGTGCCCTTGCCGAAAAAATTACCAAAATTGTAAGCTGCAAAAAATCAGAAAGTCTAAACAACCCTAACGATCGTTTGACTTGTTCAACATTGCAATGCTTTACAAAAAACGCAAGAGAAAAATTAGAACGATTTTCTCTGCAAATAATGCTGGAGAAAAGTGAATCCGTAATGAAACTTCTGCCCAAACACAAACGTCCCTACGCATGAGTCGACAATTCTCCAAAGGTGTGATAATCTAACCAAAGTCCTAACTACCCGCATTTAGTAGTCAAGTGCACCACTGTTGATAGCTTAACTGTATGGCTTTG
>CAZDDE010000014.1:0-32810 GCA_964504205.1 uncultured Candidatus Saccharibacteria bacterium
AAAGCCATACAGTTAGCTTATCCACAGTGGTGCACTTGACTACTAAATGCGGGCTCCTCTGTATGGCGTTATTATAGCACGTATTGATATACTTGTCAATATCTTCTTTGCTTTTTTCATGCTTTTGTGTTATCATAATTCCAGATTCATGATGAGAATTCGCCGCGAAAAGAGGCGTGATAGAACGATTGCTTTCTTATGGAGAGCGAGGGGGGTGACTAGCAATGAAATGGCCGAAAATTTATCATTTGCCTTCCTCGCCTGGCACTTCTAGCGAGGATGAAGTTTTGCCTGATACGAATGCTTTTCTGGGTAGGGAAGTGCTCATCACGGAGAAACTAGACGGAGAATGTACCTCATTGCACTCAGATAAAATCCATGCGAGGAGCGAAGATTCACGGCATCATAATTCACGGGATTGGGTGAAAGCCCTCCACGGTAAGATCCGCTGGATGATTCCCCAGCACATCCAGGTTGTCGGGGAAAATATGTACGCAAAACACACCATCTTCTACGATATGCTCTCCACTTACTTCTACGTCTTCGCTATTATAGACAAGGAGCGAGGTATGGTGCTTTCGGTGGATGAGACTCTTCGGTGGTGCAAGCGCCTCGACCTTGAGTATGTGCCAATTCTTTATCGAGGTATTTTCCCCAAACACTTCTCCCCGCCTCAAAAGTCAATGTTCGGAAGTAAGGCGGAAGGGTATGTGGTGCGGAGTGTTGATGAGTTTTCCATTGACGACTTTACAAGGAGCATTGCCAAATGGGTCCGGAAGAATCATGTGCAAACAGATATCTTCTGGATGCGCAACTGGACGGCGAATAGATTATCCATCTCTCCAGAAGTCGCACGCATTATAGAGAATTGACAGCGATAAAAATACCCGACGACGATTCGGGTTTTAATTTGGAAATTTTGTTACAAGAAATATCAGCACGACTGCCGCGCTTATGCCAAGAAGATTGGCGAGCATATCCTGCGCCAAGTCAGTCTTGCCCATTCGTGCATCACTTATTTCTTTTGCGACGGCGAATATAAGCAAGATGCACACCGCGGTTATAAAAGATGCGTTGTAGCTGACTTTAAATGCCCGCAGGATAAAAAACAGCGCCGATACGACAGTAAAACTTACAATAAAATGCGCGGCATATTCCCATGGATAACCATGCGGTAAAAAGAACAAAAAGTATTTGTAGACAAAATCTGCGGCTTTCTGGATCAATACTTGCCTCCTTTGCGGTGTTTGTTTTTCGGACAAGTCATGTTATAACAATTTGAGTCCTTTAACAAGGAGAAAGCGAGATGAGTGATAAAAAATACGAAGGTCTTTATACTCCTGATGACTTGAAAGACTTTGATTACATAAGAGACCTTGGTTATCCGGGAGAATATCCTTTTACAAGAGGGATTCGTCCCAACATGTACCGCGGTCGGCTCTGGACAATGCGGCAGTTTGCCGGCTATGGCACGGCAAGCGACACTAACCGCAGATTTTTACGGCTTTTACAAGAGGGGGAGACAGGCCTTTCTTTGGCCTTTGACTATCTCACGCTTTATGGCCGCGATTCAGATGACGTGGATTATGGCAAAGGTCATGTCGGCGAAGGCGGCGCGGCAGTAAGTTCGCTTGAAGATATGCGAAGAATTTTTCGAGGGATACCGCTAGGCCATAAAGATATAAGTGTCTCCATGACAATAAATGCGCCGGCCTGTGTACTGCTTGCAATGTACTATGTGCTTGGCATGCGCAAAGCGCGCGGCAACGGCGCGAATCTTCGCGGCACAGTGCAAAATGATATTCTCAAAGAGTTTCATGCGCAAAACGAGCTCATTTTTCCCATTGAGCCGGCAATGAAAATATTTGTGGACACTGTAGAGTTTTGCATAAAACATATGCCAAACTATAATCCGGTAAGCATTTCCGGTTATCATATCCGCGAAAAAGGCGCGACCGCCGCTCAGGAACTTGCCTTTACGTTGGCCGATGGCATTGCCTATGCGCAGGCGTGCATTGAGCGCGGTCTTGACGTGGACGATTTTGCGCCGCGTTTCTCCTTCTTCTTTGATGTGCATTTTCATGGCGAAAGCAGTTTTTTCAAAGAGATCGCAAAATTTCGCGCCGCGCGGCGCATGTGGGCGTATATTATGCGCGAGAGATTCGGCGCAAAGAATCCAAGATCATGGATGCTTCGCACTCATGCCCAGACTGCCGGCGTGAGCTTAACATGGCAGCAGAACAGAAATAATATCTCGCGCGTAACACTTCAGGCCTTAGCCGCGATTCTTGGCGGAGTGCAGAGTGTGCATACGAATGCATACGACGAGCAGGATTCTTTGCCCTCGGAAGAAGCGGCAATCACGGCTCTGCGCACCCAGCAGATTCTTGCCTATGAATCTGGCGTGACTAATGTTGTGGATCCATGCGGCGGTTCTTATTATATAGAATGTTTAACCGGCGAGATTGAAGGTGAAGCATGGAAGCACATAGAATACATTGATCAAATTGGCGGAATGATCAAAGATATTAGGCGCAATTTTCCCAATCCCGGGCACTACGTGCGGCGGGAGATTGAAATAGCCGCGGATGTCTATGAATATGCGAAGAATACCGGAGCGGCAGTGATTGTGGGAGTTAATAAGTTTCAAAGCGAAGGCGAAGAACGGGTTATAAATCGTGGCAACAGACAAGCCGGAAAGATTCAGCGCGAGCGTTTGCGGAAACTGCGCGCTGAAAGAAACTTAGCTGAAGTCGAAAAAGCCGTTGCTGACGTTAAGCGTGCGGCAGAAATAGGGACAAATATTATGCCGCCGGTCATTTCTGCGGTAAAAGTTCATGCCACGCTTGGCGAAATTATTGACGCAATGCAGGAAATCTACGGCCAATGCGATATGCCAAATTAAGGAGGTGTGAGAATGCAATATAGCCAAGAGATAGACATGATCCTGCGCATGGTAGATGATTTTGGAGAAAAAGAATTGATGAGCGCTTACCGCGAACTTGAGCCGGAAGGAAAATTCCCGGCAGAGCTTGTCAAGACTATTTCTAGCATGGGCCTGATGGGCATTTCTTTTCCCGAAGAGTATGGCGGCATGGGGATGAACACGGTCGCCACTTCAGTTGTCGGTGAACGGCTGGCATTCTACTGGCCAAGTTTGCAGTTAATTTGGAGCGCGAATGTGTCGCTAGCCGGATTCCCGATCATGACTTTTGGAAGTGAAGAACAGAAGCGGAGATTGCTTCCGCGACTTGCAACGGGCGAAATTCTTGGCTGCTATGCGTTGACAGAACCAGATGCAGGTTCGGATGCGGCATCAATCCAGACTAAGGCTGAATATAACAAGAAGAGAAAGGTTTGGATTATTAATGGCGTAAAGCTATATATAACCAACGCTGAAGTAGCTTCTGTAGGTGTCGTATTTGCAAAGAGGGCCTACGGCGGAAAAAATTACGAAAAAATTAGCGCGTTTATTTTAGAAAGCGAAGAGCCCGGCTTGAAAATTCCAGGAGTAACAATTAGGGATATTCCAAAGTGGGGACTGCGCTGTTCTCATTTTGCCGAGATTCGCCTTGATAACGCAGAGGTGCCGGAAGGCATGATGCTTGGCGCGCGTAAAGACGGTTGGCGTATAGCCATGCAAACCCTAAATAACGGTCGCATTAATATCGCGGCGCAGGCCGTCGGCATTGCGCGGAGGGCATTGCGCGAAATGAAAGAATACGCAAAGACGCGCAAGGCATTTGGGAAACGCCTTATGGATATAGAGGAAAAAGCGAAGCGGATTGCTTGGCTTGAAACACAAACAGAAGCAGCTTGGCTTATGGTTTTGCGCGCTTCAGAAGCCAAAGACAGCGGGAGAGATTATAGGGTGGAGGCATCAGAGGCGAAACTTTTTGCCTCCCGCGTTGCTAAGGAAGTAACCGTTTTCTTTTCGGAGTTTGCGGCGGCAATAGGATATACCCTGGCATACATCGCCGAATATCTCTATCAAGACGCGCGTGCTACTGTCATATACGAAGGCACTTCTGATATCCAAGAACTAGTCATCGCGAAAAGTTTTCAAAATTAAACAAGGGCTTATTCAGCCCTTTTGTTTTTATTCCCGATACAATGTCAAGAGTTGACTGTAAGTATAAATGGCTTTACTATAAATATATGGAATCCAGTACTAACACTACCTTTTATACGTTCAGGACTATTATCGAGCCAGACGGACCGTCTGGCTACCATGGTTTTGTGCCATTGTTAAAAGGCGTGCATACCCAGGGAGAAACTATTGCCGAAGTGAAAAAAAATCTCAAAGAGGCAATAATCTGTCATATCCAAGGGCTAATGAAAGACAACGAACATATCCCCATTGAAGGAGAGGCGCTGGAAATGATAGCCTCCATTTCCAGCCGAGAGCTTGCGCTTAGATAAACGCCGCCTTTATGCCCAAACTTCCCATCATTAAAGCAAATGATCTGATCCGAGTTATCCAGAAACTCGGATTTTTTGAACATCATAGGGTTGGAAGTCACATCCAATTTAAGCACAACGATGGACGTAGAGTAACCGTAGCTGTGCATAAAGGCCGCGATGTTAAAAAGAAAACATTACGGGGGATAATTAGCGACATTGAAATTTCAGTGGAGGAATTTATCAAAAGATTAAAACGATAGAAGTTTATGTGTGGCATCGTCGGTTACATCGGCAAACAAAGTGATCCGCGGATTGGTCTTGAGGCGCTGAAACGTCTGGAGTACCGCGGCTATGATTCAAGCGGCATAGCTGTTTTTGATCACGAACAAAATAGCATTATATGTGAGAAGGCAGCCGGAAGAATTTCTGAACTTGAAAAAAAACTTGCCGGAAAAAAATTAAAGGGAGCTCCGATTGTCTTGCATACCCGTTGGGCCACGCACGGGGCGCCAACCTATAAAAACGCCCATCCGCACTGGGACTGCAAGAAAAATATTTATTTGGTTCATAATGGCATTATTGAGAACCATAAACAACTCAAGGAACGATTACTAAAAAAGGGGCATAAATTTTATTCAGAAACAGATACTGAAGTTGTTTCGCATCTTATTGAAGAATACGCGCGGGATTACACTTTGGAAGAAGCGGTGCGGCGGGCCCTTTTACTTGTGCGGGGGACTTACGGACTTGCCGTAATTTCGCAAAAAGACCCCGGCAAAATTGTTGCCGCGCGCATGGCCAGCCCCTTGCTTATCGGAGTTGGCAATGGCGGGGAAGAATATATGATTGCCTCCGATCCGGCAGCGGTGCTTACGCATACCAATCGCGTAATTTACTTGGAAGATGGCGACATTGCCGTGCTCACACCCAAAGGTTTTCGCATTGCCAATCTTAATCGCGAAGCGCAGGAGCGGCCGGAGCAGGAGCTGGAGTGGGGACTGGAAGAAGCGCAGAGGGGCGGCTATGCGCATTTTATGCTCAAAGAAATATATGAACAGCCGGAAGCCATCAAAAACTCTTTTCGCGGGCGGCTTATTCAGGATGAAGGCGCGGCAAAACTTGGCGGGCTTGCGCCGGTGCGGGAATGGCTGCGCGAAATAGAAAAGGTGCGCATCATTGCCTGCGGCACGGCCTACCATGCCGGACTGGTCGGCGAGTATATGCTGGAGGAATACGCTGGTATTCCGACAGAAGTTGATTTTGCTTCGGAGTTTAGATACCGCAAGCCGATTCTAGATAAAAAAACGGCGGCAGTATTCATTTCGCAATCCGGAGAAACCGCGGATACTTTGGCCGCTCTGCGCGAAGCCAAAGAAAAAGGCGCGCTTTGCTTGGGCATAGTCAACACCGTCGGTTCGTCTATCGCGCGCGGCACGCACGCTGGCGTGTATAATCACGCCGGTCCTGAAATCGGCGTTGCTTCAACCAAGGCGTTTACTTCCCAACTTACCATCCTTGCTTTATTAACACTTTATCTTGGCCGGCCGCGCGGGATGTCGTATGTTTTTGGAGAAAGAATTGCGCGAGAAATCGTGCGTATGCCAGAGCTTGCTAAAAGCGTTTTGCGCCAGAACTATCAAATCAAGAAAATTGCTGAAAAATATAAAGACTATCCAAACTTTTTATTCTTGGGTAGAAAATACAACTACCCAGTAGCTCTTGAAGGCGCGCTTAAGCTGAAAGAAATTTCTTATGCTCACGCCGAGGGGTTAAGCGCCGGCGAGATGAAGCATGGCCCTCTGGCGCTTATAGATAAAAATTTTCCGACTGTCGCTCTAGCTCTCAAAGACAGCGTTTACGAAAAAATCGTCGCGAATATAGAAGAAGTTAAAGCCCGCGGCGGGCCAGTGCTTGCGCTGACAACAAGAGGCAACAAAAAACTGGAGGGCATTGCCGACGATGTCATCTATATTCCTAAAACTCTTGAAATGCTAAGTCCGATTCTAACGACTATTCCGCTGCAGCTTTTGGCATATCACATCGCGGTCTTGCGGGGATGTGATGTTGATAAGCCAAGAAATCTCGCCAAGAGCGTGACGGTGGAATAAAAAAAGCCCTGTTTCTACAGGGGTAGTCCACTTACACGGATGCCATCTGGCCTTTTTGCTGTTTTAGCCACGCCGTAAATTCGTCACATAATTCACGGTAAAATTTCTCCTTATATACCTCCTGCCTCCAATCGGAGGTTTCGCTGGCGCGCACAACAAAGTGTATGGCAAGTGATTGTAAATAGGTGTCAAAAGTATATACTCCCTGGTGTTTCTCTCGTAGGAATAACAAAAACATTTTTGCATTTTCGTCGATCTCTCGATTGTCGGATGCGGTCAGATTTATGATTGCATCAATTGCTTCTTGCATCTTCCTCCTCCTTTTTTTTCGTAACCGTGCAGTTTCCAAGATATATTCTTATATCCGGATATTTCCTCTCTAGCCGCAGGGCGACTTGCTTCACTGCCTGCGCCTCGTTCATCGCGCTGGTCCATTCGCGGATGCCATTCGGGAATCCCGGCACAGGGCCGGATACTAAAAACCTGCGCGTGCCTTTGCGCGGTTTGCGTTTTTGCAAAGAACCTCCTATCTTGCCTAAACTTAACTAGTAATATAGCATATATCCAGAGAAATGCAAGCCCCCATAGTCCCCTCCTTCGCTCTCGCTGCGGTCGAGCTTCGGAAGGGCAAGCATCTATGTTCCTTGCATTGCTTGCCCCTCGAAGCTCTGTCGCGAGACAGAGCGAAGTGGGGCCCCCATAGTCCAACGGACAGGACGCAAGATTCCGGATCTTGAAGTGGAAGTTCGACTCTTCCTGGGGGCACCAAGCTTAGCTTGGTTAGCCCCAGCTGGGGCATTGAACTTTAACAAGGAGGTATAGTGTGGCTGAACGAAATTGCTCTGCAATGCTGGACGCAAAGTTTTCTGAAGGTAAAAATGTCTGCGTGGGGCTGGACACTGATTCAAGCGAAATTTCCAAAGAGATAGACGAGTTTTTGCGTAATAAGTATAAAATTCCACCTTCTGGATCCCAGGGCGTGGTGATGCGCCGATTTAACCGAGAAATAATAGGGGCAACTTGCGACTTAGTCGCGGCATACAAGTATAATTACTGGTTTTATGCAAACCAAATGTATCAGGGCCTGCATGCCCTTCAATACAGTATTAATTCTTCCAGAGAGTTTGCTCCGGATGTTCCGATAATCTTAGATTTCAAAGCCGGCGATATCGGCGTAAGCATGAAAAAAGCGGCCGAGTTTGCTTTTGAAAAACTTGGCGTTGATGCCGTGACAGTGAATCCGTGGGGCGGCTGTGACGACGGTCTGGATGCGTTTTTTGAATATGAAGATAAAATGATTTTTGTGTGGTGCAAGGGGTCCAATGCGGGAAGCAGGGAGATTCAGAGTTTATACGCATTGCCGGGTCGCTATACCCCCCAACACTTCATCAATCCAGGTAATGTTGGAGTAGGGTATAAACAATGGGTAAAACATGTCGCCGAGAGTATTGTTCCGCTTTATAAGATGCTGGCAGAGCAAGTTCATTACTGGAATATGCATGACAATATCGGCCTTGTTGTCGGCGCTACATATCCCGATGAGTTAAAAGAGGTGCGCAAAATCGTCGGCGATGAAATGCCAATTCTTGTTCCCGGTATTGGCGCGCAGGGCGGCGATGTTGAGGAGGCAGTCAAGGCAGCAGGTCCACGCACATTATTTAATTCCTCTCGCGGGATAATCTACGCTTCAAAGGAACTGGATTTTGCTGAAGCGGCGCGGACGAAAGTAGTAATATTGCAAAACGAGATTGATAAGTGGAGGAGCGGATAGCGGTTATGAGCGAAGAAGAAAATGCAGTAAAGGCGTTAAAATATGCTTGCCAGGCGTTGGGCTGGCCGTTTGCAAAAGGCGAGATTGCAGAAACCTTGTTCTCGCGCAGCAGCAGCATACGTTACAGGACTGAATTAGTTCGCGCGATAGACTTCGGTATTTTTGAATTAAAAAATCCGCAACTTTCGCCCTCGCCTATATACATTAATCTGCGTACGGTTGATCATCCGCTAACCCCAGGACCGCTTATCCATGATGACGCGCGCAAGATTGCTGGGGAAATAGAAAAAGAGCTGTTTGTAAATGGCATAACTTTTGACTACGTTGCCGGTGTTCCTTATGGCGGTGAGCCGCTAGCTAAGGCATTCCTCGATCGTTTAGACAACGGCAAAGCGCGCGAAGCAAGATTTGATAAAATCGGGCAAGGAAGTGATAGGAAGATAGCCAATTTCAAAGTCGTGGTTGCGCCATATGTAGGGCTTACATGGAAAAGAGTTTTACTGATTGACGACGTTCTTTCTAGCGGTAAAAGTTTGTTTGAAGCGATTGAGGCCGTGGAAAAATCCAGATACGAAGTCGCTGGAATTGCCGTGGCAGTGGACAGAGAACAGGGCGGCTATGAACTTTTAGCTAAGCGCGGATATAGCAAGGCTGTTTCTGTGTTCAGAATTTCGGAGCTCCTCGCCTTCGGAGTGCTTTCTAGTAAAGTACTTCCTGGCATGTTTCAAAATGTGATGGGCTATCTTGAGAGCACCCGCGAAATCATAGCAAACGAAAAGTAATGACCTGCTTTCAAGGCGGGTCATTTTATTGAAAAGAAACAAATAACCTAGCGAGATGCTAGTCGTAATTTTCTTCTCTCATCGGCTTCGCGCCAGCGGCGTCTCTGTTCTTTCGTGTGCGGAATGGCGCCAAATCTTACCGGCACTGCGATTATTTTCGGATACCCAGTTTCAGGATCAATATCAGCAATTTCTTCTGTAGCAATAAAGGTAAAGTACGTGCTTGAAAGGTGATGAATTTTTCGGGTTCGTTCCCTCTGCACTTTCGCTCTAATACCTATCTCACAGGAAGTATCCCAGACGCGGTTTATCGCGGCATCCAGCAAGAGCAGGTCGCCTTTATAAACTGGCGCAAGAAAGTCAACGCTATCTATCCGGCGCGTAGCACATTCCTGCCCTTCCGTATGCTGGAAAAAGATGGTACCCGCGAGTTTGTCCATTGTTGCAACCAGCATTCCGCCAAACATTTTATCCTGCGGGTTTAAATCTCCCGGAAAGATGCGCGCAGGATAGTTTTTGATTTCAGTTTCGCTTATCGGCCTATTTTTTCTCTTCAAGTTTTATTTTCACCTCGCTTTCTTTGCCGTTTCGCAAGATTTTGCATTTTAGCTCATCGCCAACTTTGTGTTTGGCGATGATATCCTGAATAGTGTTCTCAATTGTAACTTTTTCATCTCCGCAATTAGTGATTATATCAAATTCTTTAATGTCGGCCTTATCCGCAGAAGAGCCAGGAACAACCGCATGCTCGCCAAGAGTTTCGCGCACGATCAGCGCGCCGTGATCCACCGGCAGTTTATTTTGCTTCTGCACCATCTCGTCAAGGATAATATAACGTATGCCGAAGAATGGCTGACAGATATGGCCTAGTTTTTTAAGATCGTCCAAATCCTTTTTGGCGTTGTTGATCGGAATCGCAAAACCGATGTTCTGCGCGCCAAAGACAACAGCAGTACTTATACCCACTGCCTTGCCATCCATGTTTAAGAGTGGTCCGCCGGAATTTCCGGGATTGATTGCCGCGTCGGTCTGAATAAGTCCGCGCAGGCGCTCAACGTGGCGCGTTTCGGTCTGCGCTTGAATAAAGCGGCTTAGTCCCGATACTACGCCGGTTGAAACAGTATTGCGGAATTCGCCAAGGGCATAGCCCACAGCGATAACATCTTCACCCAACTCAAGCTGGCGCGAATCGCCAAGTTCAAGATAAGGGAAGCTCTTTTTGTTCTTGTTTTCTATTTTTAAAATTGCGATATCGTTGATGGGGTCGCGCGCAAGGACTTTGATCGGTAGCTTGGATTCTTCATCGTGATCCATGATCATCGTGTATTCAGCCTGCGGATCAGCAACAACATGGGCGTTGGTGAGCACGATGCCATCCGTAGAAACAATAAAACCGCTGCCGCCGCCAACTTTTATTTTTTGTTTGGCATGCTTATCGAATTTCGGAAAGATCATCTCCTGTCCGCCAAAAGGCATGGTGTAAAAGCCCTCAATTTTCGGCATGTCTTTGGAGATAACGATATTGATAACCGCGGGACAAGCCCGCTTAACGATTTCTACGGTAGGTGATTTGATCATGAATATATCGTAGCACAAAAGGAAAAAAGTCCGCAATGGACTTTTTAAAAGATAAGGCGAAGGAAGAGTGTGATAAGAAAGGCGAGCGCTCCACAAACCGGGAAAGTAAGAAGCCAGGCAAGGGCAATTTTTTTAAACACCCCTATATTAAAAGATGTCTTGCGGCGGGCGATGCTGGTCCCCACGATTGAAGTTCCTATGGTATGGGTAGTGGAAAGAGGTATGCCGTTAAGATTTCCTCCCGGAAGCGGAAGAGTCAAAAAGGAAGCAAGAGTAATTGTAGCGCCGGCTGCGGATTCCGCTGCAAAACCCTGATAGGTATCAATCTTTACCATCTTCAGGCCCATTGTCCTTATAATCCGCCAGCCGCCAAGCGAAGTTCCGATGCCCATCGTGAGGGCGCATGCTATGATCACCCAGTATGGTATTGAAAATTTGTCGGTAAAACCTCCAATGACAAGGGTGAGGGCGAGCACTCCAATAAACTTTTGACCATCATTAGAGCCATGGCTAAAAGCCATGAATGCGGAAGAGAAAACCTGAAGCCATCTAAACAGAGGTTTCGTTTTTCTGGGAGGGAATGGCGCAACACCTTTCCGGATTGCTTTGGTGAGAAGATATGCCGCGATAAAACCAAGAAAGGTAGAGAAAAAAAGGCCGATCAGGACATTTCTCCATCCTATAAAAAGCAGGGCATCAAACCCGGCAGTTGCAAGGCCTGCGCCGGTGAGAGCCGCGACAAGCGCATGGCTTTCCGAGGTAGGCAGCCCAAATCTCCATGCGGCAGTACTCCAGAGAATAATTGCCGACATTGCCGCCGCAATCGTGGTAAGATTTACTGCTTCACTCTCAACGAATCCTTGGCCAATAGTTTTTGCTACAGCAGTGCCGGTCATAACGCCGACTATATTGAAGATCGTTGCAAGAACAATGGCCTTTTTGAGTGTCAATGTTCTTGTGGAGACGACCGTGGTGATTGCGTTTGGCGCATCGGTCCAGCCATTTACAAATTCAGCGCCAAGGATAAGTACGATGACTGCGATCAGTCCTATTTCCATAGGCGTCTCCTATTTATACTTTCTGTTAAATTTTTTTAGGACATCCGTGATATCCACACAACGGTCTGTTGCATGCTCAAGATGCTGAATGACTTCGCTCCATGTGGCGCGTAGCCTCTCCTTTGAAGGATCAATTTTTGCGGCTTGGGAGCGGCGCTTGGCAACTATATCGCGCAAGTCATCGGTACGATTTTCTTCACGGTGAAACCTTGTCACAATTTCTGCGAGGTTTATTTCTGCCTTTTCTTTCCTAAAGAGTCTTTTTAGAATTGCTACAGGACTTGCTTCGCCGCTTATGTTTTTAAGGTTGGCAAAAAGATTTTGTGTTTCCTCGGCCATATCAACAATTATTCTTGCAATCTCCGGAAGTTCAGGATCAGGATCGTCAAGTGCATGGATATTTGCAATACGATTTGCCGCTCCCCAGAGTAGGTCTACAACGGTATCCGCGTGAGCGAGAAGTTCTTCTATATCGTCGTGTTCAAGGGGCAGGAAGGTATTATTGTCCAAGAACCTGTGTACTCTTTCCTTCAGCAGATCGCAGTCATGTTCGATCTTACCAAGAGTTTCCGCGTGATCTTTAGCGCCAGGTAAATCTTGCGCAAGCGCAAGAAAGGTTTTTGCGGCTTCGGCAACATATTCTCCAAACTGCTTAAAGTCTTTGTAGAGTTGTTCGTCATTTCCCTTGAGCAGGGAATAGAGTCCTCCCACGTATCACCTCATTTCTTATGAACTTTTTTAAGGTTCTTCGGGCTAGGATACCACTTATGAAGCAATCTGGTCAAGAACAAAAAAATGAGATAGAATGAGCACGAAAAAGCCCCTATAGTTCAACGGATAGAATAGGACATTCCTAAAGTCTTGATGCAGGTTCGACTCCTGCTGGGGGCACTATAACAAAACTAGGCGGTTTTTTTAGTTTGATTTTTTTTAGGTTATAATCAGGGGTTCCAATTAGCGAAGCAAAAAATAAGTTTGTGCTAGATGCCGGGACATTTTTTATCAAAAATACATCCACGACTTTTGCGCAGCCGTTTTTTTTGGTTGGGCTTAACCCTTAATTTACTTGGATCAGTTGCTTATTATTTTTTTGGTTTCAGTGGTGGAATTTTTTTGTTGTGGAGTTTAGGGTTAGTTTTGCTCCTGCGGCATTTTAATCAAATTAGCCACAAAAGCACGCACACTATCGTTGGTAAGGATTTTTGGTTCCTGGGTTTACTCGCGATCATTTTTGTGCCGTTGTATTTGGTTTCCATTTATTCTGTGCCTTATCAGATCAACACGGACGAAGTGAGTATCATGTTTTTTGCCGAGCGTCTGACTAGCGGTGTTCTGGAATTTGACCCGTTTGGTTTAAGTGAATCCTTTGGTTTCCCGTCTCTAATTTTTATGATTTGGGGTTGGGTTTCAAAGTTTTTGGGTGGTATTGATTTGTTTCATTTCCGCCTCACCCATGCGCTCTCGGGGCTTTTGATTATTTTGTTTACTTATTTGCTTTGTCGACTTTTTCTATCACCCCCCCGTTCCTTGGTGGTGACGGCTTTGGTTGGTGGCAATCACGCGCTTCTGGCAATCAGTCGTATGGCCATGCGGGACAATTCCAGTTTACTTTTGGAAGTGGCTGCCTTGTACTTGTTACTCAAAGGATTCAAGCATCGCAGTCTGTTTTATGTGTTTTTAGGAGGTACTGTTTCGGGGCTAACTTTTTATACCTATTTTGCTGCCCGGTTTACGGTTTTTGTTTGGATCGCGTTTCTGATCGGAGCTGGGATATTTTTTAGACACCAATACACTTCGCGGTTTCTGGCCAAAGTTTTTATCATTTCCATGCTGGGATTTATTTTGGTTGGCCTTCCTGTCACTTTGGCATCCGTCGCGGCACCACAGTATTTAGAATATCCCAAGATGCAGATTTTGCTGTTTGAATCCGGCCGCCAGCTGCAGCAATCTTGGATGGGAGCCCAAACAGAAGCCGAAGGAATTTGGATCAATATTGTTCATGGTTTAACAACTTTTAACAACCAGCTGCATGACCGCGGCTACATTTATCCCAACTACGGTCATGGCTTCGTTGATCCGCTCAGTGGGGTTCTGATCTGGATTGGTCTAGTGGCAGTTTTGGTCCGCTGGGGGCGGCGGCAATTGATCGAACCGTTGGAACTGCTGTCAGTGATTGGGTTTCTCTCGCTTTGGCTGATCTGTACTTTTCTAGTCAACAAAAGTCCGAACTACACTAGACTCCTGGTTATTTTGCCGTTTGTGGCCTATTTGGTGTACGAAGGTCTAAGGGCAGTGGGGAAGTTTCTCGCGTTTATCCTAAACCGGTGGTTTGCTGACAACCCCATTATTCCCAGAGCTACTCTAGCCACGTTTTTGGTTTTGATTGTTGGTTGGAATTTTGGAATTTTTTCTGATTTTGCTCGGAAAGGTTTACGAGAGGGCAATGATGTTGGTTCTACGGCCAGATTTGTGGAGTCGAGAAAAGAGCGGGTTGGCTACTCTTTTTATCTCGCGGCCAATCAGCAGTATCCTTATTATCTTTGGGGCGAGGATTGGCAGTGGCGTGACTGGTTAGGATTTTTTGTGGCTGACACTCAAAGATCAGAAGTGCTGGAATCCTTGAATTTTGAAAATTTACCCGAGCGATCGTTTACGATTTTTATGCCTCAAGCAGTTTGGTTTAACGCAGGGGCTCAACTTCGATCGAGGTATCCCACCCTGATGGTGCATCCGATGAAAACTGACCAGAGTTTGCTGGCCATCGAGGTGCCTTGATCCTGACAGTTTTAATGTACTGTCCATTGAAAAATCAAGGGAAAACTGGTAGGTTGTGACTGGGAAGCTCCCAGTTTTTTCTATTTTGGGAGATAGCCAAAACGCTCTTTTACAGGAGGTAATATGGAAACACGCGACCAGTTCGACAGTATCTCGCCGGTTGACTACCGGTATTGGGATCGAGAAGCGGCGAAGTATCTCTCCGAGAACGGGTTTACCCGTTATAAGCTCCTCGTGGAGCTTGCGCTCGTGAGGGTGCTCCATCGCCGCGGAATCTGTCCCGAAGTCGTAGTTAAAAAAGTTGAGGCGGCTTGCAGTCAAGTAACGACCGCGGAAGTGTACAAGGAAGAAGATCGCATTCGGCACGACATGCGTGCGCTTGTGAATTGCATTCGCGCCAAAGTGAGTGATGCAACGAAGCCGTACGTCCACATGACCGCGACTTCGTACGACATCATTGGTCCGGCGAACGCCGCCCGCTACAAGGATGTTGTTGAGAAGGTGCTAGTTCCTTCACTCACAAAGTTGGAAGGAGTGCTCATCGGCATCACGCTCCGCGAAGCAGAGGCAGTCCAAATTGGCAGGACGCACGGCCAGCACGCTGTTCCGATTACGTTCGGCTTCGCGCTTGCCGGATATGTGAGCCGTCTTGGCAGCTCCATTGAAACATTAAAGGTCCTCGCCACGGGACTTCCGGGCAAATTTTCGGGAGCAGTCGGAGCGTACAACGCTTCTTTACTGTTCTTCGATGACCCCGAAGGTTTCGAGGCGGAAGTGCTTGCCGAGTTAGGACTGGCTCCAGCCGAGCACTCGACACAAATCGTGCCACCAGAAGCAATGACGCGCCTGTTTTGCGAAGTTACGATCGCGGCGGGTATTCTCGCCAACTTATCCGACGATATGCGCAATCTCCAACGGACGGAAATCGGAGAAGTGGGCGAAGAGTTTGAAGCGGCGCAAGTTGGTTCTTCGACCATGCCGCAGAAACGTAACCCCATCAACTTCGAGAACGCCAAGAGCTGTTGGAAGATCGTTATGCCGCGCATCATGACGGTGTTCATGGATCAAATCAGCGAACACCAACGTGACCTTACTAACTCCGCGTCCGCGCGGACATATGGCGAGATTGTTGCTTATGTGGTTTCGACTGCGAAGCGGCTGACGCGCACGATGCAGAAACTCAAGGTTGACCACGAAAATCTGCTACGGAATCTCGAAATGACAAAGGGACAGATTGCCGCTGAACCTCTGCAGCTCATTCTCTCTGCGCAGGGGCATCCCGATGCGTATGAGAAGGTGCGGACGCTCACGCTTCAAGCCGAGCGCGAAACGCGACCGTTCGCAGAAGTCGTTGTCGGCGATGTGGAAATGCAAACTTATCTCGAAAAGATGACGCCGTACCAACGGCAGATTCTCGCGAATCCGTCTCTTTACACCGGCATCGCGGCCAAGAAAGCTAAGGCGGTCGCGGAACGATGGAAGCAGAAACTCAGACTTTAGTACTTGACTTATTGACTTTTTAATTGTAAATTGAACACAGTCCTTACGGGAGGTGTCGATTGGACCTTAAAATTTTTAGCGGAAGAAGCAACGAGCCGTTGGCTAGAGAAATAGTGCAGTTTCTTAGATTTAGAATTAAGGCGGAGGCGGGGGATATTTCAGGCGAAGAGTTTAATCTTCAACTGGGGATTCTCGACGAGAAAAGAGGTTTTCCCGACGGCGAACTTTATGTAAGATACGGTGAAAATCTTCGCGGGCGGGATGTGTTTATAGTGCAGTCTACGAACCAACCTCATGAAAATGACGAAGAACTGCGCATGATGATAAAGACGGCCCGTAGCGCATCGGCCGAGCGGGTGACTGCGGTTATTCCATATTTTGGTTATGCGCGTCAGGACAGGAAAGATAAATCGCGAGCGCCTGTATCTGCGGTGCGCAAGGTCATTGAATACAAGGCCGTGGGAGTAGACAGACTTCTTGTGCTGGATGTGCATAGTTCGGCCGTTGAGATCGCCTGCGAAGCTTTGGATGTAAGATGCGATCATCTTTGGGCGCGTCCCCAGTTCGTAAAGTATCTCAGACAAGATGTCGAATTTATAAAGTTTATGCAAGAGGGTTTTGCTGTAGCCGCCCCGGATTTGAACGCGGGCAAGTTTGCGCGGGGTTATGCCGAGGCACTGGGATGTAAGAGGCCGATCGCCTTGATTGAGAAACGCCGCGATGTAACATCTGGGGACACAGACGTTCGGAATGTTATAGGAGATGTTGCCGATGTAAATCTCCTCGTAGTGGACGACATGCTGGATACTTGGGGCACTCAAGAGAAAGCTGTTGCGGCTTTTAGAATGAACGGAGCAAAGAGGATCTTTACGCTCGCCACGCACGGTTTGTTCTCGAAATATGCCTGTAGTAAAATTGAAAAGTCTCCCATCGAAAGAGTGTATATCACAAATTCTATCAATAAAAAGTACCTGCCTTCAAAAGCTCAGGTTGTGTCAGTGGCAGAACTTTTGGCGGAAGCCATCTTTCGCATCCATAACAATGACTCTGTCAGTTCGCTATTTGAATAGGAGGTACTATGAGCAGAAATACGCATGACGCGCTATGCCTGAAATGCAAAGAGCCGATTAGAGTCTCGAGCGGCGATCCGCAGTATTGCAAGGAGTGCCTGAAAGCATTGCAAGAAGAAGCGAATAAATTAGAAAAATTCAAGCCCGATTAACTTCGGGCCTTTTATTTTAAGCGATCTATGCTGTTCCGCCTTCGTGTTTGATGATCCCTTTATTGTGAAGCGCTTTCCATGACAAAAAGAAAAATATCGCCACAATTAAAACGGTGTTTAATGGCGCGACCCAAAAAGCAATTTCTTTCCCTAAACTTTCAAACACCATCACAAGGCCGAGCACACCAACGGAATACATCGCCCCGTTTTTAAGATAGCGGAATTTTTTCACAGTGTTCACTCCCTTGATGGTGATGTATCGTACAACAAACGCGCCAAGACCGTTTCCGAGAAGAATCAGCGGCACTGAAACCGTGAACGCAAAGGCGCCAATAACGCCGTCAATCGAGAACGTGGCATCGAGCGCTTCAAGATACAAAAGTTTGCTGACGTCACTTGCAGTTGAACCGCTTAATAATTTTTTTTCCTGCTCTTCAGCGCTCCTTTTGAAACCAGAGGTGAGAAAAAATGCCGTTGAGCCCACCAGCGCCGCGAAAGTCAAAAACGGTTGTTGAATGGCGAACCATGCAATGGCGACAAGAAACAGCGACGCGAACGTATAAAACCAAACCTGCTGGCGGTGGACGAAACGTTCAAGAAAAAAGGCATATTCCTTGCGTTCTTCAAAAAGCCATTGCAAAAAAAGCAGGACAAGATATACTCCTCCGCCGATCAGCAGTATTGGTTTGGCCCTCTCGACGACTTCAAGGATATGCGGATCGTTACTGAAAGACGCGCTAAACGCCCCCCAAAGCCCGAGGGAAGGACTCGCAATCCACACGATTACAGTCGGCAGAAGACCCCGTACGACAAAAACGGCAAGGAAAATTCCCCACAGCAGAAACCATTTGCGCGCCCGCTCCGACATTGTACGCAAAACATCCGCGTTAATGACCGCGTTGTCTAAACTTGAAATGACCTCAAAAAGGACAAGGCCAATAAGAATTATTGCAAAATCAAAGCTCAATGTTTTTTCATTGTAGCACACGCGCGGAAATTTTAAATCAAACCCGTCGATTGCCAATTGATATTGACAATAGTTATGTAGTATAGTACTATACGATATCTGCTCCACCGAGGATGAGCAGATATTTGTCCTTTGGAAAATTTATCAAAAGGGGGTTATATGCTCGCTCATCTTTACACATTTGCTCGGCTCAACCGGAGACTTCTTCTTGGTGTGCTCGGCTTGGCAGCACTATGTCTTATTGGAGGATTTGTCGTATGGGCTATTTTTCTATATCAAGACGTACGGATTCCGCAGAAGGACAAAATTCCCGATGCGGAGATTCGGAGCCTTGTTCCGACAGAACTCTCGCTCACACTTTCTATGTTCGGCCCGTGGGAAACACCTTTTGCGAAAAATGAAAGAATGAGTACGGAGCAACTTTTGTTGCTCAAGGAATCTGGCGGTTTGAGCGCGTCTCTGTACGGGATACGCTTTCCAGATGAAAACTGGAGCGCCCTTAAACCTCCAGAAATTTCCCGGCTTACGGTGGATGGTTATATGGTTCGTCTTACAACAAACAAGGGTCGCACTTTCGAAGTAAGCACGAACCAACCATTTATTTTGGAACAGACGCCGGAGATGATATATCTCGTTACTGCTGACAGGAAAATCTGGGCAATAAATACAGAGAAAGGAGAAGCGTTACGTTACAACGTTACATCGAAGTAAATTGGCGGAAACAAAAAGAAAAGGAGGAAAAGCATGGGACCATTCGGTAACGAGGCATTGGGGATAGCGGCACTTGTAAGTTTTGTACTTACGACGGTTCTGTTTGCTCTAGATTTAATCCCAATAAAATCCAGTAGACGCAGTAGACACAGTCGAACGCCGAGTTTTGGTAAGATTGCGATGGGTTCAGGAATAACTGCAACCGTCGTGTTCGTATTTCTGACGTTCGTTAATTTCGTTGTGTTCTTCTGGTTTCAGCCGGCTCTTGTGGGAATCTATGGCGGCTGGTTCTGGATTACTCTTGATGTGTTCATAGCCCTCGTGGGTTTTGGTCTTCTCGCGATAATTCAGAAGAGGCTTTCGGCAAGTGTAGTGGTTGGCGGGCTGTGTTTAGTCATATGGCTCGTGGTCGGCGGTATGCAGGCTATTTTTACTCCCGCCTCTGATGCTGGCGCAAAGGAACTCGCAAATCTTGTGCGCGTGGAAGTTGCAGACCCCGGAGTGTATCCTGAAACTGACGCGGACCACATCGTTCTTGTGCCGGAAGAGACTGCTCGCTTTAAGGCGCGTAATATCATTGCCGAAGCAAAGGATGAGCACAACCGAAATCTTAGCACAGTGTATAAGCCGGTGTGCGGAGTGCTTCAGTCTATTAATCAACACTTATATTGGATATGTTCATTGCAGTATTCTGGTTTTCGCGTTTCAAACCAAGTCAATCGTATCGTGCCCGGATATATTGTGGTAGACGCGGAAGATCCAAACGCGAAGGCCGAAGTGCGCCTTGGGTATCCAATGAAATATACGTTCGGTTCGCCATTAAATACAAGCCTTGAGCGCCTTATCTACAATAGCGGATATCGGCACTGGATAGTGGATGACCTGACGCTCGAGGTGCGCGACGACTGGAAGCCTTTCTATACCGCGTCACTGAATAAACGAGCGCTTCGATTTAAGGGGAGCGTGCCGGAATTAATGATCATTATTGATCCTGAAACCGGAGAAATTACAGAATATCCTCTTGATAAGGTTCCCGAGTGGGTTGACCGGGTGTACTCAGCTCATGTGGTAAAGAATTTTCTTACTTGGTGGGGCCGTTGGAGCAAGGCGCCATGGAAGTTTGCTTTTGAAACTTCTGCCGATCGGACAAAGCCTGCCGGAGAGCCGGTGTTGGTGTACACAAAGGGCGGCCATCCTTCGTGGCAGGTTCTGATGAAATCAAGAAAGAAAGGCGATGATACTTCTGTTACCGGTATTATCCTTTTTGACGCAAGATCAAACACTGCGAAACTCTACGATGTTTCTGGCATCGCGATCGAGAGCGATGTTGTCAAGGCGTTTACAACTTCGAGCAAGAATATCAAGAGTTTACATCCAGTACACCCCTCCCTCCATAGGATTTACGGAGAGCTTACATGGGTAGCGAGCTACATATCTCCAGATACAAATCAGGATAACGCCGAGCCGTTTCAGGCGGTTGGATTGGTGTCTGCGTTCAACATTGATGGGGCAAATATAATCATGGAGGAGTTCAAACAGGATGCGCTTGCCGCGTATCGAAAACACCTCGCGCGAGGGAGTGCCAATCGCGCGCCTGAAGAAGGAAGGATTGATAAAATTGTCAAAGGCGTAGTCGTTGATGTCGCGACTGCGGTTGTGAGGGGCGAGACGAACTATTTCATTCGGCTTGACTCTGATCCATACCACATATTCCAGGGAGTGATAGGAGAAAGTATTGAGCTCCCGTTCGTGAAGGTTGGCTCCAGCGTCATTATTACATATCTGGACGTCGGTAAAATCAGAGTCGACATTACAAGTTACGACGATGTTCTCATGGACTTGGGAGTCGGGGAAGTTCCAAAGGAGAGATAACTTGCAGTAGCACTTAGTGAAGGCATAGCAATCTATGCCTTCTTTTTTTAAAGTATTTGTTGCATTATTCTTGGTTTTATTATACTTTAATACATATGAAAGAATATTTTACTTCCGAATCCGTAACCGAAGGGCATCCCGATAAGGTGTGCGATCAGGTTTCGGATGCTATTTTAGACGCGATCTTGGCAAAAGATCCCAAGGGCCGCGTTGCCGTGGAGAGTTTTGCTACCAATGGCGTAATGTTTATAGCCGGAGAAATCACCACCTCCTGTTATGTTGATATTCCCAAAGTCGCGCGCGGGGTGATCAAAGACATCGGCTACACCAATCCGGAATACGGCTTTCATTTCGCCAACTGCGGCGTGCAAACCGCCATTCAGGAGCAATCTCAAGATATCGCGCAGGGAGTGGGCGAGGCCGATCAAGAAGATTTGGAAAATTTGGGCGCGGGAGATCAGGGTTTGATGTTCGGCTACGCCACGGATGAAACAAAAGAGCTGATGCCTTTGCCGATTACTCTTGCGCATAAACTAGCGAAGCGACTTAGCGAAGTTCGCAAGAAAAAAATTTTGTCGTATCTGCGGCCCGATGGGAAATCGCAGGTTACGGTTGAGTACGAAAATGACGAGGCGAAAAGAATAGAGAATGTCGTCATTGCCGCACAACACGATCCGGATGTGAGCATGGCGAAACTGCGCAAAGATATCAAAGAGCAAGTGATTCGCGCGGTTATACCCGCAAATTTTCTGGATAAGAATACAAAATACTTTATCAACGCCACCGGCCGATTTGTAAAGGGAGGTCCCCAAGCAGATACCGGACTCACCGGTAGGAAAATAATTGTTGATACTTATGGAGGGGTGAGTAGTCATGGAGGAGGCTGTTTCTCTGGGAAAGACCCCTCTAAGGTTGATAGATCGGGAAGTTATGCGGCTCGATATGTGGCAAAAAATATCGTCGCGGCAAAACTTGCTAAAAAATGCGAAGTGCGCGTAGCGTACGCAATCGGCGTGGCCGAGCCCTTAATGGTGAGGGTGAATACCTACGGGACCGGCAAGCTTCCCGATGATCAGTTGTCAGATATAGTGACCAAAGTTTTTGATTTGCGCCCAGGCATGATCATCAAGCATCTTGATTTGCGCCGTCCGCTGTATCGCCAAGTCGCCGCGTACGGCCATTTCGGCCGGGACGATTTAAAATTGCCATGGGAGAGGACGGATAAAGTTTCTGAACTTAAAAGTTTTGCAAAATAAGGGCCGTTGGCGCAGCGGTAGCGCACCACACTGGCAGTGTGGGGGTCGCGAGTTCGAATCTCGCACGGTCCACAAAGTTAGTATAACAAGATTAGAATAGTTCCTTGAAAGGAGGTAGCGTACGCGTGAACATTCTTATGGTTATGTTGCTCTTTTTCGGCTTGCTTGCCATTGTGATGCCCGCAATTATCCTGTTTATACCCGCTTTAATAGTTGGTTGGGCTATGACATTACTTAAATCAAAGAATTATCACAGGAATACCACTCATACTAAAAGTGATAAAAACAATACTCGTTGCCCAGTGCCTACCAGTTCGGGTGTTCAGGTTTTTTGCCCTAAACCACGTCCAGAAAATGTGGACAAGTGGTGCATCAATCTTCCAAACTCATCTTTGTTTTCTGACCTCTCTACCTTCTCGGCCTATTTACTTATAGGCAACTGGTATGTAAATCCAATATTCAGGGCAATAATCAGAGGAGGATTTGGCCACTAGACACTCGTATTTGTCCGTTGACGGCACTAAACCTAGTGCCGTTTTTTTAATCGGCTATATTATTTCCAAAAGAGATGTTAGTATATGTTGTACCTTAAAATTTTAAAAATTGTCGGAGGTGGCGTTGTGGGAGATAGAAGCTTTACGTTGAAAATGTGCGCCGGAGAATACTGCCGAGATGAGATCGGTCTAAGACGCGAGCGCATGATCAGCGCGAATATTCTAAGCGGCGTATTTGTATGGAGTATAGGAGACTCGCGATGAGCTATAAGCTTTATAACCCTTCCAACCGAGAAGAAATTATAGCCGAGATAGAGATGGCCGATAGGGATATGATGCGGAACGCAATTCAGAAGGCAAGAGAAGCGTATGACAGCGGCCCATGGCCGAAAATGACCCCGCAGGAGCGAGGGAAAGTTTTACGAAAAATAGCCCGCCTGATGCGCAAACACGCCGAGACGCTTGGAGAAATAGAATCGCTCAATGTTGGCAAGCTATTCAAAGAGTGCATTGAGCACGAGGTGCCAAGAGCCGCAGAAAATTTTGAGTTTTTCGCTCGTTTATTTAGCCGGGAAAAACGTGAAAGATTTGAAAAGAAAATTCATTTTCTCAGCCGCAAGGGAAAAATAGAGAGTGTAGTTTTGCGAGAGTCAATAGGTGTTGCGGGAATAATAATTCCCTGGAACAGCCCGTTACTGCTTGGCACATGGAACATCGCGCCATGCCTTGCCGCCGGCAACACCTGTGTGGTCAAGCCCGCGCCGTGGGCGCCTCTGTCCTTGCTTCAACTTGGAAAAATTGCCGAAGAAGCCGGTTTGCCGGAAGGCGTGCTAAATATCGTGCCCGGCGATGCCGATGCCGGCGATGCGCTGGTGCGCGATGAGCGAGTGAATCTAATTTCATTCACCGGAAGTCCTGAAGTTGGGCAGGTGATAAAGATTGCCGATGCCCAAGTTGACCTGCGCTATCGCTATATGCCGCCTATCCTTGAGCTTGGCGGCAAAGCGCCGAATATAGTTTTTCGAGATGCTGATATGGACCTTGCCGTTATCGGCGTGGCGCGGAGTATCTTTCGCAGTCAAGGGCAATCGTGTGTTGCCGGTTCACGTCTGCTTATTGCCGGTGAAATATATCCGGATTTTATCGACGCTCTGATAGAGTACGTAAAGTGTATGAAAATCGGCAGTCAGTTTGATGATAAGACACAAATCGGTCCATTGATAAATAGAGAACATTTAGAGCGGGTTGAGGAATACATAGCTTCAGGGATAAATCAAGGCGCGCGGTTGCGTTATGGGGGGAATAGACCGCCAGATCTGCGCGAAGGAAATTTTCTTGAGCCGACGATCTTTGACAGAATTGACCCCACGATGCGCATTTGGCGCGATGAGATTTTCGGCCCGGTGCTGGTTGCCAGTCTATTTCCGTGGTTTGAAAACTGTTCACGTCAAGATGAATACGAGAAAGAACTTGTTGCGATGGCGAACGATACCAAGTACGGCCTCTCGGCAAATATCTGGACGCAGGATATGGAAAAAGCCAGGCGTGTGGCGAAACAGCTTGATACAGCAATGATTTGGATAAATGGCCACTTCCTGCGCGATTTGCGCGTGCCGTTTGGTGGCAGAAAAGCAAGCGGCTATGGCCGCCAAGGCGGCGAATGGAGCCGCAACTCGTTTACGCAGACGAAGATGATCTGCGCGGCATATTATTAACAATAAAACCCCGTTTTTGCGGGGTTATTTAATTAGTTCGTAAAGTTTTGGCAATTTTTCAAGAAGCCGTTTTTCGAGTTCTCCAGTTGGAAAGTCCGGCGGAAAGGCATCTGGCCGGCGCGCGCTACCCATGTCTATGCCGGTTACTAATGAGGCGTAGAGCTTGGTTGTCGCCACGTGATAAGGGTTATCCTCGCCTCCGCGCGGAAATGTATTATTCATGGCAATATGAATTGCGCTCATGTCCTCAAGATGTCCTTTGGTCCAATGAGGATCGGCCGCGGCAAGTTCCCACATTTTTCGGCAGAAAGGCGTTGTCTGGACATTGGCGAAGGCGCCATTTGCTCCAAGAATTATGCCGTACATGAAAGCGCGGTAAGTCGTATAGATTTTTACAGACGGATTTGCCGCGCGTACTTCAGCAATCAAGGGCTCTAGGTCAACGTGCCCATCTGTTTTAACCTCTTTAACGGCAATAACACCGGGAATCTTGGCAAGACGCGCCATGAGTTTCGGCTTAATGTCAAACTTGGATAAGCGCGGGTTATTGTAGATAACGAGGGGTAAGCCGACTTCAGCAACCTCGGCGTAATGGCGGTACAGCGTTTCTTCGTTTTGTATCCAGTAATATGGCGGATTAATCTGTCCGGCATCGTATCCCAACTCAAGAGCGTATTTTGCGTAATACCTCGCCGCGACTGTGCTTGTCGCGGCTATCATCGCGACCCTAAATAGATCGGGCAACTCTTCCAGTAAGTATTTTGCGCATGCTTCAAGGCACTCTATGCGTTCCCATTCGGAAAGTGTGGCAAACTCGCCAACGCTTGGCGTGACCACGACGCCTTTTGCGCCTTGCTTCGCGCACCATTCCATCTCTTGATGAAATGCCGGAAAGTTAAAATCTTCTTTTACCTCTTCTCTCTCTGCATTGTCCTTATTGAACGTTGGTGTTACCATCATTGAGATTACGCCGTCAGGAATTTCGCGCATCTTCTCCTCCTCTAACTGGGAACCACAGCACCACTTGACCAGTGCCGATGGCCGATTCGTATTTGCCGTATTGGATGGCAGGGATTGTACAATTTTTTCCGCCAAGCGCGGCGACCATGCGTAGATAGTGCGCAAAGTGCCCTTCGGGAGAAAGCTCTTTTCTAATTGCTTCAGCCATTGCAAGCACGCGATTATGATCGCCGTTCTTTAGGGCCTTAACAATAGCAAGGTCCAGTTTGCGATGTTTATCAGAATATACATTCTCAGCACTCGCACCAGCTTTTGCAGGGATATCATCAAAATTGTGAAACTTGTGCGAAAGGCCGCCGGTGGCGACAAGCACGACGCGGCGATTACTGCGTTCTATCGCGCGCGCGATAGCTCCGCCATAGTTAAGTTCATTCTGGATAGAAGTGCTATGACCAACGCTCATCGGCAAGATGGCACGTTTTGGCCTATCTTTACGTTCGGGGTTGAGGTAGTGCATGGTGACGAGAGACGGATAATGGCGGCCCATTGATTTTGAATCTCCGCCCTGCGTCGCAAGCACTCGGCCTTTGAGCGGGCCCTGATCAGCTTCTTCAACGATGAGATGGGCAAGCTCGGGATCGCCAAGGTAGCAGAACATGTAGTCGTGAATCATCGTCGGCACCTCATCCGACGTGTAAAACCCGGAATGCCAGTCGCGGGCGTCTATAAGGAATTCCTTCGTGGAATACCAGTGTGTGTCGAAAATTAAGAAGGTGTTAAAATCCAAGTGTTCAATTTGCTCCTCGTACATTTGTTCAAGAGCTTGATCTAAAGTGCTTATATCTCCTTCGCCTTGACCCATGTATTGCTCTTTTTCTTCCCGACTCATCATCAGCCGGGGCACATGCGCGCATAAAGTTGCGCCGACAATTTCGCCCATAACGACCTCCAAGTTTTTAAGGTGCGGTATAATATCCTAATGACTAATTATCAGAAAAGCAACGCCATTACAAGTGTTGACTTTGCGCCGTCTGCGAGGGCGAAGAGGATTGCCGGGCAAATACTTTACGCCCAAGGGTATAAAGAACGGCAGAGTTTAGCGCATTTTTTAATCAACGAGCTTGCCTATAATTCAAATATAGAAAGAGTCAGTATAAAAGTAACAGATACAAAGCAATGGCACAAACGCAAGGGCACACGTATCGCGATAAAAAAATATGGAGTCTATTACCCTAAAACAAAACGTATTTCTATTCAGAACCTTACTGCTGTCAGGGGTCGGGAACTTGCACCAAAAACTTTTTTAGATACACTGCTCCATGAGTGGATCCACCATTATGATTATGAGAAATTGAGGTTAAACTCTATTCATACGAAAGGGTTTTACGAGAGGATAGGGTCATTAAAGGAAAGATTGTTGGTCTAAACTTGCCTAAAAATTTGTCAAAGGATATAGTTAGAATATGCTCAAAATAAAAAATGTAACAATCGATGACTTGGCTGGTATGGTGCAAAGGGGTTTTTTGAGCGTAGAAAAAAGATTAGACGGAGTTGAAGGAAGACTAGACGGAGTTGAAGGAAGACTAGAGGGGGTTGAAGGAAGACTAGAGGGAGTGGAAAAAAGATTAGATAGTATAGAGGGGCGGCTTATTTCTCTGGAAAGCCGAATGGATGCTTTGGAGGGAAGTGTACGTGATCTCGGCTATAGAATAGAGGCCCTGGAAGAAATCGTGAGCGAAGACATTGTTGATCGGTTGGGACGAATTGAGCAAATAGTTGATGAAGACCATCAGGCGCGGATAAAAAGATTAGAGGATTCAATGGCGCGTATTTACGAAAGTTTAGCGTTAAAAAAGCAGTAATTTTGCGCAACAAACTAAAAATGTATCGGGGTCAGACCGCGATACATTTTTAGTTTGATTTTTGCTGTTAGAACTGCTATTATGAACGACAGGTGTCAAGGAGGGAAGCGTGCTAGCAGGCAGGGCGAATGAATGGGACCAAACGGAGGGTTGCGCCGAACGGTAAGGCACTGGTTTCGAAAACCAGCGGGAGCAATCCCTTAGAGGTTCGAGTCCTCTACCCTCCGCCAGTGGGTTCGCCCTGTGATGAACACGGGGCGGGGAGGGTTTATTATCCCTCCCTGAATCCTCCCGCTTCCGCCCAAAAGGTAAATAAAATTGAAGAAAATGCGATGTTAACTATGCTGGATCTTGAACGTTTTCCCATAGAAGGGGATGACGAAGTTAAAAACGAGGAAAGGGAAGAGCGGGAAGAACCGGAAAAATATGCGGAGTTTATCCTAAAACGCCTTGGTTTAACTTGGGAAGAACTTAAGGGAAGAAAAGTGTTGGATGTTGGAGCGGGGGAGGCTGAATTTGTGAAAATAGCCCAGGAGCATGGGGTAGACGCGGTTGCCTTTGACTTTGACCCTTTTCATGTAATTAAAGATCGACATTACGGCGTCGACAACAGGCCACCCAAGTGGTGGAAAAAAGTAAATTACGTTCGCGGCATCGCAGATGCACTGCCTTTTGCAGATGAAAGTTTTAACTTTGTGGTTTCTCACGCCGCTCCACCTACTATTGGCACGGTTGAAGGAAAAAAAGGCAGAGAACAAATAAAAATTGTTATTCAAGAAGTCAAACGTGTTTTAAAGAAGGGCGGCGAATTCCGGTTTGGACCAGTAGGTGCCATGGCGCACGTTTTTGAAGCGAGCGAGTTGTTTAGTGAAGCGGAAGAAGAAAGGTTTAGTACGGAAGAAAGAATACAGCGCGTGCAAGAGAAATCAATGGAATTTTTCAAGAGCATAGATCCTGGCATAGAAGAACACAAAAAGGACGAAGAGAGTTTTTACAGTCTTATTAAGCTTATTAAGTGAGAGAGATTGAGGTTTAACCGCTTTAAATCATGCAAATTTTTAGCTCGACGATCGTAACCGCCATTGTCCTTCTTTTTGTTTTAGAGGCGCTGATGTTCTTTTTTATTTGGAAAACAAATAAACGAATCGCGAAGTTTTTTAACGGTTCAAGGATAAAAACTGTTGAAAAAGTGCTGGAGTATGAATTAAAGAAGATGCAAAAGACGGAAGATGACATTAAACTCTTAATTGATAACATGAAGTGGATAGAAGGAATGGCCAGAAAAAGCATAAGCAAAGTCGGCATTGTGCGCTATAATCCATTCAAGGATATCGGCGGCGATCAGAGTTTTTCCATTGCCATGCTTGATCATTTGGATAACGGCGTGGTAATATCTTCACTTCATGCGCAAGATGGGACGCGTGTGTATGCAAAGCCTGTCAGTAAAGGAAATTTGGACTATCAACTAACCAAAGAAGAAAATGAAGCCATCAAAAAAGCCAAAATCTAATATCCAAATCCGCCCACCTATCGTCGTCGTTATGGGTCATGTTGATCATGGCAAGACCTCAATCTTGGATTATATTCGCAAGACAAAAGTTGCCGAGAAGGAGGCGGGCGGAATAACCCAGAGCGTTGGGGCGTATCAGGTTGAGCATCAAGGCCACAGCATAACTTTTATTGACACTCCTGGCCATGAGGCGTTTTACGCCATGCGTTCAAGGGGGGCAAAAGTCGCGGATATCGCCGTTCTTGTTGTGGCCGCGGACGACGGAGTAATGTTACAGACAGAAGAAGCGATTAAACATATTAAGCATGCTGGGATCCAGATTATTGTTGCGATAAATAAAATTGATAAGCCCGGCGCCGATCCAATGAAAATAAAAAATCAGCTTTTGGAAGAGGAAATCGTGGTTGAAGATTACCAAGGCAAAGTGCCAAGTGTTGAGATTTCGGCAAAAACAGGTCAAGGGATAGATGAATTGCTTGAGATAATTAATCTCACAGCTGAATTAGAAGAGCTCAAGGCGGAATTGAATGTTCGAGCGAAAGGAGTTGTGGTGGAGGCAGAGCTAAATCATCGCCGCGGGCCGACTGCTACATTTCTTATTCAAGAAGGAATTTTAAGAATTGGCGACATTGTTGCGCTTTCATCAACCTTTGGAAAAGTAAAGATAATGGATAATTTTCGCGGAGAAGCTATAGACAGCGCGGCCCCCGGAACTCCAGCTCTTGTTGTGGGGCTGGAAAACGTGCCGCTTGTCGGCGACAAATTTGAAGTTGTTGAGAGCATTGAGGAAGCGCAAAGAATTGCCGCAAGCGCATCGCGAAAATACAACTTCGGAGGCGAGGTTGTGGAAAGCGCGCCAGACACAAAAATATTTAACATAGTTTTGAAGGCCGATGTTCAGGGCACGCTCGAAGCGGCGCGGGAAGTGCTCAAAGGCATAACTGGAGAAAATTTTAGTATAAGAATTTTAAACCAAAGCGTTGGCGAAATCGTGGAAGCCGATATAAAATTTGCGGCGGCCGCGCATGCCCTGATCGCGGGTTTCAGAACAAAACTGGACAGTAAGGCGGTAGACTTTGCCGAACAAATGAAGGTGGATATTGTGGTAAGTGAAATAATTTATGAGCTTGTGGAAAAAGTGCGCGCAAAAATTAGTGCATTTTTGAGCATAGAGAAAAAAGAGGTAGAAGTCGGGCAGTTAAAGGTTGTTGCGATTTTTCGTACAGAAAGAGCGCGCATGATTGCCGGCGGAAAAGTTATCGCAGGGGAGATGCGCCGCGGGGTCAAAACGCGTGTTTTGCGCGATGGGGAAATGATTGGCGAGGGCAGAATAACTCAGGTCAAAATAGGCGAAAATGCAGCGGATAAACCAGTAGTCAAAGGACAAGAGTGCGGCGTGCTTTTTGAGGGGCAGAGCAGGATTCGCGTCGGCGATATCTTGCAATCCTACGAGTTTCAGCAATTGAACTATGACTAGGCGACTAGAACGAGCAACAGAAGTAATTAAAAGAGAAATTTCTGCGATCATTTATAAGTGCGTGGATTTGGGAAGGGGGACTTTGCTTACTGTGACGAGAGTCAATCTTGCAGAGGATTTGCACTACGTTGATGTATACTTTATGGTCATTCCTGATGAACGGGCGGAAGAGGTGAATAAAATCCTTGGTAAAAGTATTTTTGAAATCCAACAGGCCTTGAATAAGCGCCTGCGCATGCGGCCGGTTCCTAAAGTAAGGTTTCATAATGATGAAGCCGAACTGGAAGCAGCAAGATTAGATGAACTTCTTAAAGGAATTTAGCGAGACAGCAAGTCTCATTAGGCAAAAAAAGAATATTCTTCTTGCCTCACACGAGCATCCAGATGGCGATGCGATAGGATCTATGCTCGCCATGTTTTCAACGCTTGGAGAATTGAGAGACAAGAATGTCGTCGTTTTCTCACAGGATCCTCTGCCGGTTTATCTTAAATTTCTTCCGAATTCCGAGGTAATTATTCATGAAGTATCACAATGCTTTCCCGATCGTAGCAAAGCAGATGTCTTCATTGGATTTGACTACGGTGATTTCAAGCGGCTCGGCGTGAACAGAGAGTATATTGAAGAGGCGGCAATAATCACCTTTGATCATCACCCGTATTTCAAGCAGGAAGGAGACATTCTAATTATAGATGACAGCGCCTCTTCTACCTGCGAGATACTTTACGATTTTTTTGTTTATGGAGGTTTTAAGATTTCTGTGGGCGTGGCAACAGCGCTTTTAACCGGCATTTTAACTGATTCGGGAGGTTTTGCGCATATTAATACATCGGTTAGAACATTGCGAGCAGCAGGCGATCTTCTGCGTTGTGGCGCTTCGCTTGCAAAAATACATAAACATACGTTCGCGAATAAGCCGCTTAGCTGCTTAAAGGCATGGGGCTACGCGCTTAGCGCGGCTCAGCACGATAGCGCAAGCGAGATGAATTATATTGTAATTTCGCATGCTAAATTCCTGGAGCTTGGCGGATGTCTGGATGATTTTGAAGGTGTCGCAAACACTATTAATTTGTCTCCGGAGACAAAGTTTTCATTGGTGCTTATAGAATGTGAGCCGAATGTTATTAAAGCAAGCTTGCGCAGCGAGTCGTTTAAGGGAGTTGACGTGTCAAGTATCGCTCGCGCTCTCGGCGGCGGCGGGCATAAGTATGCCGCTGGCTTTGAGATAACTGGAAAATCGTTGGAAGATGTAGTAGAATTGGTGAAGAATACGGCGGCAGAGCTAACAGCTACTTTGGCGCCTTGGCCGAGCGGTTAGGCAAGGGTCTGCAAAACCCTCTACGGCGGTTCAACTCCGCCAGGCGCCTCCACGGGCTCGAGTGGTGGAATTGGTATACACGGCAGACTTAAAATCTGCTGCCGCAAGGCTTGTGGGTTCGAGTCCCACCTCGAGCACCATTGAGGAAATTGCAAGTTTTGAAGGTTCGCCTCGCCTCGCTCGGCGACTAATTTGTATTGGGTTTTCGGGGCAAAAACGAATTGACGATTTTCTAAAACATGGTTCGAGCCGATTGTTTTCAGAAATGTTGGCAATTCAGAAAGATTATCTGTTTGAACAAGATTTGCGGCTTGATTTAAGGATTTTACGAACTCACGAGCCGGTTCGAGCCAAGACAATCCTTTTTGTTCAAAGTCGGTAATTTTTTCGTTTAGTGCGACCTTTTGGGAAAGCAGACTCTGCTTTTTGGCGGCGTATTCTTCTGTGGATAAAACATCGGCTAAATAGATGTCTAACAGCTTTTGAAGTTTCGTTTCAATAATTGCTAACCGCTCTTTCAAAACGCTAACCTCGCTTTGTGCGTGTTCTCTCGCTTTATCTTGCTCGCTGTCCAACGCCGCCAAAACTTTTTCGGTGTCTTGGCTCGACAAAGAAACTTTTTGAAGAAAACTTTTGATTTGTTCGATTAGTGCTTCCTCGCGGAGATAGTGTTTTTCCTGGCAGGGTCCTTTCTTTTTGGTGCAACGATAATAGTTATGTCCTTTCTGTCGCTCTCCGGTAATAGAACAACCACAAGAAGCACATTTTAAGTGGCCAAGAAAAGCAAAATGGTGTTTGCGAACTTCTTGCACTTTTCCGCGTTTCGCCATCACTTCTTGGCATTGATCAAAAAGTTTCTTTGAGATTAACGGCTCGTGTTTTCCCTCAAAAATTTCCCCCTTCCATTTCATCAAGCCGAGATAGAAAATATTTTGTAGATTTTTTTGAATATTTCCAATTCTAATTTCTTTACCAAGATTGCCACGTAGTTTATTTCCTTTGCACCAATTTGCGAGAGAATAAAGCGTGTAGTTTCCGGTGGCATATAGCTCAAACATTTTTCTTACTCTCGGAGATTTTTCTGGGTCAATATCTATTCCACGAGTTTTTGGATTATTGAGATAACCCACCGGAGCCCAGCCAGGCCATGTTCCATTTCGTATTTTCTGCCGCAAACCGCGCTTCACATTCTCTCGCAAATTATCTACAAAATATTTTGATTGACCGAAAGCAATATTGAGCATGAACAAGCCCTGTGGTGTCGGTTCAAACCAGAAGCAGGGAAATTTTAGGGACTTAATCAAGCCGCGATCAACAAAATGAATTATCTTTCCGCCATCTACTGAATTGCGAGCTAATCTGTCGGGGTGCCATGAAATTATTCCATCCGCTTTTCCGGATTCGAGAATTGCCAACATTTCTGCGAATTTAATTCGGCCGGGCTCTTTGGCGGTTTTGGCCTCGCAAAGCGA
>CAZDDE010000015.1:0-10885 GCA_964504205.1 uncultured Candidatus Saccharibacteria bacterium
GCAAGAACGCTGAATAGAACAGTTCAGGTCTGGAATCTCTTGTCGAAAAATGCATTTAGCACTGATCGGTTAGTGAGCGATCCGTATAAACTATTTGATGCGAATGGCGTGCCGTATGGCACTGCCGGGAAGATCCTTAACAAGCTGGAGAAAGCCGGGTATATCGAAAAAAGAACTAACGGCGGAACTAGCATTATTTACATAAAACTACTCAAGATAGGAGAGTTGGGCGAAGATATTCTTGGCGCGCCGAAGCGAAGCCCTGTGCCTGTCGCAAAGGAGCCAAGGCTGAAAAAAGTTCCGAAAAGTAAAACAGAAAAAGTTGATGAGAGTCATGAAGCAGGCCCGCCTGCCAGTCAGGCAGGCGCAGTAATGCCGCAAGGCGCGCAATTCGCCCCCGGAAACGGCGTTATGTTGTTCGTTGATTACTATAATATCTATATGCGTATGGCAGAACTCAAAACCGAGTTTCCATTGCGCGAGCTGATCCTTACTGCGCGCGAGATTGGCAAGCTCAAGCTGTCCCTTATGTTCATCCCTTCACATATCGCTGCAAGAATACAGATGATAATGAGGCAGGGCGTAGAGGAAGATGGGAGGCCGGGTGATGGCAGTGAAGGATACAGAATTATTTCATGTCCGCCAGTTAAACTCGGCGGCAAAGACTCCGTTGATAAAACGATTGATGAGTTTGTAAATTACTTTTTAGGTCATCCGGATATCGGAACATTTATACTTGTGTCTGGAGACGGAGATTTCGGCGATACGCGCGGAAATATAGCCAATGCGCGCAAAGTATGGATAACCTTTAAGGTAGATGTTGCGCGGAGAGCTATGGCTTCAAGTGATGGCAGAATAATTCTGCTCATGAACTATCGCAACAACAATGCGGAAAGGCCCGAGGTGGCAGTAAATGTTTTTGAGCTGATTCTTTCTGGGTTGGAACAGGGGACATTAGTAGTACCGGAACGAGATGCGAATCTCCTCACGTTGAAGGCGATAATTTCTGGCCTAAAAGAAGGGCGCTGGGCCACAGATAAAAACCGGAAGGGGTTTGTTGGTTTATATCAGCTTGCGTGGGAAGATCTGCGAAGGAGTTTAGGAAATTTAAGTACAAAAGACAGCTTCGCAGAGGCTTTTACTGCCCTTCATAAACATGGCGTGATAGTTCAACGTCAGCAAAGCATAGATCCAAAAGTTTATTACGTTTTTAATCCGCAGAGTAAAATTGTACCTCAATTCGATAGCTTATAAGGTCTGTCATCCCGCGCCTATTAGCGGCAGACCTCCCCGATAAATTCGGGGAACTACCAACAAATAAACAAAAGTCCCCCGTTCAATCGGGGGTATTTTTTTATACAAGAAATGCCTTAAGTACAGCCAGTCCATCCTGCGATTCATGAATCGGCAGGCAGGCGCGTTCGGGGTGCGGCATCAGGCCAAAGATTTGACCTCGAAAGTCGCTAAAAATGCCGGCGATGGCGCGCTCACTGCCAGCCGGATTTTCCGGGTAATCGTTGCCGACAGCCCATAGGTCTTCTTTGTTTAAATAATGCATTGCCGGATAAATAGTATCGCCTGGCCTGATGACAAAGCGGCCTTCAGCGTGCGCAACCGGGAGGCGTAGTATTTTGTTTTCAAGGTCGCTCTTTGCCCAAAATTCATCAAGGGTTGTGCGCACACGAATCCATCTTGATTCAAATCTTTCTGATGTGTTGAGCGCGAGCGTCCCGGGCAGAAAGCCAAGTTCGCACAGTATCTGATAGCCATTGCAAATGCCCATAACCTTTCCGCCGCGCTGAATAAATTCTTTCAGTTCATCCATACAGCCATACTTGATAAGCAGTGCGGCCACGCGCCCTGCGCCAAAGTGATCGCCGAATGAAAAGCCGCCGGGAATAATCAAATGCGTGAAGTTTTTTAGTGAGTGCGATAATTTGCCGTTTTCTTTGAGCAATATAATCTTCGCAGGATAAGTAAGTAATTCAGTAACTGCGTGCAGAGTTTCTTTATGGCAATTTGTGCCGGGCGCGTAGAGGACGGCAACGCGCGGTTTGCTTTTCATACTGTAACTCCCCCTAGCCCCCTCTTACATTAAGAGGGGGAACGTGCTTTCCCAAGATTTTGCGAGTTCATCCAAGTTCCAGCGCATAGAATGTGCGCCGGTGTTATAGACAAAGAATTGTTTTTCGGCATGGGTTTTGCCGAGGATGATCATTTCGGGTAAGCCAAGATCTTGATGGATTTTTGTCAAATCCGCGTTTTTTGATACTTCGAAAACAAACGTCCGTTCGCGATCTCTAAATAGCATCTCACCGCGCGGAGCATCACCCAAAGCATATAAGTTCAATGTCATGCCCATATCTCCGCCATAACACATTTCAAAAAGCGTGCTCATCAAACCGCCCTCGCCAATAACCGCCGCAGAAAGAATGGGGTTGTCATCGCGGCGATAAAGCTGGTGAAGATTTGTATAAAACCCTTTCAGATAACCAAGCGGCCGCACAAGAATCAATGTGCTGTCGGAACGTTTTAAGTCCTGCGTTATAACTTTTCTAACATCGGGAATGAAGCCGAACCCAGGCACAGTAAGTGTTATCGGGACATTTTCTTTGCCGCCGTTTTTGCGTACAAAAGTTCCTGAACTTGAGTCTTTGACATTAACTATTGGGATGCGGAATTCAAGCTCAAGTTCGCAAAGGCGATTGACGAGTTTTTCCAAATACCAGTTTGTGTGCGCGTCTTGCTCGGGCGAGTAAAAATTTGCGGCAAGAAATATCTGGTGAGGATCGGCTCCTGCCGCAGTCAATCTTGCTGTGGCTTCAAAATAATTGCGCTCAGCGTAAGCCGCGGGACCGTAGTGCGACCACTGCGGATTGATTGCCAGGGTGCTGATAAGGCCTCGCTCACTGCGATTGGGAATAATTGCTGATATGTGCGTGCGCATCCTCCCGTTCTTACCGCCGAGCGGTTCTACAACGGTGCGGCCCTGCACGGTCTTGTCAAACTGGAAGAGGGCAGAAGACTGATCGCTGATATTATAGCTTGCGAGTATTTCTTTAGCGCGTTCTTTTAAATCTGCAAGACTTGTAAGACCTATATTATCTATACGTTCAGCCGGGCTATCGTTTCGCCAAGGAGGCTCCTGGATATGCAGATTTGGTATGGGGCATTGGGTCCAGAGAAAGTCCATGTCAACATCCATAACTTTTTTGCCGCGCCAAATCGCCTCAAGTTTTTTTGTATCGGTAATTTTTCCCACCACAGTATTGAGAACCCCGTAGGTCTTAAGGATTTTTCTGGCGCGCCTTAACTTGTCGGAAGGAATAACTAAGAGCATACGCTCTTGCGATTCAGAAATGCCAATTTCGCGCGGAGAAATGCTGGTATCTTTGAGCGGCACTTTATCAAGGTACAAGATTATGCCAGTTTCTGCCGCGATTTCACAAGATACGCCAACAAGCCCTCCGGCGCCAAGGTCCTGCATTACGCGTACACAGTCTTTGTCGCGCACCGCGCAAATGCCATCTATAAGTTTGCGTTCGCAAATGGGATTGCCGATTTGCACTGTGGCGATTTCTTTATCCTTACTTTCCGAGGTTATCGCACCAGAACTGCCGACTGCTCCGTGAATGCCATCGCGTCCTGTGCGGCCGCCGATGAGCAGGACTACGTCGCCAGTTTTTGGCTTCTCGGTTTGGGCATACTTTTTCGGGATAATCCCAACCGCGTATACCCCCGTGTATGGCTTTGCGAAGTTCTGATGGCGTTTATAGACCGCTTCGCCGATTGGCACGCCTACGGGGTTGCCGTATTCGGCAAGGCCTTCAACAGCTCCAAGGACAATGATGTCAGGTTCAATACACCCTTCAGGATTTTCTTCTTTGCATGTTGTGCACACGGCATTGCCGCAGAGTATCGGGTAGCCGCCTTGGCCGGCGGCGAGAATATCTCTTATAACTCCTCCAACCCCGGTTTTGTTTGCTTCTTTTGGCGAGATGAACAGGGGGTGATTGTGGCTTTCTATCTTGAAAATCAGCGCAGTATCGTTATCAAACGCGACAATAGCCGCTCCCTGACCAAGGCCGCAAATGACAAGGGGATGGTTGACTGCCCGTTCAGCCGCGTGTAATTTTTGGAAAAGTCCCAACGCCTTCCAGACCCAGTGGTAACAATGATTGCACCATGCGGCCAAAAACATCTCTATTTCTAGATAAGTCGCTGGCCGATCTTTTTCGATGAAATAACGGCGTATTGTTTGAAGTTGCTCTAACGGCGCATTCCAGGAATTTTTTGCGGAAAGGTGCAGCAGCTGTTCGTCGGAAAAGGTCCGTAAATCCAGAAGCTCGGCAGACTTTTTTTTACGAGTGGGTCGGAGCGTCGCAATATTCTCCAACGGATCGGCTATCTCGTGCGCGTCGGAGTTAAAAAGGCCCCTGCTTACAAGAACGCTCAAGGCATTTTCTCTGGTTAATCCGGGGAATTGATAAATCCTGACGATGCGCGCAGACTGAAGACCGCTCTCCCCAAGGGCGCGCGCCGCGGCAAAGAAACTGTCTATCTCCGGATCAATCAAATTTTTTTTATGCCGTACCTCAAAGATCGGTCCGTCTTTTTCTTGAAGTATTGCTCGCCAGGCGTACACTTGCAGGCGGGGATTAACAAACAGTTCCACGAATTTTTCCGGGTTTAGATCACCCTCAAGGATATAGAGTGTTTCTTGCCGCATGCCGGATTTTTTACTCAATTCTTCGCGGTTTATAACATATATTTTATGGATCGGCATTGCTTACTCCTTCTTTGTATATTGTAAAAGGGCTTCGGAACATAGTAGCATAGAAACATGACCAATCAAGAAATCGCTAAAATTTTTCGTAAGATGTCTCTTTTTTATGAGATGGAGGACGACAAGTTTCGCGCGCGGGCGTATGAAAATGGCGCGATGGAAATAGAATCTTTGAGCGAAGATGTAAAAGAAGTATATGAAAAAGGCGGCATTAAAGCGCTTGTGGACTTGCCCAAGATCGGTCGCGGCATGGCGGAAAAAATAGAAGAGTTTATAAAAACTGGCCAAATCAAAGAATATCAAGCGCTTCAGAAGAAAATGCCAGTTGATTTAGAGGAGCTAACATCCGTGGAAGGGCTTGGACCAAAAGGCGTTAAAACCCTTTACGAAAAACTTGGAATAAAAAACTTAAAGGATCTCGAAAAAGCCGCAAAAATCGGAAAAATTAGAGAAATTGAAGGTTTTGGCGAAAAAAGCGAACAGAATATTTTAGAGGGCATAGAATTTGTGAAGCGAAGTTTTGGGCGGATACCGCTTGGCTATATCTTGCCGCGCGTTCGCCAATTTATAGATGAATTTGCCGAGCTTCCGGAAGTTATCAATGTATCTGAAGCCGGCTCTTTGCGCCGGAGAAAAGAGACGATCGGGGACATTGATATTCTGGTCGCAACAGAAGATCCGCGACTGGTTATTGAAAAATTTATCGGCAGGCGCGATGTTCTAAAAGTATGGGGCCATGGCCTAACAAAGGCATCAATTAGGGTTAAAGACGGCTTTGATATGGACTTACGCGTTGTGCCGCAAGAAAGCTGGGGCGCGGCTTTGCAGTATTTTACCGGCAGTAAGGCGCATAATATAAAATTGCGGCAGATTGCGATTGCTAAATGCTTGAAACTTAATGAATACGGATTGTTCAGCGGCAAAAAGCGCGTTGCCGGCAAAAGTGAAGAAGAAGTCTACGAAGCGCTTGGATTAAAATACATGGAACCGGAGTTGCGCGAGGATACTGGAGAGATAGAGCTTTTGCAAAGAGGCCAATCTTTACCGAAAGTTATTGGGTACAATTCACTTCAAGGCGATCTGCAAGTTCAAACGAACTGGACCGATGGCGACCATTCTATCGAAGAAATGGCCAAAGCCGCCAAGGCGGCCGGACTCAAATATATTGCGATTACGGACCATACGAAAAGTCTTGCGATGACACGCGGCTGTGACGAGAAGAAACTGTTGCGCCAGATGGCGGAAATTGATAAACTAAACAAAAAAATTTCAGGAATAAAAATCCTGAAAGGCTCGGAAGTGGATATTAAAAAAGACGGCTCGCTTGATCTTGCCGATGATGTTTTAGCAAAACTTGATGTGGTGGGTGTATCCGTGCATTCGCTGATGAAGATGTCTAAGAAAGATATGACCGCGCGGATTATCCATGCAATAGAAAATCCGCACGTTGATATTCTTTTCCATCCAACCGGCCGGAAGATTAACAAACGCGAAGCATATGAAGTTGATATGGAGCAAGTTATAAAAACGGCAGTAAAAACCGGAACAATTCTGGAAATAAATGCGCATCCGGAACGGCTGGACTTAAAAGACGAGCACATTCGCATGGGTGTCAAGAGCGGCGTAAGGTTTGTGATAGATTCAGACGCGCATCATGTAGATGGTTTTTGGGACCTTGAATTTGGAGTGGCCCAAGCTCGCCGCGGCTGGGCTGAAGCTAAAGATGTTGTCAATACGTTGCGAGTTGTGGAATTCTTGGATAAGCTAAAGTTATTGACGAGGGTATAGCAATTTAACAATTTAAGAGGAGGAGCAAAATGTGCGGAGTAGTTGGTCTCTGGAACGAAGAGCGGCAAGCCGGACCAGACAATTTTGTTGCATGCAAGACAATGCAGCATCGTGGCAAGGAGAGCGGCGGCATCGCTACCTGCGATGAAAACTCCGATTACATCTACCGCCGTGTGGGGATGGGAGAGATGCCGCAAGTTTTTATGGGCAGGAGCGCAAGCATGCTGAAAGGGCGCGTCGGCATTGGACATGTGCGCTATTCAAGTACCGGATCAAGCAGTATTCAAAACGCTCAGCCTGTCTTTGGTGTGTTTAGAGGCAAGGAGTTCGCATTCGGTCACAATGGGAGCCTCGTTAATACCTTAAGTCTGAAGCGATCGTGCGAGTTTTCGGGAGTTTTCCTTGATCAGGATTGTTCTGACACAAGAATTGTTGCCGCGATGCTCGCGCGCAGTCACGCTCAAACATTCAAAGACGCCATACTTGAGATTCTTCCAAAGCTTCAAGGAGCTTTCTGTTTCGTCTTTCTGTACGACAAGAAGATCTATGCGGCTCGTGATCCATACGGCTTCCACCCCCTTCAGTTAGGCCGGAGAGGGAACGACTACATCGTAGTTTCGGAAAGCTGCGCGATTGACCATTTGAGCATTGAAGTAAAAAACGAGCAAAAAATAGCTTCATTCGTTCGGGAGATTGATCCGGGCGAACTGCTTGTCATAGGCGAAAATGGCCTTGAATCTACGGAATGGGCTAAAGCTAGGCAGTTAAGTATTGATATATTTGAGTTTATCTATTTTTTGCGTCCGGACAGCAAAGTCTATGGCGTGGTGATTGAACTTGCCCGGCGCAAGATGGGTTATTACCTCGCCGAGGAACACCCGCCACCTTCGAAAGTTCAAAAATTTTTGGTTGTTCCAGTTAACCGATCCGGCAGCGCGGCGGCTTGGGGCTATTTTCTTCACGCCAAAGAGCTTGGTTACGATGTAGAATATGAGCCGGAGGGGCTGTTTCGCCCAAACGACACCGGCCGGGTGTGGGTGGAGCCATATGAGGAAATACGGCTGGAGTACTTGGGAATAAAGTTTAATATCATCGAGGAGCTTGTCAGCGGGAGGAATCTTATTGCGGTGGACGATTCAATCGTCCGCGGGCCGACGGCTAAACGGGTGATAAGTTTGCTACGACGCGCCAAACCGCAGAGCGTACATTTTCGCGTTACTGCCCCGCAATATTACTGGCCGGATATTTACGGCACTGATACGTACAAAGATTACCTTAGGAATAATTTAATTGCGAGGCGCTTAAACGGCGATGTGTCAAAAATAGCCGAAGAAATAGGAGCCGACTCTCTTGGATACTTGAGCTTAAAAAAAACAAAGCAGGCAATACTGGATGTGAAAGACGAAACAAGTCCCCTTACTCTTCACAGTTTCCACGACGCAGTTTTTACCGGTTTCTACCGCGCCGGCAAAGGGGACTTCATTATAGTATAAAAAAACAAGCCCGATTATTTCGGGCTTTTAATATGATCGGCGAGAGATTTGATGACCTCGGGATGATTTTTTGCAAGTTCCGCGAGAACCTTTCTATCAAGTTCTATCTTGCTTTGCTTGAGGCCATAAATGAATTTTGAATATGATAAACCGTTGTCGCGGCAGGCGGCGTTAATTCTTATATTCCAAAGCGCGCGAAAGTTGTGCTTTTTTTGTTTGCGGCCAATGTAAGCATCGGCCCACGAATGGTGAACTGCCTCTTTGGCAAGACGATAGACATTGCTCCTGCGCCATCTAAACCCTTTGGCGTGGAGAAGCAGGCGTTTCCTTTTTTGGGCGCGGACACGTCCGCGTTTGATACGCATAAAAGCTAGCGATACGGCAGTAATTTTTTAATCGCCTTGGCTTGGGCGCCTGTAAGAGCAACCCAGCGGCGCTTCAGGCGGCGTTTCTTGCCGGTATCGCGCGCATTAAAATGGTCCTGATGCATGGGACGATGCAGGACCTTACCGGTCGTAGTGATTTTGAAACGTTTTACAACGGATTTTTTGTTTTTTAATTTTGTCATGAGTCTTCGCCGAAAGCGGACATTACATCTTACTGATTATCATCATTATTCCCATTGGCGTATTCTTCAAGGACTGTTCAACTTTGTATGATTCGGTAATTAAAGACAAAAAATTCTGCAGGCGTTCGTTTGCGAAATCGCGCAACGCCTTCTCACGGCCCTTCAGTGCTAAAAGTATCCGTACTTTATAGCGCTTTTGCAGGAATTTGTCCACTTGCTTTGCTTTGAATTGAAAGTCTCCGCCCGATGTGCGCACGCTAAACCTTACTTGTTTGGTTTCGCTTTTTTGGCCCTTGCGGCCCTCGCGCGCCCTTTTCTGTTCTTGATATAAGAATTTTCCAAAATCCATGATCTTGGCAACTGGAGGCTGGGCGGTGGGGACGATCTGAATAAGATCTAATCCTCGCTCGCGCGCTATATTTAGCGCTTCTTCTTTACTCAAAACACCGAGGTTCTTCCCGGCGTCGTCAATTACGCGAAGCTCAAGGGCAAATATTTGATTGTTGATGCGTGGACGTTTTATTATCAATTCTCAGTTTACAAAAATATGGCGATTGTGTCAAGAATTTGGAAGCGCTATGCGTTGCGGTTTTTGTCTTTTAATCCGTAAGCTATTTCCGACAACGCTCACGCTTGAAAACGCCATTGCGCCGGCGGCAAGCATGGGGTTCAGCAGTCCAAAAGCGGCAAGCGGCAGAGCCGCGATGTTATAGAAGAATGCCCAGAACATATTTTGCTTGATTGTTTTGAATGTTAAGCGCGAGAGCAGTAATGCTTCAACCGCTTTGAGAGGGCTTCCCTTGACAAGCACAATATCTCCCGCCTCAATGGCAATATCGGTGCCCGTGCCAAGGGCAATTCCAAGATTGGACTGCACGAGCGCCGGCGCATCGTTAATACCATCGCCGACAAAGGCAACTTTTAGTCCTTTTTGCTGAAGCGCTTTGACATTTTCTGCTTTGTCTTGGGGCAGCACTTCGGCCAAAACCTGCGTAATGCCGAGTTGCTTGGCAATCGCCTCGGCAGTTCTTTTGTTGTCACCCGTAATCATCATGACTTCGATGCTAAGAGAACCAAGTTTCCCTACTGCTTCTTTGGCATCTTCTTTCAGAGAATCGGCAATAGCAAGAATGCCGATAACTTGATTGTCTTTCGCAACAGCAATAACCGTTTTGGCTTGTCCTTCCAACTCTTGAATTTTTTGTTGGCAAGTTCCAACAGATATACCAACCTCTTTCATAAAACGCATGCTCCCGACAAGGATAGCGGCACTATCAATACGACCGCTTACTCCTTTGCCCGGCACATTTCGAAAAGCGCTAACTTCCTTGAGAGCTATCTTCTTTTCCTTTGCGGCGTTGACTATGGCTTGCGCTAATGGATGTTCGGACAGCGCTTCAAGGCCTGCGCTGAAAGTTAAAATGTCCTCTGCGCTAACATCTTGAAGACAGGGCACTATATCAGTTACGCGCGGTTTGCCTTCGGTGAGCGTGCCTGTTTTATCAAAAACAATGACATCTATGTGTTTGCCTTTCTCTAGCGCTTCCCCATTTTTGATGAGAATGCCGCGCTTTGCTCCAAGACCTGTGCCAACCATAATTGCGGTGGGTGTTGCGAGTCCGAGCGAGCAAGGACAGGCGATGACAAGCACTGCAACCGCAGGGATGATACTTTGCGCAATATCACCGGTTTTAAAATACCAGCCGATTGCGGTGAGTGCGGCAATTCCTAAAACAATCGGTACAAAAATACCAGAAATCTTGTCAGCAAGTTTTTGAATAGGCGCTTTCTTTACTTGGGCTTCCGCAACCATTCGCACGATTTGTGCGAGGACCGTATCTTGCCCAATTTTTGTTGCTTGGATATAGATAGCGCCATCGAGATTGATCGTTGCTCCAAACACTTCGTCATTGACCTCTTTACTCACAGGCATGCTTTCGCCCGTGAGCATTGATTCATCTGCGCTTGTCGCGCCTCTGGTTATTTTGCCGTCAACGGGGATTTTTTCTCCAGGTTTGACTAGAAGCACATTGCCTACAGTTACACTCTCAATCGGCACTTCACGCTCTTGCCCGTTTTCGATGAGTCGCGCCGTTTTTGCGCCAAGCTGCAAGAGTTTCTCAATTGCTTCGCTGGCTTGTCCTCGGCACTTCGCTTCAAAATATCTTCCCAGCAAAATCAGCGCCGCGATAACAGCGCCTGTTTCAAAGTAGAGGTCTGGTGTCGCCCCGCCTTCGCCGAGGCTACGGC
>CAZDDE010000015.1:10895-25725 GCA_964504205.1 uncultured Candidatus Saccharibacteria bacterium
GGCGGGCAAGCATTGCCCACAAGCTGTACAGCAAAGCTGCCAGCGTTCCCAGAGAAATAAGCGTGTCCATATTGCTAGATCCAATCCGTGCTTGCTTCAACATACCAATATGAAATTCCCAACCTAAAAAAAGAATGACAACAGCGCTTAGGATGGCTTGTATCCAAATACTCGCGTTGTAGCCAGCGATGCTCATGGGCAGGTTGATTGCGAACATTGCTAGAATGACTGCTGGCGCTGCCAATGCCAATGCGAGCATCGCTTTTCGTTGTGCCGTTTGCAATTCCTTTTGCGCCATCTCTCGGTGATGGCGGGCGGAATCTTCGGTAAGCACCTTATAGCCATTTTTAATTACTGCTTCGTGCAGAATTTTTTCGGAGACTGCTGTCTCTTCAAACTCAACCGTGGCGCTATGCGTGCCAAAGTTCACCACGGCGTCTCTTACGCCCTTAATTTTTTTTAAGCTCCGTTCGTTGCGCACCACGCAAGAAGCGCAGTGCATGCCAATAATGTTAAAAGTAGTAGTTTTCATAGATTAATACAATTAGCAATTTTGGGATTGCAGGCAGTGACGTTGGGCACGACAGTGAAGGCCGATCCTCTTGTCGTCATACCCATTGTGCAGCTAAATCCGATTGAGCCAACCCCTTTTGGAGTAAACGTAATGACCGTCGGACTATTGGGCGAAAGATATTTAACAATTCCCAATTTGGGAACGCTGATTACTTGAGCGCACCCTTGGGCGCGACTGCCATCAATGCGCCATTCTACCGGCACGCCCTGCACTACTGTGAACTGATGAGGTGTATAGCTAAGCCCCACGACTTGCATATCCACAATCTGCTTGCCATCAATAATTTGAGCAGTGCGGTCTATTTGTTGTTTCTCGCCGCTTCCGCCGCTTGCCTGAAGAATAGAACCAAGATTGAAATTACTGCCTGTCAGCGCAAGGCCGTTATTGACATTAAATACTCCTAACATAATGACTAGCACTCCAGAGAATTTTAAGAAGTGCCTCTGAAAAGCTCCTTTGGCAAAACTGGAAATTGCCGAGAGAGACATCAGGGCCGGCAAAGTTCCTAAACTAAAGGCAAGCATGGTAAGAGCTCCGGTCATCACATCTCCTTTGGAAAGCACATAGAGCTGTAATGCCTGCGTAAAGCCGCACGGCAAAAAGAACGTAGCGGCGCCCAGGAGCAGTGGCGTGGACTTGTTGTGTTTGCCGCTTAAGTCATGAATCTTATGTGCTAAAAATTTTGGCATCTTCGGCTGAAATCTCGCCATCCAGGGGAAAATGTGGAGGAGCTGAAAGCCAAGAATAATCATGACAAGGCTTGCCGCAATGGTCATGAATCCTGTTGCCGCTGGAGAGAAAGAGAGCACTGATCCGGCAGCCCCTGCCGCTCCGCCAAGAATCGTGTAGGAGAGGACTCTGCCGATATTAAAGTAGAGATGCGGCTTTAACTTTTGCGCGCCAGTGAGGTGCGGGAACCACTCATTGTACTTTGCGGCCACTGCCAAGAGCAAACCGCCGGTTACTGCAAGACACGTCGACATTGCCGCGACAAGCCCGATCAAAAACACAAATCCGTAGCTCATGTTGCTAGATATGCCCAAAGAAGGCACTAAATCAAACTGTTTAAGCGTGAGGTAGACCGCAACGATAATGAGAAAAAGCGCACCAATCTGAACGTAATCCTTCCTCGTGTTCTGGTGGGGCAATTCCGAAGCGTGCCCTTGTTGCTGCCAGAGCGATACACGGTATCCATCTTGCTGAACGGCGCTTGCTAACTCTTTCAAGTTTGGTTCTCGCGAACAAAGTATTTCTGCCTTGCCGCTGGCGTGGTCTACATTAACCTTCTCAACGCCCGCGACTTTTTTGAACTTGCGTTCAATGAGCACTTCGCAGCTGGCGCAGTGCATCCCGTGGATTTTGAGCTGTAATTTTTTTAATGGTTGATTGCTCATATTGTTATTGTAAATAAAATACGCCTAATAAAAACAAACGCACTTCACTTGAAAAAGAGAAATGCGCTGCGTCTTAGGCGTAGATGCGAGGGTGTAAAATACCTTGAGAGAAAGCTAAAAGAAGGTGGTGGAATAGTTTTATCTCTGGCTTGTGTTTATAAAAATAGTTACGAAATTTTTGGAGCAGTAACTTGTTGCGCGCTCTTGGAATAACTGGAAACAATACCGCAAGGAGAGCAACTAAGAGGGCAAGAGCGGAGGAAAGCAGATTTTTTCCAGGCGTTGTGGTAAACAACTGCTGCCACTGGGCAATATGTTCAGTTGCGCGCATTTGGCATAAACTTGCCGAACCGTTTGTAAAAGGGCAGTCCGCCATTTTTCCGCGCTCATCCATAGGCATTGAATACAGTACCCAAAAACCCATCAGCAAAAAAGCGCTGATTCCAGCAACGATTATGATTTTAACTTTCTGTAAAGACATTATAGTAGTCTATTTCAAGAATAGACTAGATTTTAAAAAAGCGCAAGGAATGGAAAATATCCCACTCACCCCCTTCCGCCGCGTCCGCGCTTCTGCCGATACATTTTTTGGCGGCTAAATTCACACTGTGGATAACTGCTCGGGTTTTGCTCGGGTGAAAATGCTATACTGTCTATATGCTTACACCCAGACAAAAACAACTTAGGGATTATATCAATAAGATTATATCAGAAAAAGGTATAGCACCAACAGAGCGCGAGATTGCCCGTCGATTTAGAATTTCTCCATCAACTACACACGAACATCTTACAACATTGCAACAAAAAGGATATTTAGAAAAAGCTCACGGTCGAGCAAGGGGAATTCAAGTCTCTGATTCGGTTTCTAGTTTAATAAAAATTCCACTTTTAGGAACTATTGCCGCCGGACAACCGATTGAGGCAATACAAAATAAAGAAATGATCGCTATTCCCCAAAGCAAAATTCCATCCTCGTCAGAGGTTTATGCTCTCCGTGTAGTCGGAAACAGCATGATTGATGAAAATATAAATGATGGCGATATTGTTTTGGTTCGTCAACAGGAAACAGCCGAGAACGGACAGAAAGTTGTCGCACTGATTGATAATCACGAAGCAACTTTGAAGAAATTTTACAAAGAGAGGGGGTATATCCGCCTACAACCAGCGAATAAAAACATGGAGCCGCTTATTTTCAGAAATGGGCTGGATGTTTCAATTCAAGGAATTGTGCTTGATGTTATCCGCGAAGAAATAAGATCGCCGATACAACTTCCCGAATACAAAGAAACCCCAAAATATAGCGAATTGCCATTAAATAAAATTCTTTGCGGCGATGCTGTTGAGGTCTTGAAAAAAATTCCGTCAAATTCCATAGACTTAGTCGTAACATCGCCTCCTTATGACGATATCAGAACCTACAATGGTTTTTCGCTCAATTTACCAGCTATCGGAAAAGAACTTAATCGTATTCTAAAAGATGGGGGTATCGCCGCAATGGTTATTCAGGACGCGACCCGAAATTTTGGGAAAACTCTTACATCATTCAAAACAATTATAGATTGGTGCGACAATGCTGGCTTTAAACTTTTTGAAACGGTAATTTACAGAAAATATGGAACGGAGGGGGCTTGGTGGACAAAACGATTCCGCGTAGATCATGAGTATATGCCAATTTTTCTGAAAGGAGATCGTCCTGCCTATTTCAATAAAGAGCCCCTAAAAGTTCCCTCGAAGCACGGTGGGAAAACGATGACAGGAAGTGGCAATCGCCGTACAGATGGAACAACGACGAAAACTATTACACGGGAGATAAATGCAATGAAGTGCAGAGGCACAGTGTGGGATTATTTGAATGCCGGAGACAAAAATCCGCTCAAACGGAAACACCCAGCGACATTTCCAGACAAAATTCCAACGGATTTCGTTCAATGTTTCTGTCCTTCAAAAGGTGTTGTTCTTGACCCGTTTATTGGTTGCGGTTCAACCGCTGTCGCAGCAAAACAATTAGGCCGAAACTATATCGGTATAGATATTTCAAAGGAGTATTGTGAACTAACCGAGGAACGATTAAAAGCGGTTGGAAATTCTTTGTTTAAATAATTCAGCTTTTACTTATTCCAGTGTGTATTCAATTCTATTACTTGCCGTCATAGCAAGCGAAAATGGATTTTGATCAAACAATGTCTTGTAAGTTTGATTATTGAGGCGGGAGCTAGCAGTCGTTGATTCACCAGACAACAACCCCTTTTGAAGCATTTTAATGTCAAAGTTACCCCAATTCCATTTTCTATCTAGATATTGCCACCCCATCATCACCGCAACCTCTCGTATAAAACCTTGAACTCTTTGGGTCTCTGCCTGGTGAATGTCGAAAGAGGAGCCATTATTTGTTAAGTTGATTTTTGCACCTTGGCCGTTGGTTATTTTAAGCTTATGTCCAGTCCTTTTGTTATTGCCACCCTGAACAAAATTGGTGCCGTCGAAATATCCAGTTGCGTTGAAGCTATCTCGAATAACAAAAAATCGCTGAAGGTATTGCATTATTTGATAAAAATTAAGATTGGTCTCGCATAGAAATTTATGCAGAATGTGTGTATTCTGGTTTATTTTTAGATATCTGATCCAATCAAGACAATTCTCCGGATATCCAAAAAGGTTATTACTCACTCCATCAGCAAAAAGTATCGGGCTGATAGCATCGTCTTGAATATCATTAATTACTTCAGCACCCTGTAGGATGCTCAAGAGCAAATGAATGGTTGCAAAAGGGTATTTTCGTTGAAAAGCACTTTTTCCATCAAACCCCCTTAACATATTTGGCTGGAGGCACGCATCAAAATTGCGATTATTGATAACAAGATTACGGTTATACTCGATTAGGTGATTTCCGATACTTCCTACGCCCGGTCTATTAATTTCCATATCAAGGAAAACACACTCGTTAAAATCTACTCCTCTTTTAGAGATTAAAATTTTCCCATCGTAGAATCCCGCTACTTCCCAATTGAGGAAGTTTGTAACCAAAAGTCCGGATAGAAAACCATCACTATCCGGGCTAAGAATACAATATCGATCTCTTGCGGTAACCCAAGGATACTGCGTAATTAAAGCAGTATAATCAATCACAGTATTCTCAGATTGCACTGTTTGTATTGGTGTCGGCATATTTATTTCACAAAGTAATCCAGCGGCTTTTTATAAAGTTTTGCAAATTTTCTCAATTGCAATACATCAAATCGTCTTTGTCCCGATTCTATTTTTGAAAGGTAAGATTGAGTTTTACCAAGTTTCTTAGCAACTTCAACTTGTCCGAGCCCAGCATCAATACGCGCTTTTTTCAAGCGTTCAACAATTGCATTGTGATCTTTTGTATATATTGCTCTAGGCATTACATTGTTAGTATAGTATTCCATTGCGTTATATTCCAAACTGCCATATACTATATTTATGAATCTAGCCGCCGCCAAAAATTCCGCCGCGCCCGAGCCTGCCTGTCTGGCAGGCAGGCGTCCCGCCGGAACCCCGCACCAGAGCAAGCTCGGTGTGGGATAAACTCCGCGGAGGCGGTCAGTTTCTTTCAAAGAAATTTTGCGCAAAGTTTAGAATATCCACCCAAATTGAATACGCCGCTCGAGCGGCGTATTCAATTTGGGTGGAGACGGCGAGAATTGAACCCGCGTCCAAAGAATTCCATATTAACACTTCTACAAGTTTAGCCTATTTGTTGCGTTCAAAATAGCGAATAAAAAATAGACAAAACATCGCTATTTCTATCCTCTTTTGTTTCAAATACTGAATGAGAAAGTTCAGTATCATAGCTCGGCAAATATAACACCCGTATTGACTTATCGAGCTTCAGTCAGCGGATGGCTTACGCTTCGCGAATTAACGTTAGGCGTAAACTGGTGCAGGAGTCAAAGCGCCCGCAAAGACGCTTTTTACCTTGCTGAATAAGTTTGCACTTATTTTGTCCTGTAAGTTTTTTGAGATTACAGAAGACTCAACTTGCGTATTAAAATAAAGATTCTTGTCGAAGCCTAGCGTCCCCGCGAATTTTTCCAGCGAGAGCGAAACTCGAGCGGGTGAAAAATTCAGCGTCCGCCGAAGCTTTAGCGTAGGCGGACACCTACTTCTCTTTCTACATCACGCTTTCTTATCGCTTCGCGTTTTTCGTACTTCTTTTTGCTTCTTGCCAATCCAATCTCTATCTTTATTTTTCCTTTTTTATTATACACCGAAAGGGGCAGGATAGTCAACCCTTGTATTTTGGAATTTCCAATGAAAGTTTTAATCTCGGATTTCTTAAGTAAGAGCTTGCGTGTGCGGGTGGGGTTGTAGTCCTTTGGCATATTCGCGGGCTGGTAAGGGGTAATATGAGCGTTGAACAAAAATGCCTCGTTGTCCTTGATAGTCACATACGATCCCTGCAGACTGATATGCCCAAGCTTAATAGATTTTACTTCGTGTCCGGCCAATACAACACCGGCCTCATATTTCTCAATGATGTTGTAATCGAAATAAGCGCGTTTGTTTTTAGCAAGGATTGACATAGTAGTAATTTCTATTGTAATTTAAGATCAGTTCTTCGACAAGGAGGTTCCATGGGGATCATTGAACGATACAGAAAGTTTTTGCCCATTACCGATAAGACGCCTCTCGTCACGCTTGGCGAGGGGAATACGCCGCTTATAAGAGCCGACCGGCTCGCAAGAGAGATTGGCTTTAATGGTCAGCTTTATCTTAAGTTTGAAGGCGCAAATCCGACAGGTTCTTTTAAGGATAGAGGCATGGTTGTGGCGGTGGCAAAGGCGATGGAAGAAGGGGCGAAAATGCTCCTTTGCGCTTCCACGGGCAATACCGCTTCTTCTGCCGCGGCTTATGGCGCGGCGGTCGGTTTGCCGGTGGCGGTGCTTCTGCCCAAAGGCGGCGTTGCGCAAGGCAAACTTAATCAGATGCTCGCCTATGGCGCGCAGGTTCTAGAAATAGAATCCGGCTTTGACGCATGCCAGGATCTTGTGCGTGAACTTTGCAAAAAGCACCCCAAGGAAATCGCGCTGGTCAATTCTATCAACCCATATAGATTAGAAGGTCAAAAAACGGCGGCGTTTGAGATTTGGGAAGAACTCGGCAGTGCTCCTGATTGCCTTTTTATTCCAGTGGGCAATGCCGGGAACATCACGGCATACTGGATGGGATTCAAAGAGTACAAAGATTATTGGAACAAGGAGAATGCGGAAGCTTGGAATTCGCCGCATAGGCATAGACCGCATGGCTTTAAGCCCCCACCGATTGTAGAGCATTTGCCCAAGATGATGGGCTATCAAGCCGCGGGCGCCGCGCCGATTGTGCTCGGACATTCTGTAGAAAATCCGGAGACTGTCGCTTCGGCGATACAGGTCGGGAATCCGGCGAACTGGCAAGGCGCTCTCGCGGCGCGCGATGAATCCGGCGGCAAGATTGACTCTGTAACCGACGAGGAAATTTTAGCGGCGTACAAGATGATCCCGCGACTGACCGGAATTTTTTGCGAGCCGGCGTCGGCGGCGTCAGTTGCAGGACTCGACAAGGCAATCCACAATGGCGATGCAGAAAACAAAGAAGGCAAAATTGTTGTCTGCGTCCTTACCGGCAATGGCCTCAAGGATCAGGAGACTGCCGGAAAAGAATTTACGCTTCTATCAGCAAAACCCCTCAAGCCTGTTTTGGAAGAAGTGGAAAGCAGACTTAAATTATAGGCGTAAAAACGGTTCCGAAGGGAGGTGAAAAATATGGTTGAACCAAAGTGCCCGAATGCAGGGTGCGGAAAGTCTAATTTTGCGGTCAAGACGATCCAAGGGGAAGGTCAAGAGCAGATGATGATTCTTTACTGCACTGATTGCGGTCAAATCATTGGCACAGCTAACAGAAGACATTAATGGCTCGCTCGCAAGCGAGCCATTTTAATTTTGGTAAAAAAATGATAAATTAAATGTAAATAAATGACTATTCGTGAAAAGATTCATTCTATCATTCAAAAATCCTTGCGCGCTCTGCAAAAAAGCGGCGCTTTGGGCAATAAAGAATTGCCGGAAGTAAAAATAGAGTATCCGGCGGATTCTAAATTGGGCGATTATGCCAGCAACATCGCTTTTTTAATTTCAAAATCCGAAAAACAAAAGCCTTTTCTAATCGCCCAAATGATTGCCGAGAAAATAATAGCGGATAAAAGCGCGCAAGAAATATTTGAAAAAGTTGAAGCCGCGGGAGCCGGATTTATAAATTTCAAGTTGTCTGTTGAATTTTTGTCTCGCTATGCGAGATCTCGCGTAGCGAGACAAAATGTTGGCAAAGGACAGAAACTGAACATAGAGTTTCTTTCAGCGAACCCAACCGGCCAGTTTCAGGTTGGGAATGGCCGGGGAGCATTTTATGGCGATGTTCTGGGAAATATTTTTAAGCTAGCCGGTTACAAAGTTACAAAAGAATATTATATTAACAACGCCAAAAGCAGTAATCAAATCATAGAACTTGGCAAAACTGCGTTGGGGATGGGGGAGAAGTATTTAACTCCGTATGTAGAGGAGAAGATAGAAGAACTGCAAGAAGAGCTTGCATCACTTATTGCCTCACCAGCGCAGGCAGGCTTTTTACTTGCGCAGGCAGTTCACAAGGACAACAAGAACTTTCTTGAAAAAATTGGCATTCACTACGATGTTTGGACAAGAGAACAGGAAGATTTAGTGGATGGCGGGCTTATCAAGAAAACGTTTGAACTTCTCAAGAAAAAAGGACTTGTCTATGATCAAGACGGCGCGCAATGGCTAAAAACTACCCAGTCTGGCGATGATAAAGATAAAGTTCTAATGCGTTCCAGCGGCGAGCATGGTTATTTTCTCGCGGACATTGCTTATCACCTGCATAAAATAGAGCGCGGCTACAAAATGATTATCGATATTTTCGGCGCGGATCATCAAGGCCATGTTCTGCCGATGAAAATTGCCATGCCAATTCTTGGCTATAAGGGCAAGTTTGATATTCTGGTTTCGCAGTTGGTGCAGGCCAAAGGTGGCGGCAAATTCTCCAAAAGAGCCGGAAATGTTATTCCCTTGGAAGAACTTATAGATGAAGTGGGTCTGGATGTGGCGCGATACTTTTATCTAATGAAATCACTGGACACGCAAATGGAGTTTGATATGGATTTGGCAAAAGAGCAATCAGAAAAGAATCCGGTCTATTATATCCAGTATGCGCATGCGAGAATGGCGAGCATCTTAAGAAAGCCAAAAGCCACAAGCCAAAAGCCAAAATTACAACTCAAAAGTCAAAAGTTACTCAGTCATCCAAGCGAACTGGCTCTAATAAAAATTTTACTTCGCTGGTCAGAAGTTATTGAGGATACTGTAAATGACTATCAGGTCCAGCGCGTAACAAGCTACGCCTACGAACTTGCAAGCATCTTTAATCAATTTTATCGCGACTGTAAAGTTATATCCAGCGATCAAGATTTAACCAAAGCACGGCTTGAACTAGTCCTTGCCGCGCAGGAAGTATTAAAAGAAGTTCTCAGCGCGCTAGGCATCAGCGCGCCGGAAAAGATGTAGAATGGGCTACCCCTCCATATTGACTGTTGTCGCAAGAAATGGTAATTATAGATCAGTTATAGAATCGTACCTTGACAAGTGCTAGGATAATATACAAAACAGGAGGATAATATGACGGCAAAGGAATGGGCGATCAATACTGATCTGTTTCGCGTTGCAGAAGAGCATCTTACCTGCGTGCCATTCTCATTTGCTTTTAGCACAACAGATGAACTTGAGCCGTTGGAAGACGACGTATTCATTGGACAGTCGCGAGTAGAGCATGCCCTGGAAAGAGGACTTGGGCGTCCCGGGCATATTTTTGTGGTAGCTGATACGATAAGCACGGCATTACTTGCCAACCTAGAAGAGAAAGCCAAATCTGTGATGCCTCAAAAGCCGATAAGAGACTTGGTGTGTATATATAACTTTGAACATCCGGAAAAGCCGCGCTTCATTGAGTTAGAAAAGGGCCAAGCATGCCGTTTTGAAAAAGATCTAGAGCGGTTGTTTGAAGGGTTAAAAGAAAAAATTCCTGTGGGACTTGCGGATAATATTGTTAGAGAACAGGAGAACAGAATACGTCAAGAGGTCATCAATGCGCAGAGGAGCGCCATGGCTAAACTCACGGAAGAAATGGAGGGTCGGAGCGTCAGTACCCAAGAATTTGGAAACGTAAGCTTTAGCATGGAGATCAATCCCAATGGCATTATGATTTACCCTATTGTTAAGTCGTCCGTAGGCAAGAGGCCGCTGAACCAAGAGGAATACAATCGCCTGCAAGATGACGAGCGTGAAGAAATTGATAAACTGCGCATGGAGTATTTCCCGCGTGTAGAGGACCTGATAGACAGGGCGCGAAAACTCGAACGTGATGCAGACGAAAAGATTGTCGCAACCAGGAGGGAGATTGTAGACAACCTCTTCAGGGAGGGAAGCAAAGCGATTATCGCCGAATACGGCGAATGCATCTTTAGCTTTATTGAATCGCTCCGCGCGTATACGCTTGAGCATATTAAAGACTTTTTGTCTACAAACGAAAACGAGCATTATAATACGTCTTCTTACCAAAAGGATCCTTTCCTTCCTTTTAAAGTAAATGTAAGGGTGGATAACTCTAAAACCGAGGGCATTCCAGTTGTTGAGTACAGGAATGTGGATTATGGACGGCTTTTTGGAGAAATAAGCTATACTCTCGGCGCAGGCGGCGTACCTATTGGCGGACACATGAACGTGCGCACGGGGTTATTAAGCGAAGCAAATCATGGGGTTCTGGTACTTTCAGCGCTGGATGTTTTAAGTAAGGGGCTATGGTGGAAGCTTAAGGCGGTTCTTGAGACAAAGAGATTAGACATAGGAAGCGACTCTCTTTCGTTTGTTAGGGGGAATGTGGTCCCCGAAACCTTGCACATTGACGTGAAGTTAGTCTTAGTGGGGGGTCCATATATTTACCATCGCGTTTTTATGCAAGATCCAATTAACAAGGAACAGTTCGACGAGATATTTAAGACGGTGGCCGAGTTTGACTGGGAAGTAAAAAGATCCGACCAAGTAATAGAACAGTTTGCAAGACTGATACGGTTGTTTTGCGAGCGAGACAATATGCCCGCAGTTAGCGCGGAGGGCACGGCGGAATTTCTAAAGTATCTTTCGCGCAAGCAGGAGGATCAAAATAAGTTTTCTCTTGATATGCGCTCCGTGAAAGACTTGCTTAACGAGGCCGCTTGGTTTGCGAAAAAAGAGGGTTTTCGCGAGAGCCGCGGGAGTGTCGTTGTAAGTGCAGATAACGTCCGGCAGGCAATGCGCGATAAAGTCTATAGATCAAGTCTTATAAGGGAAAAAATCTACGAATCGATCGAAAACGGCGATTTGCTCCTCTCGCTGACGGGCAGCGAGGTTGGGCAGATCAATGGACTTTCAGTTTTTGACCTCGGATACATTTCCTTTGGCAAACCGATCCGCGTCACTTGCAAAACTTTCGTTGGGCAAAGCGGTGTCATAAGCATTGACCGCGAAGCCAAGATGAGCGGGCAAACACATGATAAAGGCGTTCTGATCCTCGCTGGATACTTGGGCGGGCAATATGGACAAAACAAAAAACTTGCGCTGAACGCCACATTATCGTTTGAGCAGTCCTATAGCGGAATAGACGGCGACAGCGCTTCGGCGGCAGAACTTTACGCCATTTTATCAAGTTTGTCCGGCGTGCCATTGCGGCAGGATATTGCCGTAACCGGTTCGGTCAATCAGAAAGGCGAGATCCAGCCGGTCGGCGGGGTTGTAGAAAAAGTAGAAGGTTTTTTTGATATATGTAGCGCCTTCGGCCTGACGGGCACGCAGGGGGTTATCATCCCCCATCAGAATGTTAAAAATTTGGTGCTTCGCGACGATGTGATAAAAGCAGTAAGCGAAAGAAAATTTCACGTTTGGGCTATAAAAACAGTTGACGAAGGCATGGAAATCCTCACCGGAAAGGAAATGGGTGAAAGACAGGAAGGCGACCCACGTGGCATTAAATATCCAATAGGATCCATTAACTCGGCAATAGAAGTGGAGTTGCAGAGGCTTGCCAAAGCAGCGGGTAAAAGCGACGCCGCAAAATAATGAAGCAATAAAATACCCTCCGTGATCGGAGGGTATTTGTTTGGTTAAGCAAACTTTTGTACTAGATTTTTATCTAAGACATAAAGAACGATTTCCCTGCCTCCCTGTTCGGTATAGCCGAATTTTTCCATAAGATTTTTAATCATGTAGGCGACGTGCTGTTTCAAGCGCGTGTCAAAGGCGTTAAATTCTTTTGTGCCAAACAGTTTGACGGCTTCTTTAAAGCTTTGATTTGTCGCAAATGGCGCAAGAACCTTCCCCTTCAAATTTTTGGTGTAGTCAGTAAGGAGTTCGCGATATAACTCCGTCTCTCTGATTATGTTTTTTATGTTTGTTTCACGCGCCGTGAGAGCCGCATACTTTTTCTGGATATCTATGGCGTACTGTAAAGCCGTCTGGTAGGTTTTTTCTTGGCCGGAAATACGACTGGCTATCAGTTTCAAAAAATCAATGGTTACCTCTATTTCTTCGCCGGTGAAGACACATTTTGTTTTCGTTCCAACATCAAAGTTTGTCGCCCAAAGATAATGCAAAACATCGTGCGCTATCTGCTCTTCGTTGTAGAAGTAAAGCGCTTCTTTGACCTCATTCAAAACTGTGAAATCATAAGAACTCACAAGCGAGTCAAGAAAACCTTTCGGTGGTAAAGTTGCGTCGCGCACATCCTTGCCGATATGATCCTTGAAGAAGTCGGCAACATTGTCCATGTTGATTAATCCTAACCTTCCCTTGTAACTATTCAAAAAATCTTCGAAAAGTCGCTCGGAGTGTCGTCCCGAAAAGCCCTTAGTCCCCTCGTTTTCTCCTTCGGCGATTAACTTTCGCCGCACATCCGCGGTAAACTTTTTTTTGTCCACTTCCGAGAGCCAGTCGGGAATCACACCGCTATAAATCTGCATGCGTAACAGAAGCCCTTTATCATCGCAGTATTTTTTGTATGTCGCCATGCTCGGTATCCATTCTTTAAGGGGTTTACATTCCTCATTCATGCGCGAAGCAATAATTACCCGCGCGAAGTTTTCAAGGATTCTTGGCAGGAAATGCTTGCGGATTGTTTCACCAAATTTGGCAAGATAGATATTTACTTCGGTTGACGGCTCAAGGACATAGGGAATGTTGCTGTATTGAATTCTTCCCTGCAAGGATTCCAAATTTTTCCCCTGGAACATTTCTTTATCTTCCGGGTTCATTAGCGCAAAAAAGAGGGAGTTGATATGCTCTTCTATGTTGCCGACTTTATGCACGCCTTCACTGACAACATTATGCAGTTCGGTGAGTCGCTCCGCGTTATTCAGCTTAACGTCCATCAGCACATAGATGCCATTATTGGTTTTTGCCAAATGCGAATAGATGTACGGTACCACGTTTGTCCCAAAAATCTTATCCAGCTTTTCCTGAATTTGCCGGTTAGTAAAGTAGAAGCTCGGTTGGCGGCCACCTAGCACACCAAAGACTGGCTTGTCGCCAGGATTAAAGATGCTAATACCCTCGCCTACTCCGCGATCAAATTTATACGGCCTTACTTTGACAAGATTAAGAACCTTGTCAAGCGAGCCGAGTTTTTCAAGTAAAGACCAAAAAAGTGATTTGCAGAGAGTGCATACATCGCTTTGGCGAATCCATTCGTACTCCTTTTCCTTAAAATGTTCGATTGTATCGGGCAACAATTTGGCGAGAAATTCGGCTCGGTACTCCTTTGGGATGATTAGAATTGGATAGTCGTGGCTAGGGCAGGGTATAGTAAGGGTTTCATGCGCTTCGCTATCTTTTAGAAAAAGAGCTTCATCTATTTCCCATACAATTTCAAAGACTTGGCCTTCTTTTGAATTTGCATAAGTTTCGAATGATTTAAGAAGGTTATTCAAAAAAGTGCTTTTTCCGCAACCAGAAGGACCAAGGTAAGCATATATCCGGTTTTGATGGAATCCTTGGCGCAGACCTTCCACTTGCCTGATCAGTCTATTCGCAAAGAGTCTATCGGCAAAGAAAGGATTATCCGCGCCCTCAACCAAAAGTTTCGCACAGTCGTATTTGACAAAACCAATAGATTCAGGGTCGTCGGGATATTCGTCCACTCCTTTGCCCACATAGCCCTTCACCACGTCATGAAATATCTGGGAAATACTTCGCAAAGCCGCTTTTGGATTACGCTGTACATGTTCCAAATATTCTTCAAAACGAAGGGTCGGAGTATTCTCTCTTTTTTTGATTCCCGCGTCTAAAAATGCCAAAGCTTCTTTCGTGGCGTTCATTGCGTTCCTCTCTTTCCAATTAAATTTTTAAGGAGCATTTTGCCTCTATTTTGGACTCAAGATAAATGGATTTAAGCGCAAAATAGAAGAGCCAATCCCTCGCTCTTTTCGCGGGGCGAGAGATTGGCATTTTTAAAATTGTTTAAACGTCGTCGTAGTATTGCGGAGGGCTTGCGGAAAGAACCGTTCTTTGAATCTTTTTATTTTCACAGGTATAAAGAACTCTTACTTTTCGGTACTTGGGATTGAATCTGTTTCGCCACCGCTCCCGCCAGTCACTCGGCACCACTTCTTCGTATTCGGTTGTTTCAAGGCGCGCTTTTTTTCCCCAAAAAAATTCAAGCCCGATAAGCACCGCGGGAATAAAGCGAGTATAGAGCGATCTTTGTTCGTAGATATGGTCAAGATAGAGTTCGCCGCCTTTGGCTTTATCTTTGGCAATAAAAT
>CAZDDE010000016.1:0-25565 GCA_964504205.1 uncultured Candidatus Saccharibacteria bacterium
AATTGGTTATTGCGATTGGTGTTTCGGAATTGGCCGGTATAATCGGTTCGGTTTTCACCATTTCCGTGATTCCGACTTGGTATGCCGGACTCGTGAAGCCGGCGCTGAATCCTCCTGCTTGGGTTTTTGGGCCCGTGTGGACTACACTTTACGCGTTGATGGGTATTGAGGCGTTTTTGATATGGCGTATGGGTTGGGAACGGAAAGAGGTAAAAATGGCGCTTGGAGTATTCGGCATCCAGCTTTTCTTGAATGCTATTTGGTCAATCATATTCTTCGGCCTGCAAAATCCCGGCTGGGCACTAGTTGATATCATTCTTCTCTGGTTTGCAATCGTCTGGACGATGGTTGTATTCTACAAAATTTCTCGCCCAGCGGCATATCTCCTTGTGCCGTATCTTCTTTGGGTGAGTTTCGCCTCGTATCTGAACTATTCGATCTGGATGTTGAACTAATCTACCAGTAATTCACGATCTTAAACGGCGAGATGTTGCCGCTTTTTTTCGTTTGACTTTGTCAGTTTTTTGATGTATTATTGTGGAAGTTAAATTCGATCATTCTCAACTGAATAGGAGGGACAAGAAGTGAGAAAACCTTACATCGGAATCACTGGGTTCATGTCTTTGAGTGACGCACTACAGGTTCTTGACGCAATTCCTGAAAACGCGGATCGGCTGGTCATGATTGGGGTTCTCGCGAGTTTGAAAACGATGCGCGGGATTCAAAACAAATGGCCGAATCGCTATCCTACAATGGATAGGATCGCTGGCATTTTCCCGGATCATCCGCTTGCGCTGAATCTGATTCACTACAACACGAAAGAGAAAGACACCCTCTGCGATCAACTGGTTGCGATGACGGAGTTCGGCGGTGCGAACATGCACGGCTTTCAACTCAATATTGCGTGGCCATCGCTAGACGTTCTCGGTGAATACCGACAGAAACATCCTACGAAGCAGATAGTTTTGCAGATTGGCGGACACGCTTTCGAGATGGTGAACCATTCGCCGGAACAGCTCGCCGCAAGAGTGGCAGAATACGAGGGAATCACTGAGTATGTGCTTTTGGACCCGAGCGGCGGCTATGGCAAGCCGTTCGATCCAGAACGCGCTCGCGATTATCTTCTGGCGCTCAAAGCACAGAATCTTGAAATAGGGCTCGGAGTTGCTGGTGGATTGAGTCCAACGACTCTCGATCTTGTGCGACAGCTAGCCAAGGAGTTCACGGATTTGAGCATTGACGCAGAAGGTCGTCTACGGACACAAGAGGATCACTTGGACCTTAACGTAGCCAACGATTATCTTCGCATCGCTCTATCTCTGTTCAATAACGCTTGAGAGCTCTAACGAGGCAGTAATGCCTCCGTCGCGTGACGGAGGCATCTTTTTTACCAGTAATTCACGATCTTAAACGGAGAAATGTTGCCGGGAATCTGCCAAATGGCGGTTCTAAATGCGTGAAGCGCGCGGAGCCAGTTACGACAAAACGAAGGTTTTACCTTCGTTTTGTCGTATGAAATGAGTGAAGATAATGTTATTATTTTAATATGATGAATAGAGCGACTAGAGAAGGCGGGTTTCTGCCTATTTTAGTTCTCATAGTTATTTTTGCAGTATCGGCTGTCAGCGGAGTCGCTTTGTATTATAAAAAAGAGCGGTCGAAACCGAACTTGACTCAAAGTCAACCACAGCCAACTTATTCTCCTCCGGCCACTTCTTCGGTCGCTATTGATGAGCCGACGAACTACGCTCCAAGTCCCCATACTTCGCCAAGTGCTACGAAGGTCATAGTAAGCCAATCGGCGACGCCCGTTCCTAATATTAGCCCTGTGTCCAGTATTACTCCTAAAGTCCAAATCAAAATATCAACACCTAGCGAGAACTTAACCCAGCTATTCGCGGTCATAGAACAGGAAGTTTTAGATGGCAAGGCAAAAGGCTCGCTCTTTTCAACGGAACACTCCAGCCGTATTTTCGATGACTTAAATGATCTTGAGAGAAAAGGATACTTGAAAAGCGAAATAGAAAGATTACGACAGATCGTTATTGAGCTAAGCCCTGATTTAAAAGATCAAGCGGTGCCATCGCCATCTCCAGTGGCAAGCTCTACGCCTTCCGCGTCCTCCCAAGACGCGAATTGCCTGAAGACAAATCCAACCCTTACCACTGATATTTCGGATTTTGCAAAAATTCAAAAAATAACCGCTCCAGGTTCTGCTTCATCGGAAGGGCCAAAAGGACACTCCTTTATTTGGACTAATGGCGAGAGAGTTCCGGTATATGCTCCTATCGCTGGCATTCTTGAATCCGGCGCCTACTCAAAGGACAACGAGTCCAGCCCCGCTCAATATCTCCTGATGTTTAAAGTCAAAGGTAATTGTGATTTTCAGTTTAAATTTGATCACATTGACGAGCCGGTAGATGTTATCAGGTTGGCTCTGCCGTCAGTTCCAAAAGTAGCCGATAGCCGCGGCACTTTCGTTACAGAAACGATTGCATTTAATGCCGGCGATCTAATTGGGTATACCAAAGGCAATATACCATCCGGCAACTGGGACTTTGGATTATATAATATGGCAGAAAAAGGAGCTTTAAAAGATTCCTATGGCCTGCATAGCAATGCGGTCTGTTGGGTTGATTTTTATTCTTCCGCAAAACAACAGCAGTATCGCAACCTTCTTGAAGGGCCAAAATTAGTCTGTTCTTTCTAGGAGCTTGGCAAAGTATTGCTTTTACATATCTTCTCTCTGCGCGTTCTTCTTAAGAGAAAATAGAATTTTAACGCCTATAGCATTCGGAACAAAATTGGTATATAGTTATTTATATGGCAAAGACAAGAAGGTGGTTGGGAAAATATAAAAAATCCCATTCTCATAAAACCAAAAAGCGTTTGGAAATAAAACGGCTTATGCTCGAAGCCCGGGCAAATAAAAGAAAGAGTAAATAAATTTATAGCCAAATTGGAGTAGCGGACACCAAACTGTCCGCCTTTCCTTATTTTTCAATCGCATCGACACAAAAGCAAAGTGTTGATTTTTTCGGCCCTATCCGCTACTGTAATGACAGAACGAAATAGTCTTTTTCCAATAGGAGGAAGCAGAAATGGCGATAGAGAGAGTTACGACTCGTAAGGTTGACGTGGTTGATACTATTCACGGCGTTCGTGTTCCAGACCCTTATCGTTGGTTGGAAAACGATGACGACGCTGAAATCAAGTATTGGCTTGAAACGCAAAACGCAGTAACCCGTTCCGTGCTGGGCAGGATCGAGGCACAAAGCTTAATCAAGGAGAGGTTAACCCAACTTTTCAGGATTGATACCGTCGGTATTCCTGTGCCAAAAAGGAATCGCTACTTTTTCGAGGAACGAAAAGGCGACGCCGACTTGAGTGTGTTGTATGTCCAAGATGGCTTGGGTGGTCATCCCAGAGCGCTTATTGACCCCAATACGCTTTCGGAAGACAAAAGCACGATTCTTCACGGATGGTCGCCTTCAGACGATGGCAAACTGGTGGCTTACGGATTATCCGAAGCCGCTAACGACCAAGCGAGCATTTATGTCTTGAATGTTGAAACTGGCGCGGACTTACCCGATACCATTCCTGCGGAAATCTACCCGAGTCCGCATGTATGGAATCCTGACGGAAGCGGTTTCTGGTATACACATCGTCATCCAGACGCGCCCAAAGGCGAAGAGAAATTTCATCAGAAGTTGTATTACCATGAACTGGGCCGTAATTATCAGGATGATCCGATGGTATTCGGAGAGGATATCGCAAAAGAAGATATTCCGTCGGCAGAGGTTTCAAAAGACGGCAACCATCTCTTGGTAGCCGTCGACAAGCGCTCTGGCAAAGTTGAAAGCACGGCGCTCTATCTTTACGATTTTCGGAATCCTACGAAAGGTTTCGTGCCTGTCGTAGATAACTTGGAAGCGCTGTTCTTCGGCGGTATACACAGGGATCGTGTGTATATTCAGACCAACTTCAACGCTCCGCTATGGAAACTGCTATCCGTAAGGATAGAGGACATTCTCGAAAGCGGGCTTGGCATTGATGAGTTTGATATCGTCATTCCCGAGAGCGAGCACAAACTGGAGCGTTTTACTATTGTCAAAGACAATCTCTTTGTCGAAACTCAAGAGAATGTTTGTTCCGTTTTTCGCCACTATCTATTAGATGGGCAATTCGTGAAAGATATTCCGCTCGCCACTTTAGGTTCGCTCACTGGTTTGAGCAGCGAAGATGAGGGAGAGGAGTTTTTCTTCGGATTTACTTCTTTCCTCGTGCCGCACAATATCTATCGGCTTGATTTGAAGAGCGGGCACATCGCCCTCTTCAAAAAAGCCGAAGGCGGTGTGAATACAGACGGGTTTGAAGCAAAGCAAGTATGGTATAGCTCCAAAGACGGAACGCGGGTGCCAATGTTCTTGATCCATAAAAAGGAATTGAAGCGCAACGGCAACAATCCTGTAATGCTCGACGGATACGGCGGGTTTAATGTGAGCAACACGCCTGTTTTCAGCACGAGCGCTGTCCCGTTTATTGAAAGCGGCGGCATATATGCAATCGCCAATATCCGAGGGGGCGGAGAGTTCGGGGAGAAGTGGCATGAAGCTGGAAAGCGTGATAAGAAACAAAATGTGTTTGACGACTTCGCCGCGGCTGGGGAGTGGCTGATTGCGGAAAACTATACCACTTCTAACCGTCTCGCCATCTTTGGCTGGTCAAATGGCGGCTTGCTTACAGCGACCACACTTACACAAAGGCCAGAACTATTCAAAGCGGTAGTGATCGGGGCGCCAGTGATTGATATGCTCCGCTACCATTTGTTCTTCAGTGGAAGGCACTGGATACCTGACTACGGCAGCGTTGAAGAACAAGAGATGTTCCATTATCTCTTGGCGTATAGCCCATATCACAATGTGAAAGACGGAGCGCACTATCCAGCTACGCTTATCGTAACCGCCGATAAAGACGACAGAGTGCACCCGATGCATGCTTACAAGATGGCGGCTCGACTTCAAGAAGCGAATGCTTCCTCTCATCCGATTCTTCTTCGAGTGGAGACAAAAGCTGGACACGGAAGCGCACCAGCAATCCCGCGCTTAGTGGAGATGTATGCTGATATTTGGGGCTTCGTTTTCCAACAGCTGGGAATGAAGTAAAAAAGTGACGACGGCTATGCACAATAGCCGCCTTTTTGTTTGTATAGTTTCTTTAAAGTGAGTAGCGGGGCAGTAGCTTTTCACTGTTAGCGATTGTGCTACAATCAAAATGTCGGTTTTTACATAACTTAAGGGAATAAATAGCAAAAATTGCAATGAAAATTAAAACAGCCATCATTTTGTTTCTTTTTGTTCCGCTTCTCGTTTTTGCTAAAAACCAAGCGGCATTACCCAGTGCGGGACTTACGCCCGAAAGCCCTTTTTATTTTTTTGATAAATTAGGAGAAACACTGCAGGAATTTTTCACCTTTAACCCAGAAGGCAAAGCTCGCCTTCAAATCACTTTTGCCGCAGAGCGTGTAGCCGAGATAAAAGTTATATTGGAAACAAAAGGCGTTGACGCAAAAGGACTAGAGGTGGCTCAAGCACGACTTCAAGAGCACCTTGGCGATGCGGCGGAAATCGTTATCAAACAAAAAGGCAAGGGGAAGGATGTAAGCAAGCTCGCCAAAGAACTTGCTGATGGGTTTGAGGAGCCAAAATCTAAACTTGCGGATAGTTTCAAATCCCAAAAACAAGCGTTAGGAATAAAAGAAGGCGAACTCAAGACGCAGCTCAAAGCCGCTCACTCCGCAGGTGATACCGCCAAAGAAGAAGCATTGGTTCAAAAACTCGGTCAGGTCAAAGCGCAAAAAGAGCTTCTAGAACTGAAAAAAGACGACATCGAGGACGAATTAGGGGCAGAGGAAGAAAAGTTAGAGGAAGAAATGGAGGCCCGGCATAAAGCCGAAAAAGCCATCCGAGAAGCTGAAGAAGAAAAGGCGGAGCGCGTAGATGAAGCCGCCGAGGAAGGCGTAGAGCTTCCCGCAAACGCCTTTGCGGAATTTGATAGTTTGCTCGCACAAGCCAAAAGTGCACTTCAAGCAGGTAATTTTGCTGAAGCCAAAAACTTTGCCAAACGAGCCGAGAAATCTCTTAACCAAATTGCGAAAACCATAAAAGAATTAGAGAAAAATCAAGAAAAGAAAGAAGAAGCAGAGGAAGCCATACAAGAAGCCGAGGAAGGAAAACAAGAAGTGTTGGACGCGGCAAAAAAAGAAAAGGGGAAGCAAGGAAAAATTATAGAAAAGCAAGGAGAAGTCGCAGGAAAAAAACAGCGCGATGTAGAAAAAAAATCAGAAGAATTAGAGAACACTGAATCTCCTACAAATCTGCATAAACAATTCTCCGTGCTCAAAGATGAACTTTTGAGCAGTAAGACATCGGGAATGGTACTTGCCGAGGAACATTACCAGCGCATATTGCGCGATCTCGACAAGCTTCAGCTCGGCGGTTACCCAAAGGACAGCATTGATGAACTCCGCAGAATTGCCTTGGACCTTGTGCCGTATCTTAAGGATAAGAAACCGGAAGCAACTCCACCTCCCGAAGTAAAAACTCCGATAAAACAACAAGATAAAATAGTCTTGGAACGCCAGCCTTCGGCTGTTGAAGAAGCACCTAAAACGACTCCATCCATCCCCGTAACAAGTCCAAATCCCGAAGCGAAACTAGTATTGAAAAACTTGATTGTAGAGATTGAACCGTACGATAAATCTCTAGGCCGAGCCGGAGGAATTATTTTTGAGCTAGGCGACACTCTGCCTTTTGCCACCTTTGGCGAGGTGGTGCAAGGGCCCGATGGTGCTAAAACATTGCCCACCTTTGAGTACCACACGGTTCCTAGTGCGGAGGTTTTTGCTGCCGCCGAAGGGGTGGTGGTAAATGTGCATTCCAATTCCGGCTGGAACGATTACGAGATCCTGATTACTCCCGATGCGGATTCCTACTGGCAAGTCTGGTACGATCACGTGCAGAATGTCAGCGTAAAAAAAGGAGATCACGTGACGGCAGGCCAAGGATTAGGCACGTCCGGAATACGGAGTCAGACCGCCGGGCGTACCGAGTTAATGGTACGTTACAGCAACTGGCGCACGGGAGAAACATATACCGTCTGTCCTTTCAGTGTTTTCGATCCTTCTCTTTCTTCTATTTACCAAAACAAAATTTCCCAGCTGATGCAGGACTGGGAAGACTTTAAAGGCGATTCAACTATCTATAGTCAGAGTTCTCACATCTATCCGGGTTGCCAGCAGGAAAAGATAGAAGAATAAAGAACAATTGATTTTTCTAATCTATTCTATTCTGTAGAATTAACCTATGGCAATAAAATTTTTTTTTCGCCCAAGTATTGGAAAGTTGCTTTTAACCATCATTCTCGCCGCTTTGGCATCCCTGCTTGTCTATAGTTATCTTTTAGATAATACATTTGTTTGTAAAGCGATTGGGTGTCCTACGGTGCAAGAAGCAGTAGGAGGTGCAATGTTTTCCTTCTTCGTTCCTCTCTTTCTTATAATCGGCTATATCTTTTCTTGCGGAATTATTTGGGGGACAAAGAAAATACTAAAACGAAAGATGATGGTATAATAGCGATATGGATATTTCACTTTTTCTCGCACAACTTATCGGGTTGTATTCGATTGTCGTGGGGCTTTCCATGCTTATGAAGCGGAAAATGCTGATGGATATATTTCAGGAAGTCTTCAGTACTCGCGCACTATCCTATGTCATGGGTGTGCTTATGCTCATAATGGGGCTTCTTTTGGTTCTCACGCACACTATTTGGCGAGGAACACTTTCTAGTGTTATTACTATTATCGGCTGGTTTGTACTTGTTGAGGCAATCATCTTTCTGTTCTCTTCTCAAAAAACACTTGCAAAAACTCTGACTGCGCTGAATAATACGAAAATCTATTATGGTATATCTTTAGTCTATCTTGCATTAGGTGTCTATCTTGTATACTCGGGTTTCGATTTATAATATACCTTAACCCTTTGCTTATGCGGTGGGTAACTGTCAAAGTCATATATCACGCTTCAGCAGGTATATAAACCTAAACTTGATTCTTTTGCTGTTTTAGGGTATGCTTAATACAATGAAGAAAAGAGACTTAGAATTAGAGCGTAACCAAACGATGACCACGCCTCTGGTATTTAAGGAGTCGTATAATCAAACCATCCCCTTGCATTTTCGGCGCGTCTCCATGGAGATTCTAAAACAATTTCAGCTGGCGCACCCCGCGCTTTTTAAGGGCAGCAATGAGTGGTCTATCGAAAAACATCGAAAACGCTTGATGGACTGGCTTGCCTCGCGCCGTGACGCATAATTCAAAAATACTGTGGACACTAGAACTTTTTATCGGATGATGAAATTTATGAATGGGCTCGAAACAAAGCCCTATCACAATAACCGCCTTAAGGCGGTTATACTTTATATTAAGTATGAGATAGGGGACCTTGGCGAGCTAAGTATCGTGTTATTTTCTATCAGTATTGAACGGGTGGCCGTAGCGTGATAAGATAAATTTGTAATGCCAATAATTTTGTATGTAATAGGCAGTGTTGCTCTGGTGAGTCTTGTTTCTTTTGTCGGGGTGTTGGGTGTTTCGCTTAGCCAGAAGCGGCTTAATCAGGCGCTGGCTTTTCTTGTTCCGCTTGCGGTGGGAGCGCTTCTTGGCGACGCGTTTTTCCATCTTATACCTGAATCATTTGCAGAATCAATCAATTCAGCAGAAGTTTCTTTAATTGTGATTATCGGCATATTATCTTTTTTCTTTCTTGAAAAAGTACTCCGCTGGCACCACAGTTCAAGAGAGAACTTTGAACCCGCCAAGGAGAATCCGAGTCCAAGTCATCTTGGCAAAATAATTATTATTTCGGATGCGTTTCATAATTTTATTGACGGGATTATAATTGCCGTAAGCTATATTGCCGGCATTGAAATTGGCATCGCGACAACCCTTGCTGTTGTTTTGCACGAGATTCCGCAGGAAATAGGGGATTTTGGAGTGCTGATTTATTCCGGATATAAAAAAGCCACCGCGCTTCTTTATAACTTCCTGTCGGCTCTTTTCGCGGTTTTCGGCGCTCTGCTGGTTATGCTCTTTGGATCCTTTCCAGAGGGCCTGATTCAAGCCGTTGTTCCATTTGCCGCCGGAATTTTTATATACATCGCAAGTTCCGATTTAGTGCCTGAACTCCACAAAAGCAGTGGTGGTAAAAGTATATTCGCACAAGGTGCCGGACTATTTGCGGGGGTATTTGCCATGTATCTTCTAGTTTTCCTCGCGTAGTTTAATTAAAGCGCAACACATGACGGATATCCGTACCGACGCAAAACGGCTTTTGCTCAAAAATTACGAAGCGACCGGCAAGAAATTCATTCCGCCGAGCCTTCCGCATTATCCTCACGAATGGCTATGGGATACGTGCTTTGACGCTATTGCCTGTTCGGCGTTAGGACTTAATGGTATTGCCAAGGAAATCCTGGAACGTTTGATTCTTTGCGAACAGCGGGAAGATGGGTTTATTCCGCACATGATTTACCATGGTCATTCGTGGTTAAGCTTAAAACCTCGCGATATCGAAAAACTTTTTTTCCTCAGTCCGCATCGCAGTTCCTATACGCAGCCGCCGGTTTTTGCGCAAGCTTTAGACTGGATTGAAGATCCGGTTTTTGGCGAGCATCTTTTTGAAAAAGTCTACCGCTTCTTCGCTTACTTTATTGAGAAACAGGATCCTGATCACGACGGCTTAATCTCCAATTTTCACCCTCGGGAAACAGGGAGAGATTCCACTCCAGAATTCGACCGCTGGTGGTTAGCCCGCCCATATAAGACTCCTTTTCTTTCTTTTATGCTTGACCTTTTTTTATTCCTAAAGATAACCTTTCGCTACCGCAAAGAAAAATGGCAAATCGAAAAAATCGCACACAAACCTGTCGTTGATGTTGAAGATCTCATGTTTAATTCAATCTGGGTTGACGGCATGGATATCCTCTCCAAATTTGCTCCAGACACGGAAACTAAAGAAAGCGTTAAAAATTTAGCTAGCAGGACCGAAAAAGCAATCCTTACAAAATGCTGGAATGAAAAAACACAAAGGTTTTATTCTCTTGGCCCGCAAAACGAACATATCAAGACTATTACTATCTCCAATCTTTTTCCGCTTATTCTTCCGAACATTCCTCGAGATAAAGCCGAAAAAATTGTCGAGCTTCTCACCGACAAAAGTCAATTCTGGACTCCATACCCCCTGCCTTCTGTCGCGCAAAGCGAGCCGTCATTTGATCCGGACTGTAAAACAAAACTCCTTTGGCGCGGACCTGTCTGGATCAACACGAATTGGTATCTAGTCTATGGTCTCTTGCGCCACGGCTTCTACGATGTCGCAAAAGAACTTGCCAGGCGCACATTTGATATGGCGGCGCAAGAAGGTTTCCGAGAATTCTATCATCCGATTACCGGAAAGGGTATGCGTGTAAAAAATTTCGGCTGGAGTACGCTCGTTGTGACTTTTCCGAAGCTGTTTGCCCGTTTTGGCCAAAAGTTTGATATCCAAAATGAATACCACTAGGAATGGTTTAGAAAAATTTGATGTGGTTGTAGTAGGGGGAGGAGCGGCGGGGATGATGGCGGCAGGGAGAGCGGCAGAACGAGGCAAAGAAGTGCTACTTTTGGAAAAAAACAAAACGCTGGGAGAAAAATTGAAGATCAGTGGTGGCGGGCGCTGCAACATTACCAATGCTGAATTTGACGAACGAGCTCTGCTCAAAAATTATGGCAAGGCAGAGCAGTTTTTGTATTCTGCTTTTTCCCAGTTTGGCGTGAAAGAAACCTTTGCTTTCTTTGAATCAAGAGGTTTGCCGCTTGTTGTACAGGCACGCAAACGCGCGTTTCCGCATACCGAGCGTGCGCTTGATGTATATAATGTCTTGGAGCAATATCTGCGCGCAGGCAAAGTAACAATCAAAACTAACTCACCGGTAACGAGCGTTGTATCTTACGGGAGCAAAATTAAAAGCGTAATAGCTGGTGAGCGGGAGCACAAGGCACACTCTTTTATTTTTGCTACTGGCGGCGTATCGCATCCTGAAACAGGGTCTAGTGGAGATGGATTTGGCTGGCTTACGCAGTTAGGTCATACGGTTTCAAATCCCACGCCAACAATCGTGCCCCTGGCAGTTGAGGAAGATTGGGTAAAGGAGTTAGCTGGCGTGTCGCTTTCCCTTATGAAGATCACTTTCTTCGCTGATGGAAAGAAGCAATTTGCAAAAACTGGCGAAGTTTTATTCACTCATTTTGGAATCTCCGGCCCCCTTATCTTAAATATCGCACACAAAGTCAATGACTTGTTGCACAAGGGCATCGTGACCGCAACTATTGACGCGTTTCCCGATACTGACTTGGGGGCGCTTGATCGCAGAATCACCGCAGTGTTTGATCAAAATAAGAATAAAATGCTCAAGAATATTTTGAAATATATTGCGCCGCTGGGCACGAGTCATGGTATTTTATCTCTTGTGAGAGGCGCAATTGATCTTGATAAAAAAGTACACAGCATTACCCAGGATGAAAGAAAGTCTATTGTGCATACTCTTAAGGCGTTGCCACTTACGATTACCGGACTGATGGGTTTTGATCGCGCAGTGATTGCAGACGGCGGAGTCGAGCTTCGCGAGATTGACATGAAAACTATGCGATCCTACAAGATTGAGAATCTCTATGTTATTGGCGATCTTTTGCATATCAACCGTCCTTCCGGTGGTTACTCGCTCCAGCTTTGCTGGACCACTGGCTGGCTCGCCGGCAACCATGCCTAAGAAACGTGATTTTTTTGGGGAAATGAGGTAGTGTATACGGGTATGTCATACGGCGAAACCATATTGAGGTTTGACGAGGTATCGTTTGAATATGCGTCCACTAAGCCCATTTTAGATACGGTTAATTTTTCCGTGCGTCAGGGATCCAAGTTAACATTAATGGGCCAAAATGGCGCTGGCAAGAGCACTATTTTTGCACTCATTACAAGAGCGCTCGAGCCAGAATCTGGGGCTGTGCATATTGCGCCAAAGCTCACTATTGCCACTGCGAGACAAGTGATTCCACGTAAGGAGCTGGATTTAACAGTACGTGAATTTTTTGAAAAGTGTTTTTTGTATAAGGTTTATGACATTGATCCGCGTATTGATGCAGTGCTTGAAGTTGTGAACCTAGTCGCGCCGCATGATAGGATCATCAAATTATTTTCAGGCGGGCAACAGGCGCGGCTTCTCTTGGCCTCCGCATTGATTCAAGATCCAGATTTGCTTTTGCTCGACGAGCCTACCAATAACTTAGATCAAGCAGGTATTGCTCACCTCACGCAGTTTCTGATTGATTACAAAAAGACATGTATTGTCATTTCCCATGATGCCAATTTTCTCAATGCTTTCACGCACGGTGTGCTGTACTTGGATATCTTCACCCGTAAGGTTGAGCAGTATACAGGCAACTACTTTGATCTGGTAATTGAAATTGCAGCTCGCATTGAAAAAGAGAATAGGAAAAACGCTCAGCTGGCAAAAAAAATTCAGGAGAATAAAGACACGGCAAACTTTTTTGCCAAGAAGGGTGGGAAGATGAGACAAGTTGCCAAGCGCATGCGTAAGAAAGCAGAGGAAGCAGAGCAACAAAAAGTAGAAGTGCGCAGGGAAGATAAAACTATCCGCCGTTTTAGCATTCCTTGCCAAGAGGGCATGAGCGGCGAGATTATGCATATCTCTTCTTTTTCTGTTGTAAAAAATCATACAATAGTAGAAAAACAAGCAGACATCTCTTTACGCAAGAATCAGCATCTGCTTTTAGCAGGGCCAAATGGTATCGGTAAAAGTACATTGTTGGAATCTTTGGCCATGGGAACTGCCAAGGGCGCTAAAATCGCACCAGGTATTAAGATAGGGTATTATCGCCAGGATTTTTCTACGCTCAATTTTGAGGATACGGTGTATAATTCACTTAATTCGTTTGCGAATTCCGAAGAAAATCTGCGTTCTGTCACGGCAGGATTTTTAATAACCAGCGAATTTATATACGCAAAAATAGGCAGCTTATCTGAAGGCCAAAAAGGTCTTGTGTCTTTTGCGCGTCTTGTGCTGCTGGAACCAGGCCTCCTTATTTTAGACGAACCTACGAATCATATTAATTTTCGGCATGTGCCGGTGATTGCATCTGCGCTCAATAAATATGAGGGTGCCATGATTTTGGTAAGCCACGTTCCCGATTTTGTCCAGCAAATCCGCATTGACGAGATCCTTGATTTGGAGAAGTAAACTCACTTTATCTTATCGCATTTGCAGTGTTTCAAGCGTAACCGGCGGCAGGTATTCCGAGATGAGCGTGCGCTTCCACCACGATTTACTCTCGCGACGTTCTTGTGGCGTGGTGAATTCATAAAGATAATAACGGGCGCGAATAAAACGGGGGGGATTATCGGGGAAAGGATTATGCCGCAAAAGAGAAAGCACCTCCTTATCGCCCTCAAGCAATTTTTGAATAAATGCGGCAAACCACGGCTCGTAATAACCAGGCGGATTAAATGCCTGAAACCACATCAGCCAGTCGAGCCGCAAATGATACGGCGCGTATTGCCGCAGTAGGCGATAAATGTTGCCGGGTTTGCCCTTAAATTCGTATTCCTGCCACTGCGCTTGCGGAGTAATCACTTCATCGCTTGTGCCTTCTATAACAATTTCATTGCGCTCTTTGGTTACCGTGCCAAAAGCGCCATAGGTATTCATAATATGCAGACTATTAAAGCTCGCGTTCATCATTTGCCGCCTCGAAAGCATATTTTTTAACGGCCAAATCGCCATGAAAGCGAGGATTAGCGCAACAAATACAACAATTCCCTGAAACGTCGGCGTGACCGCAAGATTCTGCGGCATAGTAAACGGTAAAATTTTTCCAAGGGCTAAATTGGGAAAAGCGCTGAAAGCGAGAATAATTGCCATCCAATTCAGCCAGGCAAAATTTCCGCTTAAAACAAGCCAAAATTGCGAAAACATAATCAGACCCCCTGATATTGCGGCAATCGGCTGGGGGAAGAACAGGCCCCACGGCGCAACTAACTGAAAGAAGTGGTTGCCAAGTACCTCAAGTTTATGCAGAGGCTCGGGAAGATTATGAAAGAACCAGGAAAGGGGATTCGGCATCGGCTGGGTTTCGTGATGGTAATTCAGGCAGGTTAGATCGCGCCAGCATTCATCACCGCGCAATTTGATGAGTCCGGCGCCGAATTCCAGGCGAAAAAGCGTGAAGCGCATAAACCAAATAATGAGCACGGGCACGCTCATTTTGCCCGCGCCTAAAAATATTACGAGAAACCCAACTTCCAGCAGAAGAGACTCCCAACCGAAGGAATAAAAAGTCTGGCCAACATTAACAATAGAGAGATAAAGTAGCCACAGCAGTGCAAAGATACTTGCGATACCCCACCATGGCAATTTTTCCGCGATTCCAAAAATGATGATGAGCGATAAAATAACGCCGCACCATGCGATAATGGCGAGGAATTTATCAGAATAGAAAATGTGAAAAATACTTGGAGTTTGTCCAAAATCAGCCATTTTCAAAAAACGCGGCACTGGCAAGAGGCCGTTTTCACCAAGCAGGGGCTTGAACTGATGAAGAACCCCAAGAAACGCAAGAAGATAAATTACGCCAAGCCCGCGCTGAATCACGAACCGCGCCAGCCAGTATTCATGGCCAAAAAGAAATTCCATATTTACTTTTATTATGATAAAATAATACTATGCAGACAAGTGGTACAGGTGAAAAGCCAGTTATGCTTTACGATGGCGATTGCGGATTTTGCCAGCGCTCGATCAAAAAATGGCAAAAAATCACCGGGGATGTAATTCTCTATGCGCCATACCAGGAACGGCTCAAAAATTTTCCGCAAGTAACTCGCAAGCAATGCCGGCAAGCTGTTCAGCTTATCCTTCCCGACGGGCAGGTGCACTCCGGAGCGCACGCTGTTTTTATCGCCACGGCATTTGCAAGAAAATATACATGGCTCCTGTGGCTCTATGAACAAATGCCTTTTTTCGGTAGAATTTTTGAAATTTTTTATCAACTTGTTGCCGAACATCGTTTTTTGCTGTCAAAATTATACCGCTCTTCCAAGAAGTGCGCGATTTGATATTAGTTGCTTAACAAATCTTAAAAATTTTGCGCGAAAAGGAGATAATTTATGTCTGAACAAAAAATTCCGTTTATAGACATCGTAAGTTCCGATCACTACGAAATTGGCTATGCTATCGGGAACGCGCTTGCGGAAAAAATACAGCGCCGTGAGGAATGGTTCAAAAATTCCTTTCAATTCAAGGTAGATGCCATTGATCTTACTCAAATCGCTCGCAACATTAGCGAATTTTTTCCGCAGTATTTTCGGGAACTGGCTGGCATGGCGGATGGCGCAAAAATTGATATCAACGCACTTCTTTTGCTTACCGCCGAGGAAGAAACTGCTCTTGATATAGCTCACGATCACTGCACTACGCTTGCACTATATGAAAATGGGAAAGCACTTTTCGGCCATAATGAAGATTGGATATCCGGCTATGAAGAATTTATGTACGTCGTGCGCGTGCGGAACAGCCTTAATTCATTTCTTTCACTTGCATATGCGGGCGATTTGCCCGGCTCATCAGTTGCGCTCAATAGTCATGGCCTAGTATTCTCCGGCAACTCAATTTTGTACGGATCGCAAAACGGCGTTCCAAAAAGTGTAATACTGCGCTCGCAAATTGAGGCGCGTACTCTTGATGAATTTATCGCCCTTGCCGTGTTTTCACCACGAATGATTTCTAATCACACGATGGCAATTGAACAAAATGGAAACGTCGCAAGCGTAGAAGCCACCCTGCATGATGAAAGTATATTAAAACAACGCGCGCCATTTGCACACACGAATCATCTGATTCACCATCCTGATTCAGCTACGCTTGAAAAAAGCATTGCGAAAGATACGCAAAGTTCAATATCTCGTCTTGAAACTGCGCAAAAATGTCTTTTGGAAAGCCAGCCCAACCAAGACCTTCTGCATGATATCTTAAAATACCACGCTGGCGCATATCCCATCTGCCGGCATTCGCCGCGAGGCGATTTGAAGCATTCGCAGACAATTGCTTCTGCGATTGTGAACATAGAGGATGGGTCGCTTACGGTGTGGACTGGGACTCCCTGCAGTGCGCCACGCGAAATATTTTACCTTTAGTCTAAATGTCAAAAATAATACGCGGCCAATGATAGCCGCGTTTTAATTTACTTTAATTTTCAAACATCATTGAGTAAACGAATGTCTGCAGCCAGTGCGGACCCCCCTCGCTTGGTCCAAATCGCCCGCGCTTTGCAAACCCTGAATTTGCGCCATGCGCAACCCGGCTTATAGCGTCAAAATCTTCTGTGCTAACATTTAGGTTAAGAAGCTTTGCGTTAAGCCGGACATACTCTTCTTCATCACGCACATAATGATAGCCGCGCCAAAGCGATTTTTGCGGCTCGTTGACAATTGGAAAAAATACATTTAAGCTCATGCCCCATTTGTACACGTTTATGTCCATATTGGGTAGGACGCACCACCACAGCGCGTACACGCGTTTTTCGGGATGCGCAGGGTCGTGGAATCTTTTCGGTAAAATTCCTGGTTCAAATCCATCTTTAGGATTTTTGGCGTAGGCCCATTGCAGTGAGCAAAATGGATGGGGATACTCAAATTTGTAGGACGGCATATCTAATGTCTCCGCAAGGCCTTTCGGTAAGCCGTGCAGCACCCCAATATGCAAAAGGTCCATGTAATTATTCACATGGAATTTCCAGTTTCCGTCTACTTCGGCCTCTTCGTTATCGCGCGGATATCGTTTAAAATCCTTTACATTGAGATTTCCCAAAGACTTACGTATCGGGTCAAAAATTTCACCAAACAGAACCTTGGGCTCGCCAAGACATAGGAATAAAAACTGTTCCCACTCAGCAAGCTTAATTTCTGGCAAATGGTCATCATCAGAAGGAAATTTCTCCATCTTTCCGCTAAAGCCCGGCTGACTGATGCATTTTCCTTTGCTGTCAAATTGCCGGCCGTGCTGACCGCAGAAATGAAACCTGTTGCGCCTAGTCAGTTCTCCGCATCCTTGCTCTAATTGATACCACGCATGCGTGCAGACATTAGAAAAGCAACGTAAAGTTTGATCTTCGGTGTCCCGCTGGAGCAAGAGGGGATTGCCGAGCATATCAAAAGGAACATACGCGCCTGGCCTCCGTAATAATTCATGTAAGGATTTCGGGTTACCCTTTAATTCTGCTGCGCTGCGCTGTGGCACTGGCATCCACATTCTTTTAAAGATCGCCTCCAGTTCCACTTCCTGAAACTCACCGCTTAAATATGCCTCGCGAGGCAATGTTCGCGCCTTTTTGATATCTGGATCCACAAAGAAATCAGCCGCATTGAGCATTTCGCGCCTCCTTAATCTGAAATCGGATAAATCTCGTATATCATGAATACTGCCAATTAGTCAAACAGGGTAATAGAAAAATTGTATGTTTTGTAAATGTATTCAGGGTGGAACTTTTTTTTGAAATTCAAAAGTCCCTTGTCGCTTCCGCCGAAATCAAGATACCTAAATCCCGTTTCTTTAACTTGCAAAATATGATCTAAAGTCACAAATTCGCCGAGATACTCGTCGCTATAGTCATGAATATCCATGTAAATATAATATCCTGTTGAATTGGGGATGCGCCAACCAGCGGAAAGTCCTCGAAGTATTCCATTAATATAGATTGCTCTTTTTATAGCGCATTCCGGGAAACCATTTTGGATGAATTTAACATAATCCGGCGCCCAAACTTCATCGCGCGCGGTGCGCGCTTTTGCCCAAACCTTCAAAAGGTTGAACATCTGATCGGTTGGAACTTCGCATGCATCTTTAATATCTATTCTATGATTATTCAAAAATCTGTTTCTGACGTAGCGCAGTCCCTTCATCTCGCCGCCGGCAAGAGTTTCGTCAAATTTTTTAAGATTAATCATCGGACAATACTGCACCGTATTTGGTCTTAATATGCGATAGGGAAGAGGACGCAGCGCTTCCGCGCACTTATTTTTGAACTCCAAAGTCCAGTCTTCCAGGAAAACCTTTTTCCCCCTGCGCGCGGAAAAAATATGTTCCAAGACTTCAAGAAATAACTGAACTCCTTTTGCAGGCGGAGCAATCGGCTCCTCGCTTATAAACCACTGCGCCGCTTTTCTTTCAGCAAAAATTCCGCCATAATCGCCAAAATCAAAGTAATTCAATTTACACTCGGGATCCGCCTCATACAAAAAAAGCTGGGCCTGATGCTCCGGCCGATAGCCGAATTTTTTGATATGCGCGTTGAGGCATATTACTATATTTTCTTTATCACTAAGCACTTGCATTTTTGTAGAATATATGTTATACAATTTTTATGGAGGAGGCAAATATGAATATATCTATAACGGCAGTAGGTGCGGAGCGTATTGCACTTCTTGCGGAAATGGACAAGCTTATATATGGGAAAGCCGATGCGTTTTCGGAGAAAGATTTTGAGGATCCAGATTACAAAAATTTTTTGGTGACCCTCGACGATGCGCCGATTGGCTCAACCGTATTAGCCCCCAATAAGGGTGTAGCCGAGTCATACGATGCCCCCCTTCCCGAGGCAGATGGAACTCTGTACATAATAAGTACGGCTATTCTCCCTCAATTTCAGCGGCAAGGTATTGGCTCAATAATAAAGGCGTGGCAAATTGCGTATGCAAGAAGAAATGCATTTAAAAAAATCGTAACGAATACCCGTGCCAGCAACCTAGCCAGTATAGCACTAAACCAAAAATTTGGATTTAGGATTGCAAGAACAATTCCCGAGTACTACAACCCTGACGATGCTGGCGAACCTCGCGAAGATACTATAGTGCTGCAGTTAGATATTTGACATGGTCAGGTATACGCGACAATATAACGAGTATACTTGCGGACCAGTTGCGATAATAAACGCCATAAAATGGTCTGGCCATAAAGCCACACTAAAACAAGACCTTAAACCTATTGCACGGGAATGTCGTTGCGAACCCCACAACGGGACTAGCCATGCCAACTTTGATCGTGTGTTGCGCTCAAAAAGCGTGGGAAGATTTATGGTCAAGCGGCGTATTTGCCCAAATCTTGCAGATATAGAACAACATCTGATTAGGTCTAAATGCGCAGTAATTATTAACTTCCTGCACGTTGATGAAAACGCAAAGGAATTAGATTCCCACTATGCTCTTTTAACTGGCATCACAGAGTCTGGAAAATTTATGCAAGTTAATTCTTTTGATGGAAAGACAGTAGAAATGACAACGAGACAACAACTCTGCAGAGATTTGGAAAAACGCAAAGGAAAGAACGGCAAAATTTATCCGCGGGCTTGGTTTCTGACACTTGCCGATAATAGTATTTAAGACCGTATGGTTAACCCAGCGGTCATTTTGTTTAATCGGCAATAGTGTATAGTAGAACTATGGACTTATATTTTCTCTTATACTTCTTTGCCGGTTTGTTGCAGGATTTCTTGTGGACGCTAAATGTAAGATTCATCGTAAAGAGTCGTCTCGTTCTAGCCGGTAGCTCTTCGGTTCTTGCGACTCTCGTTACGATGGTTGTCCTTTACAGTATACTAACCCGTATAGAAGATGAGCGAAGTATTATTGCCATTGTAATATACGCCTTGGGAGTTGGGGCAGGAACTGTATTTGCGATGAAGCTAAAATTAAAAAAATTACAATAAATACGCATATCGTTAAATAAGCATAGTCCCAATAATCCACTTACGTCAAATTACATCACAGCGAAAAGTACTGCGTAAGATACGATCGTACATTACGTAGTACTTTATAAATTCGATATAATGCCAAAAAATTAACAAGTCGTTTCTACATATTGTGTCCAAACAAAACAAACCAGAAAAATACATAATAGAGGAATATCTAAAAAAATGCTATCCAAAAAGGAAGAAGCAGCTGAAATTTGGGTCTGTTGCTTACGGGGTAATAACTGCTTTAGCGGCGGGGGTAAAATCAGTGGGTGAGTTGCTGACTTATTTAGACGAAAGCGGCGCTTTTGATATTTTTCGGATGCCTACGTGGCACGAAAGAACCCCGCGCGCATTCCATTATACCCGTTCACAATTGGCAAGGGGGTTCTCCACTATGGAAAAAGGCGGCTTAATTAAACATAAAACAAAACGCACAGTGTTCCTCACAGCGAAAGGTGTTATGGAAGTGCTTAAATACCGGATGAAAAACCAACTCCAACTCAAGGAGCAAAATTGGGACGGAAAATGGCGCCTGATAGTATTTGATATACAGGAGATAACTAGAAAGGACCGCGACTTTCTTAGACGGCAGCTTAAATGGATTGGGTTTGAAGAACTCCAAAAGAGTGTATGGATTTTTCCCTATGAGATTAGAGAGGATTTAAGTGAATTTATAAAAATGTGCAAATTTGATTTTCAGGGCGATGTGCGATTTATTCTTGCTGATTCCATACAACCCGATACTTTACTCCGAAAAAAATTTAATCTTCCGCTAATGATATCTAAATCTGATTAGAATTGACAACAAATAAATAACAGGCAGAAATACAGCGTAATGTACGATCGTATCTTACGCAGTACTTTAATTGATTTTAATAAGTTTATTTTGCAATGCGCGTATTTCACAAATACCCCCATTTTTTAAGCAGAGGTGCTTCTTTTTGCCAGTGATCGCCGATGTCGATTCTATAAACTGAATTCGGGATGACGATTTGCTTTACTATTTCATATGCTTTTTTCTGCGCTTGTTCCATTGTCTTGCCGTAACCGTTGATAACGAGCGGATAGCCGCCGCCGGTGCAATAGAGTTTATCGTTTTTCTTATACACTTCAAGCAACTTAACAAATGCGCGATTGTCATCATTCACACCAAAAATAGGCAAATGTTTGCCATATTTATTATACGAAATTTCAAAAGGCATTCCTGCTCCGCCGATGATAACGCCAACCGCAAACCCGGGACGCACCTTAAACTTTTTTAGCCGACCATGCGCTAATTCATATAAAAGTTTGCCCCACGGCGTAATATGCAGCGCCTGCTGAATATCAACCTGCGGATAGCCAAAGCGCGCCGTAAACTCAAGCATATAAGCGCCCGTCTCCGTAACCATTGAATTTATATCAATAAATCCGCGGTAATTCGTGCGCGCAAGATATGGCTGGATTTTTAGCAATGTCTCCTTAAAGAGTTTTCCGCCATCTGCGCTGTAATACATACTTGTGCCCATTTCGCCGGTAAAAGGGCCGATTCCGCCGGTTAAGAAGCGCTTATGCTCAAAGGTAATATTAACAGGATAAACAAATTCGGTGCCGTTAAAGAAAGCGCCGGCGGCCATCTCAACCCCGTCAATGTATTCTTGAAGAATAAAATCAATTTTGTAATCCTTTTTCTTGCGCGGCCACTTTTCATCGTAATATTCAATCATTTTAATAAGATCGCTGCCGTCGGGCATGACGCTGACATAGCACAAGAATCTGTCCAGTTGACCATTAAATTTTATGACATAACGCCCCTTGCGCTTTTTGATAAATGTGATGGCACTGCTAAAACTTTTGAAGCGCCACGATTTAGGAATTTTAAGCCCGGTTTCGCGGGCGATTTTCTGTCCAAAAATTCTGTTATTTTCTATTTTATCGCCAAATTTATTTCCGCCAACAACCGGATAATCGCGTGCGCGGAGCCATTCGATATCTTTTGCCATATCCACATCATCAAAAATTATGACATCAGCCCAGTCCTTATGTTTTTTCCAATCGCGCACATGCGGCACGAGGCCGCGCGCGACATCGCGGTATTTTCGAGTTTTGATGTAAAATTTTACAGCATGCCCCTCCTCCTGAACTTTTTGCGCGAGGGACGAGCTCTCCGCAAGCGGAGTTACAAATAAAAATTTCATAAGTAGCCCCATTTTTTTAATTGCGGCGCTTCTTTTTCCCAATGATCGCCAATATCAATGCGATAGATACAGTTTGGGATAGTAATTTTCCGAACAGCTTGATACGCGTCATCCTGCGCTTTGCGCATTGTTTCTCCGCAGCCAATGATAGTGACTGGATAGCCAAAACCCGTGCAAAAGTATTTTCCATCGCGCATATATACTTCAGATAATTTAGCTTGTTTTTTGCTAACTTTCTCTAAACCGAAGATCGGCAGATTGCGGCCATATTTGTTAAATGCAATTTCAAAAGGTATTCCCGCACCGCCGAGCACCACGCCAACCGCAAAATCGTAATGGACATCAAATTTTTCTAAAGTGCCATCGGCGATCTTATGTAAAAGTTCGCCCCACGGAGTTTTATGCAAAGCAAGCTGAATATCAAGCTGGGGGTAGCCAAAACGGGTGGTGAATTCAAGGGCGTACGCTGCGTTTTCATTCACCATACAATTAAGATCTATGAAGCCGCGATAATTCGTGCGCGCAAGGTACGGCTGCATTTTCAGCAAGGTTTCACGAAATAATTTTCCGCCGTCCTCGCTGTAGTACATCGAAGTCCCCATTTCCGGAGTAAGCGGCCCGATTCCGCCAGTTAAAAACTGCTTATGCTCGAATGTAATATTGATAGGATATGCAAAATCTCTGCCATTAAAAAAAGCACCGCAACCTATCTCGATGCCATAGATATATTCCTGAAGAATAAAATCAACTCGTTTATTTCTAGACCAAGTTTCCTGGTAGTGCTCAAGCATCTCCACCATATCACTCCCTTCATCAAAACGGCCGATATAAGACTTATATCTGGCCAGCTGTCCATTAAATTTTAAAACATACCTGCGCTTTCTTCTCGTCTTAATAAATCTGATTGCGCTTGAGAATCTCGTAAAACGCCGCGATTTTGGAAATTTAATGCCTGCCCCCAGTAAAATTTTTTGCCCAAAGAGCCGCACATTTTCTAATTTATCTCCGAAACGATTACCTCCAACCGCGATGTATCCACGCGCGCGGACTTTTTCACATTCCTGACCCAAATCCGCATCGTCAAATACTAGAATATCTGCCCAATCAATATGCTTCTTCCAATCTAAAACATGCGGCACAATACCTCGCCCAATACTTCGAAATTTTTGATCCTTGATGAAACAGCGCACGAACTCGCCATCATCAAGTAGCGTCTGCATTAATGCCAAGCTTTCGCCAAACACGGAAATAAAGAGAAATTTCATCGCCTGCTATTATGCCCTCCAGCAAATTGCGTTATCTATTTCCTAAATGTATAATGCAAACTGTAGTCGTTTGCCTTGAAAAATTTTTTCGCGAATTCCGCGGCTGCTTCGGGATTGTAGTATTTGCAAGAAAAAATATCGATATACGCATTATTTGTCGCGTTTGCAAAATGACCAGACACGAGCGATGATTCGATCAGCTGGACCATTGAAAATCCCTGCACCGCTTTTCTTTCTCCAAAGTGAACAACGATGCAATCACCAAATCTATTTGCCTTGATAAATTTGCACAACGCAATCACAAATAACTTTATTTTTTTTGCGTCGCGAATAAACTTGGGGTCGCATGCGTGTAGATCTATATTCGTGACCAGCCCCCAACTTTTATTTTCTTTGTATTCAGAAAAAATTTTATCCATTGAAGAGAAAAATTTCACAAAAAATTTTTCTCTTCTTTAATTATCGCGTTTATAAAAATGGTTGTAAATGTGGATAAGTTTGTTAGTGTAACTTGTACACTTAATAAATGAATTTGTGTAATGCTAAAAATTTTAATATATACACAATTTACGCCATCGTGTAAATTGTGTATATTGCAAAAAATTTATGAAGCCAAATATTGGTCAAGGCGATAGCGGCAAAACAAATTTAATTGGCTCGGATAAAAAAGTTTTAAAGAGCAGCTGTATTATAGAATCAATCGGAGCGCTAGATGAGCTCGTTTCTTTGCTTGGTTTTATAAAAACAAAATGCCGTGTTAAAAAAATCGTAGCACTTCTTGAAAAGATTCAAGACCATCTTTTTAGGATTGAGTCTGGTATTGCGACGATAAACAAAGAAATACGCGGCTTTCCGCATGTCGGCGAAGAGCATGTGAAGTTTCTTGAGCAAATAATCGCGCAATACGAAAAAAACCTCCCTGAACTTCAGAACTTTATTTTGCCTGGCGGCACCGAACTTGCCACGCTTTTCCATGTGGCGCGTGCGGAAACACGACGTGTCGAGAGGGTCCTTGTGCGCGTAAGTCAAGAACAAAAACTGCATCTCTGCGCTGTTATGTATGTTAATCGCTTGTCTGATGTTTTCTTTGCCGTAGCGCGCTGGGTAAATTATAAGGCGGGTATTACGGAGGCAAAATGGATTGGTTTGGGTAAAGGAGGAATATAGGCATTTGTCTTATTTTTTAGAATAGTTTATAGTCATAATTAGTTCCTAAAGGAGGCGCAAAATGATAGAAATGAACTGGCATGCAGTGTTGCTCGAGCGACCGCTTTTTCTTGATTGCGGAAATCCCGCAAAGATTCTTGATGCCTTTCGCGCTAAACTAATTCAAGGAGTGACGACTAACCCATCTCTGCTTTATCGCGAGGGTGGTTTTGGTTCGCATCGCGAAATACACCAAGCGCTCCTGCAGCTTTGTGAAGAGTTGCGCGATCCTGCTTATGGCGGGCCGATCCCAATAAGTTTAGAGATAGACATTGATCCTGATAATCCTCTTTCGGTTGAGGAAATAGTTAATGAAGGCCGGCGGCTCCGTTCTGTCTTTGGTGATAATGTTGTCGTAAAAATACCGGTCAGCCCGCTACATTGTTTTGATGCAATGCAAATGCTAAGCACAGACGGAGTGCCGATTAATGCCACGCTTATTGCCCGTTGGGAGCAGGCAGTGTTTGCGGCTAAGCATGGCGCTATGTATGTAAGTCCGTTTCTCGGACGGATAGATGATCTGCGTATTTCAGGATTTAACGGGATGAACTTGCTACAGCAGATCGTAGAAAACTTTGAAGATAACGGTATTGCTCCCGATCAAACGAAGATTCTAGCAACAAGTATCCGCAGCGTAGTACAGACAGCTACGGCATTTGCTGGAGGCGCAGATATCGTAACGGTTCCTTGGGATGTTCTCCGCTCTATTTGCGATAATGAATGGAACTATAGCAAAGATACTGCAAGCGAGCATCCATCTTCACCAGTTAATCTTAAACACCCGGTCACGGAAGCGGGACTCCTGCGTTTTCACCTTGATTTTCAAAAAATTCCCCATAAATAATGATTTGCGGGACAAACAACCCAAGTAATTTGCTTGGGTTTTCTTTTGAAAAACGGTTTTTAAGCCAGTTTTGAAAAAAGAAAAGAGGCTGTCCACGATGTTTTGTGAACAACCCCATTTTTGCGGCGAACTCAAGGATCAAGAGACAAGAGATCAAAAGATCCAAGAGTTCAAGTGCT
>CAZDDE010000017.1:0-16180 GCA_964504205.1 uncultured Candidatus Saccharibacteria bacterium
GTTTGGATGTTGCCGAGTTAATCCGCGGCTATATGAAGCTGGAGAAAAGCGGAGTGAATTTTTTGCAACTAATTGTAAAAGGTTGAAACCCAAAGAAAACAATTCTGCCTACATAGATGGCGCCAACTTGCACGGAGGTATTCTTGGTTTTGGCTGGAAGCTTGATTATGTACGCTTCAGAGTATGGCTTGCTGAAAAGTATCACGTCGAAAATGCATATATTTTTATTGGTCTTGTGCCGAAATACAAGGATTTATACACATATCTTCAACAAAGCGGTTTTGTTTTAGTATTTAAAGAAGTTGTGTATGATGGCGATGGCAAGCCAAAGGGTAATTGCGATGCTGATTTGGTTCTTCAGGCTACACGTGATACGTATGAAAATAAATTTTTCAAAGCGGTTATTGTTTCAAGTGATGGTGATTATGCTAGTTTGGTGAAATTCCTTGTCTCGCAAAGTAAACTAAGGATAATATTGTCGCCGCATACTAAAAACTTATGCTCTATTCTTCTCAAGCGAACAAATGCCCCGATTGCGTATTTAAACGATCAAAGGGCAATTTTAGAGACCCGAAAAGAAAAAGCCCCCGATAGGGACGAAACCCTATAGGGGTCTTTTTCGTATGTATTAACTATATTGTAGCAAACTAACCAATAAAGTCAAGGTTAGTTATCCACATGCGAGTTAGGACAAAATATGCCCGATAATCAAGTAGATGAAATTAAAGGCCGTTTGGATGTTGCCGAGTTAATCCGCGGCTATATGAAGCTGGAGAAAAGCGGAGTAAATCTGCGCGGGCTTTGTCCTTTTCATAGAGAAAAAACACCGTCGTTTTTCGTGTCGCCGTCACGGCAGCTTTGGAAATGTTTCGGATGCGGCGTCGGCGGCGATATGTTCACCTTCATTGAACAGATTGAAGGTGTGGACTTCAAAGAGGCCTTGCAAGTACTTGCCGACAAGGCCGGAGTGCAGTTGAAATCATACGATCCAAAAGTGCGCAGTGAAAAATCTCGACTTTATGAAATTTGCGAAAAAGCATGCCAGTTTTTTGAAAAGCAGCTCGCGGCGACTTCACTTGGGCAAGAGGCAAGGGCGTATCTTTTAGATCGCGGCATCAGCGATGAAAGTATTAAAAAATTCAGACTTGGTTTTGCACCCAACTCGTATGATGCATTATGCAGCTTTCTCTGCATACAGGGCTATTCTCCATCTGAGATATTTAAGTCGGGAGTATCTGTGCAAGGGGCAAGGGGAGGTTTTGACAGGTTTCACGGAAGAATTATATTTCCGATCCTTGATATCAATAGTCAAATTATTGGGTTTGGCGGCAGGATTTTTTTTGCGAAGAATCAAGTACCCGACAAAAGTTTAGCCAAATATATAAATACTCCACAAACTCTGCTGTATGATAAAAGTAAAGTCCTTTACGGCATTGATAAGGCAAAGCAAAAAATCCGCGAATCTGAAAAGTGCATACTTATGGAAGGATACACCGATGTGATCATGGCGCATCAAGCCGGTAGTGAAAATGCAGTTTCAGTATCCGGAACAGCGCTTACCGAGCAACAGCTTGATCTCGTTCGCCGCTTTACTGACAACATCGTCTCGAGCTTTGACATGGATATCGCCGGCGACAGCGCGACAAAACGCGGGATTGAAATGGCGCAGAGAAAAGGGTTTAATATAAAGGTAATACTTTTACCGGAAGGAAAAGATCCGGCCGAGTTTATTCAAAAGAAGCCGGACAATTGGCGCGAGTATGCTGAAGGCGCAATGTCTATTGGTGATTTTTATTTCAGCACTGCTTTTGGCAAATTCGACAAGAAAACTCCGGAAGGCATACGACAAATTTCAGCGATGCTCCTGCCAGTGATCAAAAATATCCCCATGCAAATAGAGCAGTCATTTTGGGTGCAGAAACTCGCCGCAATGTTTAACTGCGCTGAAAACATAATTTGGCGGGATCTTGAAAAAATAGTTGTAAGTTTGCCAGAAAACTCCGCATCAGAAAAACCTGACACAAAAAAGGTTCCAGTACCGCAAAAAAGTAAGGAGGATATGCTGTATGAACATTTGCTCCTTTTCCTGCAGCGCGAACCACACTGCGCAGATTTGGTTGTAAAGGAAGACCTGAAATTACTGTATTCCGCAAAGCCGATGGCCGTTCTCTTTACAAAAACTTTGAACAAAGATAGGTATCTTCCCGAGGAAAAAGCGCTTCTGGATAGTATTCTCTTTCAGAACGAAATATTTCCACTTTTTGATGAATCTACTGATTTTGCAGCGGAATTCAAAAATTGTCTCTCGGCTCTAAGACAAATCGCTCTGCGTGGAAAACTTTTCAAACTGCAAGCTGAATTAAAAAATAATCCTAGCGATGAAAAAATATTAAAGCAATTTCAAAAAATGTCGATTCGACTTGCGAAAAATTAAAATATATGAAAATAAAAACGAAGAGGGTTAAAGCAATTAGGCGGGATGGCATAAGAGCCGGGCGAAAACCTGTGCAAAAACGCGCGCCTAAGTATAAGATTGATAACGCAAAATGGAAAGCTGGTCTTGAAACGTTAATAACCAATGGGCGGCAACGCGGATTTGTGACATATGCCGAAATCCTAAATCTCATTCCTAATGCTGAATTTGATATTGCGGGCTTGGAAAAAATTTATGAGGAACTTGCCTCCGCTAATATCAGTATCCGCGAAAACAGAGAGCTACTTGGAGAACCTTCGGAGACAGAAATAAAGCGAAGTGAACGTGAAATCGGCCTTGAGAATCTGCAATTTGATTCAGTGCAAATGTATCTTCGCGAAATAGGACGCGTGTCCTTCCTTACTGCCGACGAAGAAAAGGAACTTGCCCGACGCATTGAAATGGGCGATGAAGAGGCGAAACAAAAGCTCTTATCGGCTAATTTAAGACTGGTTGTTTCTATTGCCAAGCGCTATGTTGGCCGTAGCCCGAATCTTTCCATGCTGGATTTGATTCAGGAAGGAAATATAGGGCTTTATCGCGCTGTTGAAAAATTTGATTACCGGCGCGGCTATAAATTTTCCACATATGCGACTTGGTGGATACGTCAAGCAGTTACGCGTGCGCTTGCCGACCAGGCACGCACTATCCGCATCCCCGTGCATATGGTGGAAACTATTTCGAAATATACGCAGATTCGCCGCCAACTTCTGCAGGATTTGGGCCGCGAACCAAGTGCCGAAGAAATCGCTTCGGAAATGGGGCTTGAGATCGCAAAAGTCCGCCATATTCAAAAAATATCGCAGGACACTGTTTCGCTTGAAGCGCCGGTGGGAGAAGACGAGGAAGACAGCTTGCTTGGCGAATTTATTGAGGATGAAAAAGAGGTAACGCCAAGCGCTGCCGCTGGCCGGGCGCTGCTTCGCGATAGAATGGTTGAAATTCTCACTGATTTGTCTCCGCGCGAGCGCAAAATTTTAGATATGCGCTTTGGACTATCCGACGGTATTACGCATACCTTGGAGGAAGTCGGCAGAGAATTTGGAGTAACGCGTGAAAGAATTCGTCAGATCGAAGCCAAAGCCCTTGAGAAAATGCGCAAACATAAGGGGTATAAAAAACTGCAAGGATACTAAGCTAATGCCAAAATTCAAAATTCAAAATCCACGATTTATGTTGCACGAATGGATATTTATTTTTGCGGGCGCGGCAACGATTTTAGCGATGCCGTTCCTTGCTTCTTTAGGTTTTTCCGCATGGATTGCGGTGAAAAGCGTTTACTTTACAGGATTGCTGGTTTTGTTTTTGAGAAGATAAATTACTCCTTATGGCTGGTATAGAAATTCATGAATTATTAATTTTCCTGCGCCAATTCGGACTTGTTATAAGCGGCGCGGCGGCTTTTTGGGGCGCAGTGTTTCTTTTAATCAGCCGCCGTTCCACAGGCCGGAAAGCGGCGCTCTGGCATGGCGCGGCGCAAAAACTGCTCTGGATTTTTTTTCCGGCCATTCTTTTTTACAGCACCTCTTCCATACTGCTATTTGTTGAGCAATGCCTTTTCTGCACCTACGCGCACGAGGGCATATCACTTCCGCATACAACCGGCGAATCACTAAAAATGATCCTTCAAAAACAGTATCCGTTTTTTGCGGCAATGTTTGTTTTTAGCTTATTCGGTTTTGTTGCCTTTGCCTTTTCAAAAACCCGGCGTCTTTTTCTAAAAAATTTATGGGGGTATGGATTTTTATTCGCAGCAATAAGTTTACTCCTCATCTTTCCTTGGGAAGCAAGCGATTTGCTGCGAAAATCGGCTTCCATTGCGTTGCATAGCTGGCATTCCATTCTCACCCTGGGGAGCGTAATTGTTGCCGATTATATTTTTATAATCTTCGGACGTAATTTTCTTGCAATCATACCACGGATATTCCGGCTAATCACTAAGGGTATATGGCTGGGTCTGGGGCTTGACTTTATTAGCTCTGCGCTGGTTTTCGAGGAAGCATTTCTGCCTAATGCCCGTCTCTTCTTTATGCAGACAATTATTGGAATACTTATGATCAATGGCGCAATTCTATCTGGTCCAATTACTTACCACCTTTTGCGCTTGAGGAGCTATAAGATGCCTTTGCCAACTGCGACGCAGAGGATCATGGGCATTTCCGGCTCAATTTCGCTGGCCGGTTGGCTAAGCATCACTGCTGTTGATATTTTTCGAAATATAACCCTTTCTTATACCCAGCTTCTTGCTGGATACTTTCTATTCGTGATAATTCTGTTTACCGGCAGAAATATTATTCACCACCTGATTCCCGAGGAATAAGCACTTGCTTGTAAAAATATAATCTGCTATAAAAGCTGTGGATCTTATATAAATAAAAGCGATCTTACAACTAGAGGAGGCTTAGAATGGCGCAACTGCCGTTAGCGAATCAATGGGTCTTTATTGCTGGTTCCGCAGAGCCGGACGGCATTGGCCGCGCCGCGGCTGAACGATTAGCAGGAGAATTAGGCGCAAATATCATTCTTCATGGCCGCCGCTCAAGCCGAAAAAAACTTGAGGGGGCATGCGCAGACTTAAAAAACGCTCATCGCATTGAAAGCGCATATGTTACAGCAGACTTTGCGGTGATGTCGGAAATAGATTCAATGTTTGAAGAGATTAAAGCCACCGCAAAAGAGTTGTGGGCCGTCGTAAATTCTGTCGGTATGGCGCATGGCTGGAATAAAGATGAAAAAGATGTCACGCCGGAAGAATGGGGTAAGACCATGCAAGTTATTTTCTATGCAGCAGATCGTTGCATAGAGCGATCCGTTGAGCTTATGCCAAATGGCGGGCGCATCATAAATATCGGCTCCATCGGCGCGGATGTGCCGTGGCCAAAAGCGTTCCCGTATCGTAAGGCTAAACAGGCGCTGCATAATTTAACCCGTGTGTATGCCGCTAGACTCAAGAAGCGAGGCATACTGATTAATTGCATTAAGCCGGGTCTTGTTGCAACGCGCCAGACAAAAAAGGGCAGTCTTCTTGACCGCGCTTATAACGGGCAATTCTCTGCCGCGATAGACTGGCTTAAGGAAAATTTCCGTTCGGATGTCATGCTTGCTACCGATGAAATTGCTGTGGAAATTGTACGGTTATGCGCGCCGCACAGTCAAATCTGGGGTAAAAATATAAGGATTGACAGGGGATTGACCGAATTCTGGAATGTCAATTCCGAGCGTATAGATGAATTGTTATTGCAGACAAGCCGTTAAATAAAACAAGTCAGGGAAAGCCTGACTTTTTTGTTATGGTTTTCGTGCGGCAACTGAAAGCCAGTTGCGCGCAATGTATAAATTGCCGTTCACATCTTTTTCGCCATGTTTTTCGCCATGCGTCGCCATTGCTGGACCCACCGCTTGCACAAGGGCTTTAGCCGATTCATCCGGCGGATAACCGCGCAAAACTCCGGCGGCATAATCAAGAAAAGAACTTATGCATTCCATGCCGTATTGCGATATTTGTGCTGGAAACTCCTTTACCTCAACAAGACAAAACCCGATCTGGCTGATAAGATTTTCGTAATAAGCGCGGCTGAAATAGTTGGCAACTCGTTCGCCCGCGCGCGATTTATCCCGTTTAATTCCTTTGTTGTGCAGTATCGTCAGCGCCGTGCGCATTTGCGACTGATAAAAGATTTCCGTCCTTTTTGGTATTGCTTCAGTATAAAACGCGGTATTAAGGAAAAGCCAGCCGCCGGGGCGTAGTGAGTTCATAATCCGTCGCAATGCCTCCTCCTGCGCTTCGCCTGATAAATAATGTATACCATTCCCCCAGACCGCAACTGTAATACTTCCTTTGCAAAACTGCGCTTCTTCAATGTTGCAATGATGCAGGTCGAACTGCTGAATTTCCCGTCCTAAAGTTTTGGCAACAAGACGCAAGGCTTCCTCCGAGCGATCCAAAAAGGCGACACTCGGCTGACGCCAAGTCTTTGGCATTCCTTCCAAAAATAATTTAGTCATTAAACCGGTTCCGGTAGCAATATCTAGAAACATTCCAAGTTCTGTTCCACCCCCTTCAACCATCAGCTCAATCCATCTTTTAGCAATTTCACGATTAACTGTTTCGTACTCCTTACATTTTGCGAAATCCTCAAAGCTAAACTCGCTCATAATTCCTCCTCTTTCCGGTTACACAATTTCAAATAATATACAGACATTTTGTCCGCCGAAACCGAAGGAGTTGCAGAGTATATAGCGGACTTTTGCGCTGACTGCACAATTCGGCACTAGATTGAGATAGCAGCTTTCCTCAAAACTATGCGCATGGTCCTTATTGCACAAAACTGCTTCGGGTATGGGATACTCAAGATTAATTGTCGGCATAATTTTTCCCATTCTTGCCGCAAGTATTGCTGTGCCGGCCTGTATCACTCCGGAAGGTGCCAAGGTATGGCCAAGCATGCTTTTGGGCGCGGTAATATAGATTTGACGAGTATCTCCGAAAACCTCGCGTATTGCCATGAGTTCAACGCCATCGCCGGCGGGAGTGCTTGTCGCATGGGCAATAATGGCGATTTTGCCCAGAGTTTCTTGAGGAGATAGTCCGGCCCATTCAAAAGCCATGCGCATTGCCTCGACTTGGCCTTCCCGGCTTGGGTCAGTCGTACTGCCGGACCCATCAGTCGTTTCACCAAAACCGATTACGCGAGCCAGGATCGGTGCGCCGCGCGCCAAAGCTTTTTCTTCTCGTTCAAGAACAAAAATTCCCGCGCCTTCTGCCGGTACGAAACCATCATGTTTATCGTTCCATGGACAGCTTGCCTTTTCCGGTTCATGATTGCGGCGTGAAAGCGCGCCGTGTCGCGCATAGATATTGAATGGCATCACATCCACTGGCGAAAGCGATTCCGTGGCTCCGGCAAGACGCATATCCGCAAATCCAAGATAAATCTCAAGCATCGCCCGGCGGATATTCCCCAGTCCTGTCGCGCAAGCTTTGATTGAGCAATCCATCGGACCCTTAAATTTTTGTGATTGATATGCGGACGCATCCGGCAAGACCTTTACAATGTCGCCAAGGTGCTCTTCTGTGAAATTATCGAAAGTTATTTCATTTCTCTGCAAAAGCAGCATATCTGCGCCAAGTTTTGCAATTAGCTCTGATGATCCTATGCCAGTGCCGATAGAGGCGCCGCAACGTCCTTGCGGATAAAAATTGTTATCGGCAAGACCTGCTCGAATTAGAGCGTCGCGTACTGCCGCGCAGGCAAATTGGGTGGGCCGCGTGGTGCGCTTCATCAAGCGTTTTGCTTCACGATCCGTGAAGCCATAATCGGTAAGGCTGAAATTTTTTATCACCCCGCCAATTGTCGTTGGACATTGCGCAAAATCACTATCGTAGTCAAGAAGAGAACTGATCGCCGAGCGGCCTTCAAGCATAGCTTTAACACTCTGGTCAATATTGCCAAATGCCGTAACTGCGCTCATGCCCGTGACAACAATATCGGATAGTTCTATAATTCTTTTCATTCCATCCCTCCTGTTGATCAATTGGAAACGAACAAGTACGATCGCATAATAGTCAAGACCTAGTAAAAAGTCAAATTGCGCGATAAAATTTATACTATGCGAATCAATAAGATCGGCCTTTTTTCGGCGCATTCATTTGCCAAACCCGGTGGCGTGCAAAACCATGTTCTGGCGTTATACAAGGAGTTTAGAAAGCGCGGTTTTGAAGTAAAAATAATCGCGCCGGGGCATGCGCATGCCATGCCGCAGGGAGTTGCGGCAAGTGATGTTATAACGATAGGAGTATCAGCATATATCCCGGCAAATCAAAGTCGGGCCGAGTTTAGTATGAGTGTGCGGCGGAAATTTCGCATACGCATATGGCGGGAGAATTTTGATGTTCTGCACTTTCATAATGTTGGTTTAGGACCATTATCGTACCAGATCTTGCGACACTCTAATTCGCTAAACGTACTAACCGTACATATAGCTGCGGACGGAAGCAAAATTTTTAAAATACCCCTTGCAAAACAATTGATCAAGCGTTTTTACGAACCGAAGTTTCATGGCCTGATTGCCGTATCTCCAGCCGCGATGCAGGTCGTTACTGACCTCGGCGGGTTTAACAATGGTCCTGCAAGAATAATTCCAAACGGTATCGACCTTTCACGATTCAGTGAAAATGCGGTCGGGCGGCTGCCCTTCGGCATAAAAACCCTGCTTTTCGTTAGTAGATTTGAAAAGCGCAAGGGTTTATTGCATCTATTGCGCGCCTTTAAGCTTCTGCAAGATGCCAGGCGGCAAAACCTGCGCCTTGTTATCGTCGGTGATGGCGAACAGCGCAAGGCCGCGCAAAATTTTGCAGTTAAGCATAATCTGTCGCCTCATGTTACCTTTGCGGGTAAGGTAAGCGACGATGTCCTCCCGGATTTTTATCGCAGCACCGATATTTTTTGCGCTCCGGCATCGGCCGGAGAGAGTTTCGGTATGACCTTACTTGAAGCCATGGCTTGCGGCACGCCTATTGTTGGCTTTGCCAACGCCGGTTATAGTTATGTTATGCAAGGGCATGAGCAGACATGCGGCGTAAATCTTCTTGCCCCGCCCGGTGATGATACTGCCCTTGCACAAAAAATCGTTCTGCTCATTGACAACAAGGATATTTATGAGCGAGCGCGGCAATGGGGCTTGGCGCGAGCTCACCAGTTCGCTTGGCCCAAAATCGCCGACCAGATTCTAAATTTTTACGAGGAGGCCGAGAAATGGCAGGGCAGGAAGGTTACAGATACGCGCAGGATGTCAATTACACGCTCGTTGATAAACTAAAAATTGCGGCGCAGGAAGCGGCGCTAAAAACACGGCATAATATGGAAAAGTGGGGCTTTCGGGAAATTATCGGTTCACGCGGAGAATCGTGCTACATGTTTGAGTATATCGGCCCCCAGCCGATGCCGCCGTTGGGATTTAACATTGAAGGGCTGGGGACAAAAAACCGCGCGATGGATGCCTTCAGAGATCAGCTGGATTTTCTTTGCGCGGCGCTTGGCGAGCAAAGGCGTAACTTAGTACGCCGTACAGGGAAAACCCGCGAGGATAAGAACTACTTTGAGTATCTTAATTTGCGTGGAAAACTCTCACCCTACTTTAATGCGGCTGTAGATACGGCAATGATGATTTTCTTGGACATGCTTTCAACCGGTGTGCAGCCGGTCGTACTCGGCGCGCATTACGCCGTAGGCGCGTCAAATTGGTTTACAAACGATGAGCACATTCAAGGATACTGTAGAGGCATGGTTTCTGCTTGTAATGAAGCTATATGCACCTGGGGACCCGGCGAGACGCCGGTCTTAACAGATGTTGTGTATAGCGATTCAGCCGTTCTTGATGGAGCGGCAATTGGAATCCGTATCGCGAAAGAGCCAATTCTGGGACAAAACATTCAACCCGGGAATTTAATATGGCTTGTTGAATCTATTGGACTCCAAGCAAACTATTTGAGCGGCGCGAGGCGCCTTGCTGAAAAATTGCCGGCAGGGTATCTTACTCCATTATCTGATGGCACTCCCTTTGGCTATGCTTTGAGCGCGACAACCGATACGCGTTATCTAAAGTTTATCCGGCGCTTAATTCAAGAGAAAATTAAAATAAATTACATTATGCCGATTACCGGCCATGGCCTGCGTAAAATTATGCGCGCGCGCCAGCCCTTTACTTACCGCTTATATCGTCTCGCGCCGTTGAGCCCATTATTTAAGTTTATAATTGATGGACTAAATCTTAAGGGCAAAGAGGGGGCAGAAGAGGCGATGGGGGGAATGAACTTAGGGCAGGGACTTGCGCTAATAAGCGCTAGTGATAAGCAAACAGAAAGACAAATGATTAAAATAGGCGAAGAAGTCTTTGGGCGCTATGGCAGAGTATGGAGCGGCGGAGTCGTCGAAGATGGCCCGCGGCAGGTGATCATAGAACATCCCGACCCCATTTTTGAAGTGGAGGGCGAGATAGTCTTTGCAGAGGATTCTATGCAAATACGCGCAAAAAATTAACAAAAATCCGTTCGATAAAAACGGATTTTTTAAGGCCTCTTGCACAATAAGTGCATAGAGATCCTACAAATTAGAAGATAAAGGTATATATGCGATACAGCTCCGTGGAGCGCCGAAAACCCGCCGAAGGCGAACCACCCACCGGAAGTTTATCCCCATTTACTGTCTAGACAAACCAGAGCAGCTTAGTTTACAATAATGAAACAAATATGTTCATAAATCAAAACATAGTAAACCGCAACCTATATCCCCTCGTACTCATAGGGGTATTGGTTGGCGCGCTGCTAACACTTGGCGGAATATGGGCATACAATATGTTTACATCTCCATCTCCAAAGCAAGAAAAAGGGCCATTGGCACAGGAGCAGCTGGATATAGGAAATGGAGAGGTGTCGGAATTTCCGGATATTGCGGAGGAGGAAGAAAAAACTGTTTCAGCCATTTCATTCCAAGATTCAGCTACAGTATTATTTACATATCCCTCTAATTGGGATATGTATGAGTATTTTAAGACTAAGGCAGGTACATCAGAAATTATTAGCATAAAGCCGCAAGCAAATAGACTTCAGGAAGATGTACGGATTGAAATTGCGGTAACGCCTCTCGGCCATTATGATGATCCCTATTTTGATTCTGTAAATTTTTTTGGGAAGCCAGGGCTGGAAGTAAAAAGGGAAACTTTAGGAAAAAATACATATCACTGGCAGGAAGAGCGGTTTGAAGGCGTCCGAACTGTTAAATATCTTAGCGCATCCGATTCGTTTGTTTCTTCACTGAGTCTTGCAATCGCGGGGGGAAGGCAGAAAATGGATTTTTATCTTCCTGATGATGAAATTGCGCAAGAACTAGGCGTTTTTCGAAATGTCATAGCAAGTTTCCAGTTTAGAAATGGAAACGAAACTACTAAGTGGAAAACGTATCGGAATGAGGAGTATGGATTTGAGGTGAAGTATCCGCCTAGCTGGACAGCTACTATTGGCGCATTTCCGCTAGTTTCTTTTACCCCTCGTATTTTTATAAATGTTTTTCAAAATCAGCAACAGCTTCCTCTTGCGCAATGGGTACAGCAAGAACGCGGAGCGCTAGTGTCAAAGATGACGCCAATAACGATCAATGGAATACCGGCTTTACGAGGCAAAGAATCCGGTCTTGTCGGATATGACTCCATATATTTTGGAAAGGGGGCTGTTATTATAAACCTATCCTCCCAAGAAGATTCACAAGATACGGAGGCATTTGAGACAATGCTCACTACTTTTGAGTTATAAAGTAAAAATAGTTGAGGGGTCGGAGAATTTTGCATAGTCCCAACACCTCTAACTAAAGACCTCCTGCACAATATTATGAGGCTTTAAAAAAATACTCGCTCTGCCTCTATCTGCACTACTTCCTTGCGCACAATGCCGAGGGCGATTAAAAGTTTTAGGACAATTGCCGCAAGGGGAATAATCATCCAAGTCAAGATAAACGTCAAACTGCGCACGGAGAGAAAGAAAAGCGCGGTTAAGACATATGGTACAAATGGCTTATATGGTTCGATAAGCTTGTCAATCTGCGTTTTAACTGTGCTGGTAATCTGTTGAGTTAAATTATCGGTAATCTCTTTGGGTAAAATAATAGACTGTTTTTGCGCCAATGAGACAACACTTTCAATTAAGCCGCTTGGAATAATACTTACGGGTTTTGTAAGCTGAACCTGAAGGTAGTAAAAGGACATTAAAAGCGCTATAGCCGTGAAGGTGCCGGAAAGCCCGGCCTTGATTACGGAAGACGAATTAAAGTTTACGGAATTAGCATAGGATGAGCTCGTATTATACAAAGCATAAATTAATGGCAAGGCAATTAAAAAAGTGGCAATGTAACTGCCAAGCCAAAGAGGAATAAACAAAACCGTCGTAGCCGCAACGGATGGAAGAATGATCCAGCCAAGCCAGCGTGCCGTTATCAGGATGGCCGTGAGCGCGAAAACCACGGCAAAGCCAACAGTTGCCATAATCGGCAAAATATAATCAACCGGCTGGGTGCTGAATTCGCGAGTTATAATCCTTTGCCAAAAAAACGCCTGTGCTATAAAAAGGGCACCGGAAATTGCAAAAAAGATAACTTCCTTGATGGTGAATTTGCTGAAGGCGGGGGGCATTGACTAAATTTGCGCTTTGCGCTATAATGCTTACTATAAGATTCACAAGCACTTGGCTATCCTTTATATTATACCATAATTATAAAGTCAGTATGCCATTTGTTTATCACGCACATAATATCTACGTGCGGGATAATGGATCGGAAAAGGTCATTGCATCTCACATACGTAAATTTTATGTGTGCGAGATAGAAAATTAAGTCATTGAAATAGAAATCAAATGGCATACGACGATAATGGAGGCGGATTTCGCGGCGGCGATAGGCAGATGTATCCGGCAACTTGTTCTGACTGTGGAAAGGAATGTGAAGTTCCTTTTCCCCCGAAGGAAGGACGACCGGTTTACTGCCGAGAATGCTACCAAACGAAGCGCCCTCCTCGAAGAAACGACAGATTCTAATTAGTCTGTTCTAATCTAAAACCCCCGCAACTGCGGGGGTTTTAGTATGCGCCGATGTTTGTGTTGTCAATCCCTGCGTTCAAAGCGGGAGAGTAGGTTTGCGGTTGATAAGTACTACTAAGGAGAGGATCAGCGACGACATTTTTTGCGGCCGAGCTAAGATCGTTTATCGCGGTTGCGCCGAAATAAGAAGTTCCTTGCCGGCGAAGATGCGCCGCGCTGTTATTGTAAAACAAATTATTCCACAAGTAGAAGTTCGACGGCGAAACCTCGTATACTCCGAGAAAGTTTCCGGAAAATATATTGTTCTTTATATTGATCGGGCTTGAAGTAAGGACCGAATTAAGTTCGACCGCCGCGGCGCTGCCCGTCATACCATTCGCGATAAAAGTATTATGATCGATGTCGTAATCGCCGGAATTTCCGGCATGTTCAAGCGCAACTCCGCCGGCGTTATTCGCAAAGACATTGTATTTAATATTGGGCCGCGAATTGCCGGAAATTTTTATGCCGCCAAAACTATTGATGAGATGATTGTTTTGAAAAATTGGCGAAGCTTCTTCAATCAAAATCGCGTAAGAACTCGTACTGTTTTTAATGGTGAGCCCAGCAATTTCTGTCGCGGCACCGACATTTTTAATGGTTAATGTGTTGGATAAGCTGACAATTGTTTTGCCAGCGCCCTGCCCGCGAATTTTTACATCTTTTCCGGCGATCGCGATGTTGCCGCTGAAAGTTCCCGCGGCAACACAAATTTTTTCTGCGGATTTACGGAGAGAATCGATGGCGATCTGAATAGTTGAATGGATCGTCGGCACATCGCCGTAACAGTCATTTGTACTGAAGGAATTCGTTACGATTTGGGAGGTATTGCCGGAGGCGTCTTTTGAGATTGCCTGATAATAATACTTTGTGCTTTGGGCAAGCTCGGTCAGCGCGACAGTGTGCGAAAATTGGTTAACTTGCGTTGTAAGCACAGTGCCGGTAGCAGAAAAATCCAGCGCGTTTTCATCTGTGCCGTATTTTATCACGCTATCCGCGTTTTCGTTCGTTCTCCAGGTTATAACCGCCGAATCCGCTAAAATTTTCGACGTGGCAACTTGCGAAATATCTGGAGCAGAGGTATCCGCGGAGGGTTTTGGAGCAGGCGTTGGTTGTGCTGGGGGTTGCAGGATCGTTCCGGATAGAATTTCATAAGTTAAGGGATCTTTTGTCGGATAAAAATCCGGCGAGGCCTCGGTGCTGTTGATAAAATAAATAGAATCCCAGTCATAATTCAATCCGGCGAATTCGGCGGCCGTGATATTGAGCCATCTGCGTTCGCCAGTATCGCTGCTTGCCGCAGAATTCACTCTATACACTTTAGGATCGCGAACTGTTCCATCGGGATTTACTTCTATCACAAATTCCGACAGCTTATATTCCGCAAGCATTGAGGGCGGAACGGTTTTGACATTTGCCCATTTCAAATGCCCGTACGAATTGAATATTTTCGGATTCAAAATCAATCGTTTAAATTTCCTAGCATCTTTTATCTTTACAATATAGATATCAAAACTATCGGCGGTTTTGATCAAATCGCCGTCAATAATAACTTCCCCTCTGGCTATATTCGAAAATACTAAAAGTGAAGTTGCAAAAATTAGAACAGCAAATTTCTTCATCGTAATTCTATTGTATCACGTATGATGTGCAATTCAAGCTAGAGTATAAGCCATTTTTGCGACTTCAAGGGGGAGTCAATAGCTTTTCTAATAGGGGGGTTGAAGAGGTCTCCCCCTTGCGTGGAGCAAAAATGGCTTATACTCTAGCGTTCCACAACGAGTAATTGTACATCATACGTATTGTATCATAATCTCACTTTTGAATATCCACAAACCGCTTTGCTGTGATATACTGCGTACTATGCTTGGCAAGACGTGCTTTCTTAAAATAAAAGGGCTGTATTACAAACATGAACGTTGGCTCGCTCCGGCCGCGTTTCTTGCTGGATTTATCTGGGATAACTTTACTTTACGCGTAGATTTGTGGTGGCAAAATCTTGTCCTTCTATTATATCTAATTGCCGCTGGCGTAAATATCGCGCTGATGAATGCATATGATGCCGGAAAGTTGCACGGAAAAATATTTCAAAAATATAGAGGATTCGCGTCATATATTTTTCAATTTACCTTCGGCGGGCTTGCGAGCGCGTTTCTTGTGTTTTATTCGCGCAGCGCGTCGCTTGCTGCAAGTTGGCCATTTCTGTTATTTCTTGCCCTTTTTTTTATCGGCAATGAGTATCTCAAGAAGAAATATCTGCATCTGACATTTCAAATCGGCGTGTTTTTTATCGCGCTTTTCTCGTATCTAGTTTTCGCTTTACCGCTTGTCTTTGGAAGAGTCGGAGATTTAATGTTTATGATAAGCGGTATTACGGCGCTTTTTTGCATAGGTGCCATACTCTATCTCTTTTATCGCTTTATGCCGGAAGTATTAAAGCAAAACAAACACGCGCTGATTTTAAGCATTGGAAGTTTGTATTTTTTATTTCAGATTTTTTATTTTACCCATATGATTCCGCCTATCCCGCTTACACTCAAAGCAAGCGGCGTCTATCATTCAATTGAACGGATTGCTGGCGGGGAGAATAAGATATATCGTGTTACGTACGAGGCGGCGCCGCGGCATTTCTTCTTCCAAGACCAAAGCAATAATTTGCATTGGACGCCGGGCGATAAAGTGTATTTCTACAGCGCAGTTTTTGCGCCGATCAAATTTAATCTGCCGATCTATCACCGCTGGCTGTATTATGACGAAGTAAAAAGCGAATGGGCACAGAATGCGAGAATTAATTTTTCGATCGTCGGCGGCCGCGATGGAGGATACCGCGGCTATAGTTACAAGACCAACATCCAGCCCGGCAAGTGGCGGGTTGAAGTTGTTACAGAAAACGGCAAAGTCTTAGGCCGACGAGACTTTAAGATTATTCTAGCCGAATCGCCTCCGGAGCTAAAAACTATGTTAAAATAAATTTGATGCAGACCAATCAAGAATTAGTTGAGCATCTTAAAAATACGGATATGCTCAAAACCGCACGGATTATCTCTGCTTTTTTGACAGTTGATCGGGCGGATTTTGTGCGCGAA
>CAZDDE010000017.1:16190-22120 GCA_964504205.1 uncultured Candidatus Saccharibacteria bacterium
AAAATTTACGCGAAGCGTACGAGGATTATCCCTTGCCGATAGGTTCCGGGCAAACCATTTCGCAGCCCTCCACGGTTGCTTTCATGCTGGAGCTTCTTCAGCCAAGACTGGAAGAGAAAATTCTTGATGTCGGCGCAGGGTCCGGCTGGACAACCGCCCTTCTTGCGCGCATTGTCGGAGCAAAAGGCAGGGTATGGGGAGTTGAATTGATTCCAGAGCTTACGGAATTTGGGCAAAAAAATCTGCGCAAATGTAGTTTTCAAAATGCTGAAATAAAGCAAGCCGCGGCAGACATAATTGGTTTGCCGGAATTTGCCCCATACGACAAGGTACTTGCATCCGCGTCGGCCGAACAGCTCCCAGATGAACTGGTCAAGCAACTAAAAATAGGCGGGAGGTTAGTTATCCCGGTGCAGAACTCCGTTTTTCAGATTGACCGCGTTTCCGAAGATGAAATATCCAAACTGGAGTTTCCCGGTTTTGTGTTTGTGCCGTTGAAATAATAAGGCCGGGAACAAGCCCGGCCTTTATAATTTTTTGATGCGGCAATATTTAAACTCTCCTAAACTTCCCGGTATACCTGTAATTTCCTTGTCAATACTTCCTTCCAGTAGGAGGTAACTGCGATTGCCGGAAATAGAGGCGAGTTTCACTCTAATCCACTCGTTTAGATTCGGCCGATAGGGGTGCTCCAATGGCGCAAGCCATATTTCGCCGCCAGGTTTCGTCGCGCGGCACATCTCATCAATGGTGCGTGAAACATTTTCTTCGGTCCGACATAATCTAGGCACTGAAAAAAGCGCGATGATAAGTTCAAAGGCCTCATCAGCAAATGGTAATTGTTCGGCGCGCCCGATAACTAAGCAAAGCTCTTTTGTTGCGGGAGAATTGCGCGCCAAGCCAAAATTTTCAAAATTTTTCTCAAGTGCGGCAACGCGCGATGCCTTGCCTAGCGCATTCCATTGCAAAAAGAGGATACCCCGCGCCAACATCAAGAATGAGTTTGCCTTGCAAATCTCCAATAGTTTTTTCAAAGTGCGCAAGATAACGCTGTATCGCTTCCATGCTGACCTCCGTAACTTTTCTGGTTCCCGTCCCTTTTACTTTAACAAATTCGGCATAATATGCTAATATATGGCTATTCCCCGGTAGCGCCCTCCTTCGCTCTACCTGCGGGTCGAGCTTCGGAAGGGCAAGCAACTTTGTCACAGAGAATACTTGTCCTTCCGAAGCTCTGCGGTAGCAGAGCGTAGGAGGATTCCCCGGTGGCGCAGCGGTAGCGCAGCTCGCTGTTAACGAGTTGGTCGTAGGTTCGAATCCTACCCGGGGAGCCAAAACAGAAAAGTGCCGCTTAAGTGGCACTTTTCTGTTTGAAATCATTGAAAAATCAAGTAAAAAGAAGTACAATGAAAAAAATTTTATGAAAATAAAAGATTTACCAAAATCAGATAGGCCGCGGGAGAAGCTCGTTGCTAAAGGAGCCGAGAACCTGAAGGATTCGGAGCTTTTGGCTATTCTTTTGCGGACCGGCAAGGCCGGAAAAAATGTCATTGAAATCGCATCGCAGATTTTAACCAAGCATTCCAAAAAGCGGCTTCTGCAAATGACCTATCAGGACTTGGTAAAAATAGGCGGCATTGATTCTGCCAAAGCCACAACCCTCCTGGCGGCTTTTGAGCTCGCAAAACGCGCTTTAGAGGTTAACGATACAAACTTGCCGACCATCGTTACCCCTAAAGATGTCGTGGCTCAATTGACCGATCTGCGCCATAACAAAAAAGAGCACTTCATTGCTTTGTATCTCAACGCCAGAAATCAGCTGGTGCATAAAGAAATGATTTCAATGGGCACCTTGAACGCCAACTTAGTCCATCCGCGAGAAGTTTTTGAGCCGGCAGTGCGCCATTTAGCCGCGCAGATTATTATCGCTCACAATCACCCAAGCGGAGATTCTCAACCATCGAACGCCGATTTGGAAATAACAAAAAGATTAGTGGAAGCAGGTAAATTGATGGGAATTGAAGTGATGGATCATATCATTGTTGCTAAAAGTAATCACTTCAGTTTCAAAGAAGAACATTTGATTTAAATTTATGCCCGATTTTTCAAAAAAAGAATTTTCCGAGCAGGATATTTGCTCAAAATATATTCTCCCGGCCCTGACCGGCGCCGGCTGGGATTTACAGAAGCAAATTCGAGAGCAATATAGCTTTACTGCCGGCCGGATTATTGTGCACGGCAAAATTGTTTTTCGCGGAGAAAAAAAGCGCGCTGATTTTGTTTTATATCATCGTGGTCATCTCCCGCTCGCAATTATCGAGGCCAAGGACAATAACCATCCCGTCGGTGCCGGCATGCAGCAGGCGCTTGAATATGCCGAAGCGCTTGATATTCCTTTTGTCTACAGCTCTAACGGCGATGCGTTTCTTGAGCATGACCGCCTCGCAAGATCCGAACCAATTGAACGCGAGATCAAACTAAACGAATTTCCGTCTCCGGATGTGCTTTACAATCGCTATGTAAAAGCGAAAGGCATCACCGCCGAGCAGGAGAAAGTAATCAGTCAGGATTATTACCAGGAAATTGATGGCAAGTCGCCTCGCTACTTCCAGCAGGTTGCCATTAACCGCGCCACCGAAGAAATCGTCAAAGGCAAAAACCGTTTGCTTTTGGTGATGGCGACCGGCACCGGCAAAACCTACGCCGCGTTTCAGCTTACCTGGCGTTTATGGAAAGCCGGAGTGAAAAAGCGGATTCTCTTTCTAGTAGACCGCAACATTCTGGCCGATCAGCCGATTATGAACGACTTTCGGCATTTTGGCGACAAGATGACCAAAATTCAACACCGCCAGGTTGATAAGGCCTTTGAAGTGTATCTCGGCCTTTATCAAGGACTAACCGGTATGGAAGAAGAAAAAAACATTTTCAAGCAGTTTTCACCGGACTTCTTTGACTTGGTTATTGTTGACGAGTGTCATCGCGGCATTGCTCGGGCAGATGCGGCATGGCGGGAAGTTCTTGAGTATTATCAAGGCGCCACTCAAATCGGTTTAACCGCCACACCAAAAGAAACCGCAGACATATCAACTCAAACCTATTTTGGCGAACCTATTTATACCTATTCCTTACGTCAGGGCATTGAAGACGGTTTTCTTGCGCCTTACAAAGTTATCCGCGTTACGCTTGATCGGGATGCGGAAGGATATCGCCCGACAGCCGGCGAGGTTGATAAATACGGCAACCCTTTACCTGACCAGGTTTTTGGCCAGAGCGATTTTGACCGCAAACTCGTACTGGAGGAACGTTCAAAAGTCGTGGCGCAAAAGATTACCGAATATCTAAAAGCCACCGATAGGATGCAAAAAACCATTGTGTTTTGCGTGGATATTGAACATGCCGACCGCATACGCCGGGAACTGGTGAACGCCAATGCCGATATGGTTGCCGAGCATCCTAAATACGTTGTTCGCATCACCGGTGACAGTCCGAACGGCGAAAAAGACCTAGACAAATTCATTGACCCAGAAAGCCCGTATCCGGTTATCGCCACCACTTCAAAACTTCTCACCACGGGTGTGGATACCCAGACCGTCAAACTGATTGTCATTGACCAGAACATCAACTCAATTATTGAATTCAAGCAGATTATCGGCCGTGGCACGCGCGTGTGCGAGGATTATGGCAAGATGTTTTTTAGCATTATGGATTTTCGTGGCGCGACAGAACTTTTTGCCGACCCGAAATTTGACGGTGATCCGGTAGTGATTTTCAAAGCTAAAGAAAAGGGGCCGATTGTGCCGCCTGAAGAAAAAGATGGCGAAGCGGAAATTGGCCCCGAGGAAAAACCTGGCACTGAATATGGCCCACCGGAAACCGGAGAAGGCATAGTCCGCGACGAACCGAAAAAATATTATCCCTTGGGTGTGGAAGTCAAAGTCATCAACGAGCGCGTGCAGTATATGGACGAGCGCGGAAAACTCATCACCGAATCGCTCAAGGACTACACGAAGCGCAACATCCTGCAAAGCTACGCTTCGCTCAATGACTTTTTAACCGCATGGACCAAAGCCGAGCAGAAAGAGGCAATCCTTAAAGAGCTTGAAGAACGAGGCGTATTTTTTGCCGAACTTTTCGCCGAAGTCGGCCGGGATTTGGACGCCTTTGATCTTATCTGCCATGTGGCTTGGGGCAAGAAGCCGCTCACCCGCAACGAGCGAGCAGAAAGAGCGCGCAAAAAAGATTACTTCGCCAAGTACGAAGGCAAGGCGCGCGAGGTTATTGACGCACTTCTCGCCAAATACGCTGACCAAGGGATCACCGCCATTGACGATATCGGCGATCTGCAGGTGTCGCCGTTTGACCAATTCGGTACACCATACCAAATCGTCAACGATATTTTTGGCGGCCGCGAAAAATACTTAATGGCGGTTAAAGAAGTTCAGCAAGCGCTCTACACAAGTTAGTTGACAATCACTTGACAATCAAATATAGATTGCTTTACAATGGAGTTGCATATGGCAAATAAGGATAAAATCTTACAATTAATTGAACAAAATGGTAGGGTAACGGCGCGTGAAATTACGGAGGCATTTGGCGTATCCCGCCAGTATGTCAATCTTGTGATTTCCGGTCTTATTGCGGAAGATAAGGTGGTCAAACTTGGGGGAACCCGAGGCGCTTTTTATGTTTCAAAAACATATATCGTCGCGCATCCGGAGATCGTTCCAAATACGTTAAAGAAGAGATATATCAATAAGTCGCTTGAGGAGCATAAAGTTTTTCTTGAGATAGAGGATAAACTACCGCAATTTAAAGACCTGCCTGAAAACGTGCGGAGTATTTTTACATTCGCATTTTCCGAGATGTTCAATAATGCAATTGAGCATTCGTCATCAAAAATTATTTCAGTGGAAGTAACATTGCAGCGTGGATTTATATCATTCATCGTAAACGATTCCGGCGTTGGCGTATTCCGAAACATTATGAAAAAACGGAATCTTAAATCGGCAATAGAAGCGATTCAAGATTTGTTAAAAGGGAAAACCACCACCATGCCAAGAACCCATTCCGGAGAAGGAATCTTTTTTACTTCCAAAACGGGAGACATGTTTACTTTGGACAGCTTTGGCCAGATGCTTGTTATTGACAATCTTACTCATGATCTTTCCGCGCGCCATGCGTCTGCGGTTAAGCGCGGCACGCGGGTTATTTTTAAGATTAAAACTGATTCCGACCGCCACTTGAATGATGTTTTCAAAAAATATACCAACATAAACAGTGACAGCGATTACGGTTTTGACAAGACCGAGATACGGGTAAAACTCTATACTTCGGGCGGTGTTCACATCTCCCGTTCGCAGGCGCGCAGGATTTTAGAAGGGCTTGAGAAGTTTAAGGTAATTCTGCTTGATTTTGAAAATGTGCCGCTGGTGGGGCAAGCGTTTGTGGATGAAATATACCGCGTATTTCAAAATGCGCATCCGGATATTCTCATTCAGGAAGAAAATATGTCGGAAGGCGTAAATTTTATGGTGAAACGCGCAAAAAACGAAGCAAAGGAATCAAAATAACCATGTCAAACATTCAATCAGTCATCAAAAATATCCAAGACATTATGCGCAAAGACGCGGGCGTGGACGGAGACGCCCAGCGGCTTTCCCAACTGGTCTGGATGCTTTTCCTCAAGATTTTTGACGATCAGGAGCGTGAGCGCGAGCTTATCAATCCCAAATACCGCTCGCCCCTGCCCGAGGAACTGCGCTGGCGCAACTGGGCGGCTGACCCGGAGGGTCTAACCGGCGACTCTCTTTTGGAATTCGTCAACAACCAGCTGTTCAAGCGGCTGAAGGACTTGTCGTTTGATGAAAGCGAAGATCCGCGCGCTTTCATCGTCCGCGAAGTGTTTGCCGACAGCTACAACTATATGAAGT
>CAZDDE010000018.1:0-16034 GCA_964504205.1 uncultured Candidatus Saccharibacteria bacterium
TACCTCATAAATCTATTTTACTATGAGGTGGTGCACTTCAAACGTACATTAGCATTGTATTCCGTTTTATACGAAGGGGGAAAGTAACGAGATGAAGGAAGCAAAAAACCGATGGTCTTTTATAACAGAATTCTCCGGCTTATTATGTATAATGCTAGTACTATTTTGGAGTATTGTATGGATACTGCCTAATAAGTGGTTTGGATTCGACAGCGTACTTGATTCGCGCGTCATATATTACGCAGTGGCTACGGGAATTATCCTAATAGCGCTGTGTGTTATTAACCGTTATAGTCATCACAGGGCTTTGTTACTACTGAGCGATGAAGAAAGAGAGAGCGTACTTAAAAGAGAAAGGCAGGAAAAGGAAAAAAATCGGGCACGGGAAAAATTATTCTGGAAACACCTTGTGCTTCCAGTGATTATACTTCTAGTAATGAGTGCTATTGCACTTACTCTTCTTAGACTGCTCTCCTTCGATGCTGACAGTGCGCCGCACCATCTTGTAACATTAACGACAAGTATATTGCTTAGCTTCATTCTTATAAAAGCATTTCTGGTTCTTTATTTGAACGAGGACTTAGTTGCTGGGGAAAATTTTCTAAAAAAATTGTTCCGCCGAAACAAATAATCCAGAGGCCTTCACTCGCACTATCATGGTGCGAGTTTATTGTTTATGACATTCCCAACCAACCCCAACGTTATCCAAAACATCAACCCTCCTTGCTGAAGCGTCAAGAAATAATGGTCATACATGGAAATAAATAGTAAATAAAAAGCAACAAATAGCAGACTGTACGCATATACAAAACTAAGACGATCGTCTGACTTTTGCATATGAGTTGTTATATGTATTATATTGGGAAAATACGTCCACAAAACTTTTAACAAATGCTCCAGGAGCAAGGCAACGAATAAGACGAATGCAAAAAATCCTAGCGTGCCTACTTCGCTCGCAATGAGTATAAAGATGTTGTGGACCGGCTGGTAAAGATATTCCGGCAGGCCGGGTTCTATTTGCTTAAAGTTATGCACGAAATTTCCTATCCCCATGCCAAAGAGGGCGTGCATGGGGTCTTGACGCACAGATTCTATGCCGACTTTATTAAAGAAGAATCTCTCCTGAATTGCCGGCTCGTCATAAGAACTGCGAAGAAACCGCGACGACACTTCTGGCCAAGCCGTGGCAATAACCAATAGCCAAGATAGAATAAGCAAACCTACAAGGATTTTTGCCCTTTTTCTGTATTGATGAAACTGCTTTAGTAAAAACATCCCCGCAAGAAACAGAGCTGATATTAAAACAAGAAATATTATGGTGCCGCGGGAAAAAGTTAAGATCAACCCAAAAGTTAAAAGGGAAATACTAATCACATACACCGAAAAGAGAAAGGGGTCAGACCATTTTTGCTCCACGCAAGGGGGAGACCTCTTCAACCCCCCTATTTTAAAAACTAATGACTCCCCCTTGAAATCGCAAAAATGGTCTGACCCCTTTCTCTTGATGCGTCCTTCAATAACAACCAAATAAAACAAAAACAGTAAACACAATCCCAAAAACCCCGCCAGCACATTCGGGCTTGGGAAAGTGCCGTACGCGCGGACGAGAAAAGAGCCATCTGCGCTCATGATATGCGCGACTCCTTTCATGTGTATCGCAAGAGTGCTTTCATGAAAAATTTCGAGGCCAAGCGACGATTGTTTGGCAAATTGCAGAATAGCAATGATTGACTGAAAAACTCCACTGGCAACAAAGGCCCAAAGTGTAGCGATAAGCCCTATACGTCCTATATATCTTATTGTATAGAAAAACAAAAAAATAAACTCGGCCAATTTTATAAATCTGTACACGCCCACATTTATCAAATCTGCCTGCGTTAAGGAGACAAATGAAAAAAATAATAGCGCAAGCAATGGCGCGGTAAGAGCAAGGCCCCTCCACCCCGCGGGGTGGAGGGGCCTTTTTAGTTCTTCGGGCACCCGCAGAAACCTCGCTATAATAAAAATCGCCAGCGCCGCAATCAAAAAATCCGTAAAGTAGATAAATCCCGACCCCCACTCAAAAAAATTTTCCCCTTCCGCCGCTGGCCCAAACAAAAAATGCCTTTTTTGAAAAGGAATCGAAAAAATCAGCGTAAGAAAAACAAATTTTTCTAGCTTCTCGAACATTAAATCCTATTCCCCTCCGTATACAAATTAAACTCTTCCTGCTTTACAATCAGCACATCCTTCCAATCGTATCCCATCTCCAGAAACTTTTCCGCCGTGGTTATCCAGTGTTTTGCGCCGTCGGGATCAACGCTAAACACTTTGTAATCGTCAAAGCGGCGAATGAGACGATAATATTGCGGTTTTGTCGCTAGATATTCACTAAGCGTCAAGCCGCTTTCATGCCATTCTCTAGCCGTATCCTTGCCGATATAGCGAAAGTGCCACGGCTCATAGACATAGCCGGTTGTCTCTTCTTGGCCCTTCGGATAACTCATCGCAAAACCATAGCTCCAGGCATTTTCCGCAAGCCATTTACCCTGCGCGGTGTCCGCAAATTTCCAATTCAAATCTGTTTTTCTGTCGCCAGTTCCAAAATCTATAGTTGTTCCGAGCTGATGTTCGGAATGCCCAGCTTCAGCAGAGTACGTGTTGGCGTTGGGATCGCGAGCCGACCAGTACCCGAAAACTTGTTTCTGCTGTTCATAACTGCGATAAGCCGAAATAATCTTGAGCGGCGCGCCGGCTGATTCAGCATCACCCATCATTATCTGCAGGTGCTCGTAGACCTCTTGGCGTATGGACTGCCCTTTTGCGCCAAGTTGAGCAAGATCAACTAAGTCTTCTGGCGCGTATCGCTCAACAGAATTGTCTTTATTTATTAAATTTAACAAATAACTACCGTCGCGAAGAATCTTGGCGAGAAAATCGCCGCCTCCTGATGAAAAGTAAAACACCGCGACAATCGCCGCAACAATCAAGAAACTCGAAAAAATCCGCCCCCTCATAGAAACCTGACTATTATAACAGCCGCACTCTCTTCTTTCGACCAGATCACTTCACTTTTGCACCCCTTGTATGCCCTCTCGGCCTGCCTGGCGATATTGCGCGCCAACTGATTCTCTGTCGTCAGTACCTCTATTCTTGATTCTTGATTCTTGATTGTAATTATCCGGTCCATCGGATCTCTCTCAAATTCTTTCTTGCCAGTGTTTTCGACATTGCGCACAATCTCATCGCGCAACTCTTCTGGCACATTCTCAAAAACAACCTTGCCTTCGAATTTATTGTCCTTGATCATCTGGCACGCCGGGCAAATCGCAAAATTAACCAGTTTGTTCTCGGTTAAGTGCTTATAGTCCGCAAAGCCATGATGCCAACTCTTTTGATAGTACACCGCATTGCAGTCGCCACAGACCACAAAATCCTTCCTGCCCTTGCTAAACTCCTGCTCTTCCTTCTTTGATTTTTCAATTTTTTTCCGGTAAGTCCCGGAAACAGCATTGTCCTTCATAGCAAAGTTATTATCTCATAAATACCGCCCAGTGCAAAAACGACAATAAGCGCCAAGATAACGAACCTTGGCAAACCCAGCGCGTACCCCGGCTCTTTATCTCCCAAGACCCGCGCTTTTTGATATACCAACAGAGTAAAAATAAAAATAATCGCGCCAAAAACCGCGCCGGAAAACGAAATAATTTCAATAAATTTTTGGAACCCCAAAACAAAAAACGCAATGGGCACAGCCGTAACCAAAATCCCCGAAACGACCTTGTTTATTCGCCAATCGTATTCAAAAGTATGTTTCAGGTTACTCCCCAAAGCAAGATAGGAAGTTATAATCGCCAGCATGCCGAAAATCGCCCCAATCTTAACAATGCCCGGCCCAAGATGACTACTTAATCCCGCCAAGGCCTCTTCAGATGTGCCGACTCCGGAAACCCCGATCACTAAGGACATAAAAACAAAGTAGACAAAAATGGGAATGATTGTGCCCAAAATAATGGCGCGCTTGTAATTTTTTCCATCCAGTTTTAAAAGTTCGCGCATCTCCGGCACGGCGACTCCGCCGTCCATCGCAAAAATGATGACGCCGTACGGCAGAAAGAAACTCGCTAAATTAAACCCGGAAAAATTTTCTGTGTTCACCTCTTTGATGCCAAGGGTAAATAAAACCCCTGTCAACAAAAGAAGCAAAGCGGCCATGCCAAGCTCCACTGCCCCGATCGTTTTTATGCCGCGCAGAATAAACGGCGAAATTACCGCCCAAAAAATCAAGCTCAAAGTAAAAGCGCCAATAGTATCGGCAAAGATTAGTTCTAAGAATCTTCCGGCTACTATTATGTAGGCGAGCAGGGCCGCGTATATCGCAAAAATTATAATGGCGCCGATTGCCTGCTTGGCCCGCATGCCAAGATACTTCTCGATATAACCAGTCAGACGGTGTTTTCCTTTTGTGCGTTCAACTATTTCGCCAATAACAAGATGCACCAGTATCATCACTCCGCCAAGAAAAACGAGATAGATCGCGCCAACAAAAAAACCCGCCTTGCTAGCGGCGTACGGTATGCCAAACATCCCAAGACCAACAATCGTTCCCATCAAAGTTGCAACAGCGAAAAGAAAATTTTTATTCATCTCCCCTTCTATCTTCTTCAATTAGCTTCAGGGCTTTTCCGATTAAAGCTTTGGGGGAGGTGTCATAGACGATCCTTCCGGGGCCGCGGTGCATTTTAGGAATAAGCTCTTCAATCATATCGGCCGTACCGCCGCTCCCCTGGAGCACGCCGATCGGCTTTTCGTCTTCAAAGGCAATCGTAAACTCGTTGAGCGTGCCCATTCTGCCGCAACAAAACACGATGGCATCCGCGGCTCTTGTCAAAAGCAAATTTCTGCCGGAGTAACTAAAGCCAGTGTAAATAATCAAGTCAAAGTAATCAGTCGGCAGACGGTATTTATTCACGTGTTCTTTCACCGAACTTGCCGGAGACAAGCCAATCGAGATGCCCCCCTCCTCTTTTGCACCGATCGCCGCCCAGTACGGTACTCCTGTCGTCGCGCCTGTTACAAGAACCGCCCCTTGCCGCACAATCTCTCTGCCAAGTTCCTTGGCAAGCTCAAGAACATTTTCGTCGCAATGACTCGTCTCCGCCGCCCCGGAAACGCAAATTTTATACTTTGGAGTATAGGCCATATTTCAATAATACCATAAATAGTTATAGTTCTATACTCTCCCCAAGCATCGGCGCATAAGCGTCTATACCCAAATGATCGCGCAGAAGCTGGACTAGTGCCAACGCCGGACCTTCCTCGCCTTGCACAACGAATACTTTTTTGAGGTCGCCTCCTTCCTTGATATGTTTTACCCATTTACGCAACTGCTCCTGATCGGCATGCGCCGAGTATCCGCCGATAGCGCGCACCTCGCAATTGACAGACACCTCCTCGCCAAAAATTTTGACGTTTTTTGCGCCGTCAAAAATTCTTCGGCCTAAAGTGCCTGCCACCTGATAGCCGATAAATAAAATGGTGCTGTTGGGATCTTGAAGATAACGTAGCTCATGATGCATGATCCTGCCGCCGGTGGACATACCCGATCCGGCAATTATCACCTTGGGCGGCGGCACATCATTTATTGCCTTTGATTCTTCGGTGCTAAGAGTAAATTTTAGTCGCGGGAACTGAAAAATCTTATCGCCCGATTCTATAAGATAAGTCGCTTCTTTGTTAAAATAACCCGGATATTTTCTATAAATTTCAGTGCTTTTAATCGCAAGGGGACTATCTATAAATACCGGTACTTCCGGAATCCGGTGGTTTTCCGCCAGTGAGTTTAGTTCGTATAAAAGTTCCTGCGTTCTCTCCATAGCAAAGGACGGAATCATTAACGTGCCACCTCTTGTCACTGTGTCTTCTATCGCATCTTCTAATAAATTCTTGCGCAAATCTATATCTTCATGCTGCCTATCGCCATAAGTTGATTCCATCACCACATAATCGGCTTGCTTAACCAAAGTCGTTGGCCGCAGCAACGGCACCGGCGGATTGCCCAGATCTCCGGAAAAGACAACTCTAGTTTCGCGTTGTTGGTTGTCGACTGTGGACTGCTTGCTGATAAAAACTTCTACAATTGCCGAACCGAGTATATGCCCGGCGTCGCGAAAACGCACCCTAATATCTTCCGTCACCTCAATCTCTTTGTCATACTCGATACACGCGGTAAAACCAAGCGCATTTAAAACATCTTTTTTTGTATAGAGCGGCTTTCTCTTTTCGCGCTTAGCTTCATCGGCCATGAGTTCTTGCGAATCTTCCAGCATAATTTTAGTGAAATCGCATGTTGGCGCAGTCATGAAAATTTTTCCGCGAAAACCATCCTTAACAAGTTTGGGCAAGCGGCCAATGTGGTCAATATGGGCATGCGTCACAAAAACAGCATCTATTGATGATGCCTCATAAGCAAATGGTTCGTAATTTTTTTCTTCGGCATGCCGCGCGCCTTGAATTAGGCCGCAATCAACCAGAACCCTGGACTTTTTAGTTTCTAACAAGTAATTTGCTCCGGTGACCGAGCGCGCAGCGCTGTGAAAAGTAAGAGTTGGCATAATCTCACTATATCATAATGCTCTTTATCAAGAAGTAAAGTTGCCTTTGCTTAATCTGATAGATGTATATAATAAAAACAAGATGAATTTACCAAAATATCTATTATACGTAAGAAAAGAGCTTGCGCGAAGAATGCGAACAAACATTATTGTCCCATGGATGCTTCCTGAAACTCGCTTAAGATTTTTTGAAGTTGAACCAGGAATTTGCTATAGATCGGGACAACCGCGACCAAAAGATCTATCGTATCTTTTACATAAATATAAACTTAGATCGTTTGTAGTCGCTAAGTCCGAAGTTAACGATTACGAAACAAGATTCGCGGAATTAAAAAACATAAATATACTTCACCTCAAATTTAAAAGAGATTTTTTAAGGTTTAAACATATCGTGCCTCCAGAAAAAGCTATTGGTGAATTTATAGAGTCGGCAAAATATATGCGGGGCAACATGCAGCCCTTCATAATCCATTGCAGGCGAGGGAAAGACCGAACGGGTTTACTTGTCGCTCTGTATAGAATTGAGGTCCAGGGATGGCATCCCGAACTTGCCTGGGAAGAGATGCGCTATTTTGGCCATGCAGCCTTTGTAAATGGAAACTCTTATTTTAGAAAATGGCTAGAAGCGCGATATAGTATCAAATTGGCTTAATTAGAGTATTTTCCAGTCAAGATAAGAAACTGTTTCAAGTCATCTTTGTCCATAGTTCTGATGTTGACGATTATTTTTATGCCAATGAAAAATTTGCTTTACTCTCTGCTTTTCTTAATGCTATCTAAATAAATATCCAACGATCTCTCTACGGCATCATATATAATGCCGTAATAATCCTCCATCTCTCCTTTCGTTTGTCCTGTTTCCAAAGAATTTAGATAGTCTTTGCGATCTTCTTTCCTGATAATTGCCGGCGGATAGCCAGACTGCTGGAGCAGTACGTTCATCAAGAGGCGCGCCGTTCTGCCGTTGCCATCTGCAAATGGATGGATGCTTACAAACTTAAAGTGCGTATCCGCGGCTATTTTTACGGAATGATCGCTGTTTTTGCTGTGCAGCCATTCTATAAGACCGCTCATAAGCTCCGGAACCTTTAACGGATTAGGCATTATTGCCATAGAGCCGGCAATACGCACGGCGACACTTCTGTATTTTCCGGCATTTTTATCATCTATTTTTTGCAAAATAATTCTATGAATATCTAAAATAATGTTTTCAGAAATATCCTGTCTTTTTTTATCAACAAGACTTTTTATAAAATCCACGGCTCGGGCATGATTCTTTGCCTCAAGGTGCTCTTCGATAGTCTTTCCTTCAACGGTGATATCCTTTTCAATAACAAGCGCTGTTTCCTGTCGGGAAAGAGTATTGCCTTCGATGGCATTGCTCGTGTAAGTGAGCTCAACCTTAAACCACTCATCAAGATTTTTAATAAGCTCTTCAGGCAACGGTCTTGCCGCATCAAGCTTTCGTTTTTTCTCGGTAAGTTGTCTTAATTTACCATCAGACATGTTTTATTCATAGCATAAATATCATCATTACACACGTAATTGCGAGTTTAATTACCATTACTGTTTTGCTTGTAAATTAGTGTCTGCTCAGTTTTGCACTCTTAGAATTCCGGGTTTATTACTCGCTAGCCGCGCGAGCTTCGTCCCGCGACGCGGGACTCGCTCTTGCGGGCGAGTAATAAAAAAGAGCACCAAGATTAACTCTCGCAGATAAGTCCGATAGGAATCGGACCTCCGCAAGGAGGTTTGACTTAAAAGGTCTTGCTATTAAAAGCTAATAGAATCGGCCATCTCTGCGGTTGCAGAGCGCGGCGATCGTTCCCGACCTAAAAGCTCCTAGATTAAGTGCTCTGATGCTCTTTTTTATCCCTCCGATTTGAATCAGAGGGAAATATGGGGGGGATGAAAGAACTTCTTATCTCTATGCTAATCCGAGCCCAAAACCATGTCAAGTATTTTATATTTCTTAAATGAAACATAGTGTTGCATTTGTATTTACGACTATTTCATATTGACCACACCAAGTTTCACAAAATATACAACGTGTTGCTAATTGAACAAATACGGCTTTATAGAGCCATACAAAGTACTGTGGATAACTAATTCTACATTATCTGTTATTATCTAATAAGAACCACACTATTTCTATACTGAAATAACTTAATGAGTTTATTCTTGCCCAAAAGTGCCTAAAAACCGCACTTTTCCCCAAGGTTATCCACACCCTATGAGAAACAAAACTCCTCGTGAGATGAAACAGCTTGGCGAGTACTTAAAGCGCATACGGCTTGATCTTGGCTTATCCATGCATGAAGTCGCCCGGCGCACCTCGCTCAATCCAAGTTTTATATCTAAACTAGAAAGCGGCGCGGTTTTTCAAACCATCAGCGCACAAGCGCTTATTGAGTTTTCAAGATGTTACAGTATGCCGGTCCAAACTATTCTTGAGCGCGCCGGACTTTTGCCGGAAAGCGAAGATGAACTCCCCGGCTTTGGCACCTATTTACGCCTCAAATATAAAGCCCCGCAAGTTGCGGCACAGGAAATGGAAATTGCCTGGGAAATTGTGAAAAAAAAATACAGTATCAACAGTTAACAGTTGACAATTGACAATTGACGTAGCAAAAAAAACGGCTGGAGACCGTTTTTATTTTCTATTGATTATTCCTAATGGCTCCTCTTCCCCCCGCAGGAGCCGTTTTATATTGTTGCGATGCGTAAAGCAGAGAAACGCGCTAAAACCCAAGCCTATCAGAAACGCCCACGGCGACAGATATGATATGCCCAACCCAATAGGGATGCCGGGGCACAAGACAGCCAGATTAGTAAAAGACATAATAAATCTTTTCCGCAATTTTTGTTTCAAGAAAACAAATAACCAAATTGTAAGGACCACTGCGAAAACTTGCCAAGAAGCCAACAGCGCCATTCCTCCTACTATTGTACTGACACTCTTGCCTCCGCCCCTAAAACCAAGAAATACTGGATAGGCATGGCCGAATGCGACGGCAAAAAGCACGGCCGCAGAAACCATCCAATTATGGCCGAGGAACAAAGCGGCGCCTACTGCCACTGTTCCTTTGGCCATATCCAGAGCCATGACAAGCAAGCCCCACTTTAAGCCCAAAGCCCGCATTATATTTGTACCTCCGCTGGAGCCGCTGCCAACTTTGCCTATCTTAACTCCATGCACCGCGGCAAGAGTATATCCGAATGGTGCTGAACCGATCAGGTAACCAATCGCTAAAATGCCTATATACTCCATACTCTAATCACCCCATTCCTCATACCAAGCGACTAAGAGCGCTGGACCAGTGTGCACGCCAACAACACGATTCAACTCTTCCATAAACAAAACCTCCCATCGTCCGTTGACGGCTTTGAAAACCTCAAACTCATGAAGCATGAGATAGAGTTTGTGCGCCTCTTCTTTGTCGCCGGCATAAGAAACTGCAAACCTTACCTTGCCGCACGGCTTCTTTTTGCCTTTATAAAATTCTACAACTGTTTGCGTAAGCTCTGCCGCAAAGTAAGGAAGAAAGTCAAACCCAGCCTTTCTTATCTCTCCATTCTGCAAAGTCAGCTTTAGGCGAAAACCTAATTTTTGGAATAAAGACGCAAACCGCGCTTTGACACTGCCTTGCTTCAGCCGTCCCCCGCGAATAAGGTATTCTATATCCCGTGCCAAGCCAAAAAGCTTAATTCTGTGCTTTAGTTCGTTCATAGCGCCCAGAATCTCCAGCATCCCTTTTCTGGCCTGCGCCATTTCCATGGCCTTGTGCACCATCAGCGCCTGCCCGCAAGATGCCTGTCCGGAGTCAAAAACCAGAACTCTTTTTTGCATCTCTTCGTTCAACTCCGCGACAGACTGTAAAGCGCTGTTGTATGAGCCGGAAAGTTTGGACGAAATCGTTATCACAAATACTTCTTCGGCAATTTTCAGGGCTTTTTCTTCTATTCTCTCGCGAAATGCCTCCGGCGGAGGTTGTGCGGTTATCGGGTTAGTTTTTGCCCGCAAAATCTTGGAATAAATATCGCCCTCCATTTCGGCGCCCTCCGGAAAATCGAGCTCAAAAGGCACGGAATACACGCCATCTTTCATTATATTCCATGGCAGTTCCACGCCATCTGTTACGATCCACACTTTCTTTTTTTTACCGCGCAACGCCTGAATTTCAAGACGCATATCAACAACCAGAACATCAAAGACGTCGCCGTATCTTTCAGCATAGCGCTGGACTTTCTCAACGTTATTGGTGTGCACATGCACCCGCCCCTGACTTAAATCATCCAGCCAGAAAAAGTCCTGCCGCACGCCAAGGTCAGCAAAGCCATTTTCAAACTCCTTACGCCTCGCGCGCTTATGAAGCTCAACGATGGCCTGAACTTCGTAGGGATAGTTTTGCAGTTCAGGGTCATTCGCATCAATATCGTCAACAAAAGATTCGACCCGTCCATGCAAGATATCCTCGACTAGTTCGGGCATCTTATCGCTAAAGAAACCGTCGCGCAGACCGGCCAGCATCACCACAAAACCCATTGCTCCGGCATCAACCACATTCGCGTTTTTAAGGATGGCCATGCGCTCTTTGGTTTTGGGCAATTCCTCTGCGGCGCCTGAAACGGCCGCATCAAAAGTACCTAGTAAATCCTCGCTAGGTACAAGTTGAGCTGACATATACGCGGCTTTGATCACATCAAGCATCGTGCCCTCCACTGGGTTCTGCACAGATCGAAAAGCCGCCGCCATTCCCGCATCAAATGCCCTAAGCAGTGTCCCCGCGGAACAAGTCTCGCTATTGAAAATTTCCTTAAAAAATTTCTGAAGATAAGCCGCAGAGATTACTCCGGCGTTGCCTTGCGCTGAACGCAAAAGACCTTTTTCAAAATCCGCATAAAAGCTCACGATGCTCTTTTCGTCATTGCCATAGCTTTTGCTTTTGACGCGTCGAAACGCTCCTCTTAATCCAGAGAGCATATTATTCCCGGTGTCTTTATCTTTTACCGGAAAAACATTGATTGCGTTTATCTCGCCGCGCTTCTCGGCGAGATACTTCAACGCCCAAGCCAACATGCGCTTGCCAATTTCAGGTGTAATTTTTATTGCGTCGCTCATAGTCTTTCACTCCTCATTTTATCAAAAAACTATGCTTTTATTAGCATAGTTTTTTGATAAAAACAATCTCTCATTCTATTTTAATTTGTAGCTCGCAAAATCCGCTTTGTTAATAGTCTGCACTTCATCTTTACTGAAATTGAAGTCATTTTTGTAAAACGCGTCAATGTAGCTTATCTGCTGGAGAGTATCGCCGCTTATATAATAAAAGGATCCTTCGCCATCCACACGCACGAGGCGGGAATTTTTGTAATCGGCAAATTCTTTAAAGCTAATATCGGCAACATCATCCCAGCTTAAATTATAGCTTGAAAAAATCTCGGAGTTGCGGATATGTCGTATGTATCCGGCGTCGTTTAGCGCATAAACTTTGCCGCTGTAACTCACAAGATTGTTGTATGGAATCAAATCAATGATACTTTGCGGCAAAATATATATGTCGCTTGCCTGCCCCGTCGCTTGCGGGGCCCCGCCGCGCAACCAGCGTTTTTTATTGTTGTGTATGTAATAAACTTTTTTATCTTCTTCGGATTGAATAAGCATGCCATTCGGGAAAGTGCTTGCCGCTTCAAACGCCGCAGTCCTTGCAACAATTTCCATTTTTTTATTCGCCGGATCAAGATTCAAGATAGCGAAACTTTTGTTGTTATCGGTTCTTAATTCCACGAAACGGTTGCGCGGATTAGCAACAAAGATTAAACTGTACTGTCCCGCCGGCAAATCCGTGATATCAAAATTTTGGCCGGCGATGTCGTACTCATAATCGTCGGCCCAACCGACCGACAGCCCCTGCCGATCCTTTGAACATTTTGGAAACTCCGGCTTCTTGGGGGCTCCGGGAAGGCCAAGGTTTATCTTCATTTCATCAAGAACGCAATACGATACCTTTTCCTTCATTGTGGGAAGCTCTTCGGATCCATTTTCGTTAAGACGCGCCAAGATATAGTCCGCGAAATCGCTGTAATGATAATGATTATGCCCCTTCGCGTCGTGCCATTGGAAATTGCCGACTAATTTATCCCGGTATTCGCCATTTTCACGATAAATCCTATTGAAGACATCTGTACGTTCCTCCCCATCTATAATTGAAGTCTTGCCAGGAAGAAGCTCGAGGGCGCCACGGCCCAGATTCCAAAAAGTTGTACTAAACATCAGCAGCAAACGCCCTTTGCTCTCTTTAAGATGCAGTTCGCGCGCGGGAAACACAACAAGATCAGGCAGTTTTTCTTCTTCTCCAGTCAAGATAACCGTTGAGCTTGCAGTTACTTTTTCCCCTTCGGCATACCCTCCTAGTTTGCTTTTGGGCACAGTTTGCACTTCCTTCCATGGCAGAGCGTGCACCTTGAAAAGCTCTGGCGAATCAACCCAGTGCCGCTTACCGCCCTCGACATAATATACTTTGTAATCGCCTTCGGCGCGGATGAGAGATGCCGCAAGGTAAGAGATAAGTTTATCCTCAAGCGAAGTAATCGCAAAGATGTAGCTTGCTAGTAAAGTTATTACTAGAGCGAGAAGAGAACGCATTAGAGTTTAGAGACGATATAAATTATTCCGGTTTTATCATCGGAAATATACAATTCTCCAGCCGGACCAAAGATAACATCAACTGGTCGGCCAAGTTTATCGCCGTTTGAAGCGAGCCATCCAGTGATAAAATCTTCCTCGCCAATTATGCTGTTCCCGGAAACATTCATCCGCACAATTTTGTAACCAGTTGGCACGGTTCGGTTCCAGGACCCGCGATACGCCACAAAAAGATCGCCTTGCCACGCACTTGGCAGTTGCGGACTATTGATAAACCGCAGGCCGATTGTCGCAGAATGCGCCTGGATATCATATAAACTTGAGGTTGTTGTTTCACAAAAAGTGGCGTCGTTGAAAGCAGGATCGGTCATTTTCTTGCCATAACATTTTGGCCAGCCGTAATTTTTGCCTTCACGGATAATATTTATTTCATCCGGCGGCAGGTTATCGCCGAGGTAATCACGACCGTTATCAGTGCCCCATATTTCTCCAGTTGTTGGCTGAAAAACAAAGCCGACGGTATTGCGAAGTCCTGTAGCAAACACCCTATAGCCGGTGCCATCGGGATTATATTCTAAAATCGCGGCACGACGGCTGTCTGATTCTGCACAAGTATTACAGGAAGACCCTACAGAAATATACATTTTTCCGCTCGGCGAAAAACCGATCGTGCGTGAAAGATGACTATCGTCGCCGCCGGCAGGCAAGTCATTTACTATAACCTCTCCCGCGCCGATGCCCGCGTTGCCAAGATAGGGATAGCGCGTGACCTTATCCTCTGAAACGATATACAAATAACTACTATAAAAAGCGATGCCGTGCGGCAAATCGTTCAGTCCCGAGAGTATCGTCTTTACTTCATCTGTCTTGCCGTCTTTATTATTATCGGGCAAAGCGTAAACTTTTCCCCCGCCCTTGCCGCCGTAAAGCCCTTTCGTACTTGGCATCGTTACAAACAGAATGTTATCTGGAGAAAACGCCATAAATCTTACCGGCCCTAAAGAACTTTGGTTAAAATTCCCAATCTTGAAGCCATCAGGCAACGCAAGCGGCAAGCCGGTTCCGTTGATCAATTTTGATGTTATGGGAGTAGACTGCGGTTTGGGGGTAACCGTTGGTGTCGGAGTGAAAGTTTGCGCAGAAGTTGGCTTTGGCTGTTTGGCTAATTGCCCGGACGCCGCAGGCTCTTTGGACGTTTCGCTCGCCGGCGTTTCAGCAACTTCTCTCGTTCGCACTTTCACATCACCGCTTGAAACAACCATCTCTTGCTCCATCTTCTGCCAAGATATAAGCATAAGTCCCGCCGCGGCAATGGCGATTGAAAAAATAACAATTATCCCCTTTATAAATGCGAAATTGATGGACGATTTTGAAAGCATACTTTTATTATATCACAAGTGTATAACAAGCCAACAAAACAAAAAATCACCATCTCTGGTGTTTCTCGCTTCCCAACTCCTATGATTAAAAAATTTCCTTCCCCCAAAATTAAAATATGGTTCGAGCCGATGTTTTTCTCCGGGTTCTTTTGCGGTTTTGGCCTCGCAAAGCGAGGCGACAATTTTCTCCCTTCGGGAGATCTACCGAAGGTACGACAAGTTTTTTTCTGGCGGCAAATTCTTTTACAAAAAAGGGGCTTAAGTTTCCTTAATGCCCCATAGGGAATAACCCTTTCGTTTAACTGTAATGAACTACTTAGATGTCCAAGTCGTCATCTTCGAAAGGATCCTTGAAAAGAGCTTCCTTAACCTCTCCTGGTACAATCCGACTACCGTCGCTTCTGAAAAAGCCTCTGTCTTTATCGAATTTCTTGGTTGCCTCGATGTCTTGGAGAAACTCGGTAAGAGTTTGCGATCCAATAAATCCGAAGTCATCACCGTTCCAACCTGGCAAGCTTGCGAAAATTCCTCGCGTGACATTGAGATCTGAATTAGAGTCTACGGCCACTCGCATCAAGCCTTTTCCAGGATGATTCCATACCGTATATCTGTCTCTTCTTTTTGACACATCGCATAGAGCCGTCTCGATATAAGCGAAAGCCCAGAATATTTCATCGAGTTCTTTCTTCGACGCTTCCTTTGATCTGAGAAGATACGTATCTTCGAGTCCAGGATAGGTGGTATCGAGCTGAAGAAGGAACTCTACGCCCGATACGACGAAATGGACGTCTTGATCGAGTCGAGGATTTTCCTTACGATTCTCTTCGGTTTCTGTTCTACTCATTCTTATCGCCTCCTTTTTGATTGTACTATTAACTTAGCATACTAATCTGAATCTGTCAAGATAAACAATGAGGCCCGCGCGGTTAACGCGGGTTTCTCCATATCCACAACACTTCATTGTTACATAAACCCGCGATCGCGGGTTTAGTGAGAATACGATCAGAAATAAAAACCCCCGCACTTGAATAGTGCGGGGCACTGGCCGTCAATCACGTTGACCAATCAAGCCTGGACAACCGCAGACACTCCCTTTCTTGGTGGAAGCGCCGCACGATGTCCGCTTGTGGTCTTTGGCGGGGTGCTTGCAACGTCTACACTTTACCTCTGCCGCTCTTTGCGCGGACGTAGCGGCTGCGCGTGAACGCTGCTCTCGCTCCAGATGCAGCGCATGCTCGTAGTCCACCCAGCCACGTTGCATATCCTGGTTAAATTCCGGATCCCCGAAAACATCGTAGTCTATATTTTCCTCTTCCTGTTCAACTCTAGGCATGCCGCGCAGCATGCCGCTGTATTCTGATTCCGCTAATGTACGTTTGAAGTGCACCACCTCATAGTAAAATAGATTTATGAGGT
>CAZDDE010000019.1:0-2336 GCA_964504205.1 uncultured Candidatus Saccharibacteria bacterium
AGAGCGCAGCCCTGAAGAGGCTGGCGTCGGGGGTTCGATTCCCTCCCGCGGCACCACTTAAAAACCCCGCCACTGCGGGGTTTTTAAGTTGCTACGCGAGGGCTTCCCTATTTTACAGTTACCGTAACTGAAGCTTTTACACTGCCCGCAGAGTTACTCGCTGTAATTGTGTAGGTGATGGTCGCGGTGGGAGTAACAACTTTTTTGCCGGAGGTAGAAAGAGTTTCTTTGGTTGGATCAAGAACGACTTTAACATCGGTTCCAGAAACCTCCCAGTACAAAGTTGAGGATTGTTTAAGAGCGATCGCGGTGGGGCTTGCCGTAAAGCTCACGATCTTGGGAAGAGCAATAGTGGAGCTTGGCGTTGGGGTAGGCTTAGGCGTTGGTGTTGGTGTTGGAGTCAGAGTCACAGTTGGTGTAGGTGTTGGTGTTATGGTCGGCGAAGGTGTAGGTGTTGGTTTTGGAGCAGGGGTAGGGGTTGGAGTTGGAGTGGGTGCCGGAGTCGATGTAGCAGTTTTAGTCGGTTCAGAAATAGGAGTCAGTGTCGGACTCGGTGTGGGTATCGGAGTCGGAGTGACGGTAGGTTTGAACGCAGGTGTAGGTGTAGGTGTAGGTGTTAACTTTTCTGGAGCCAGTGGGGTAGCTGTCGCGGTTGCTTCAGGAGTCGGAATCAATTTTTTGAGCGGTTCAAGGCTTGGTGACGGAATAGGAGTACCTTGTTTGCATTCTCCTTCGTACGCTACTTTGACCTTGTTTTGCGCTTCGGACACACAGCGATTAGAATAGGTTTTGCCATCAACGCCGCAGACCGGAGTGTATTCCTGGGTACACATTATCGGCTCAACTGGTTTTGCTTCAGGCGCTAACTTTTCTTGCTTGACAATTTTTTCTTTTTGGACTTTAAGAAGAATGTCGCGCGCGGAACTATCTTTTTCGAATGTTTTACTGATGATTTCAATGGATTCGGGGTTATCGTCGGTGGCCATTTTGGCAAAGACGTGTTGTTCTTCACTGCTCTTGGCGCGTTTAATGTTATCGGCGATGGATTGAATAAGTTCCTCTTCCACCTTTTGGAGCGCTTCTCTTTCTTTGGGCGGTACGCGAAGTTTCACCTCTTCAAGGAGCGCGATTTGCTTAATATCTTTAGTGCGCTTTATTTCTTTTTCCAGAAACACGGGGTCTTTTATTTTGTCGGCAAATTTATCTTCGGCCTCTCTCTTTACCCGAGTAAGATGCGTGGCCACGACGGGATCCAGTTTCCCTGCGACTTCCTTGAGAATACGCAGGTCATCCGTGGAACCATCCTTAAGATGAACAAACACTGCTTCGGCTCGGCCGGGGTCTTTTGCGGCAACCTCCTTTAAGCGATTCTCCATGCGGCTAAATATTTTCTCTTTTGCGGTCAAAAATTCCTTCGTTGTCGCTTCGCTCACTTCTTTTTGTCCCAAATCATCAAACGCCTTGAGATACAAGGTTTCATCGCCGCCCGCTTTTTCAGTATACCCCTCAAGTAATTTGCGATGGGATTCTGGTAAGGCCTCGACTTGGTTCGCAAAGCGTGCGAGGGCGTTGTCTTGCGCATGACGAATCGCGTCTTTGGCCTCGTCAGGCACTTTCTCTTCAACTGCCTTTAAGACCTCGAGGTTGCGGAGAGATCTAAACGGACTGCCGTCGGATTTAAGTGTTTCGGCAAACACCTTCTCTGCCTTTTGAGGATCATCCAGTTCGGCAATGGTCTTGGCGATTGTTTCAAGTGTTTTCGCCCGTGCTTCTTTTGCGTCAGCCACCTTTTCAACTGGGGCCTCGCGCTCCACTTTCCCGATGAGGATTTGGTGTTTTAATTGATTTGCAATGGCACGCTCGGAAAGTTTTTGAGCTGCTTCTTTATTTTTTTCTTCCAGTCGCGCGGTAAACTGATTAACTTTTTCAAGATCGCGGGTGTAGCTTTTGAGGTGATCAGCCGCTCGCTCGGCCTGTCCGCGATCAACTAACATATTCGCCTCAAGAATTTTTTCTGTGGCAAAACTCAGACGAAGTTCGGCGTCTTTTTGAGAATCCGTAGTAACGACCGCGCGGATTTCCCTGCCGATAGTCTTGAAAAGATAGAGAGGATTACCGGGTAATATCTGGGGACTAAAACTTGTCTGAGGAAAAGTTGTCCCCACTTGTTGTTGTTCTCGCACAGCTCTTCCTTCATTAAATGCTTGGAAAATTTCGCGAATAGCAACGTCTTCATCTATATTTGCAAGGTCTCCACCGGTTGTTCCGGAGTTTATAGAAGTCACTTCCCACAAATTGTTGTCACCACTGATTTCTGCAATAACATCGGTACGATC
>CAZDDE010000019.1:2436-15304 GCA_964504205.1 uncultured Candidatus Saccharibacteria bacterium
CAAAAGAGAGTTGGGTATCGGTAAGAATTATGTTTTCTAGGGTGATGTCAGGAAGAGGTCGTCTCACTTCCCACAAATTGTTGTCACCACTGATTTCTGCAATAACATCGGTACGATCTATCCACAGTTGCAACCGCCTGGCTTCAGCCGGACGATTGGTGAAGAGATAAGCAGGCGCACTTGGCATGTAGATGTCTGAGATATTGTTGATGGTACGAGTGCGGGTCTGACCCGCATTCATAATATAGCCACCGGTTCCCCACCAAGATGGATTGATGGGTGTGCCATTCAGTCGGAGCCAGCGCATTTCGATCTCTGGCTCGGCGGCGGCAGTGCCAAGATTATGTACATCAAAAGAGAGTTGGGTATCGGTAAGAATTATGTTTTCTAGGGTGATGTCAGGAAGGGAATTTTTCGCTGCCTCGGCATAAAAAAACCCCTCGAGTCCGCTCGGGGTAAACCATCCTAAAGAAAGAAGTGAAATAAGTAAAAGAAATCGAATTACAAAATTATGTGTCATGCTTTTACTTCTATTCTAATTTTAATTGATATACAGCATTATTTATAAGTATAGCATCATTATGATTCGCAATAATCCACACATTTTGCCCGCAAGTCAAAAAATAAATATGCACATAAAAAAAGACTATCTTTAGATAGTCTTTTTTTATGTATCCATCCTCGTTCTTTTTAATGCGGCATGTGCCGCGGCAAGTCGCGCAATGGGTATTCGCAGAGGCGCGCAACTTACGTAATTCATGCCCACTCTATCACAAAACGCAATGGATTTTGGATCTCCCCCATGTTCTCCGCATATTCCGATCTCAAGCCCTGGCCGCGCTTTTCGCCCTCGCTCTACCCCAATCGCGATAAGTTCTCCTACCCCTTCTTCATCAATCGTCTCAAAGGGATTTTCAGAAAGAATACCATGCTCAAGATAATGCATAAGAAATCCTTTTTCCGCGTCATCACGGCTTATGCCATATGTCATTTGAGTTAAATCGTTTGTGCCAAAAGAAAAAAAGTCTGAAATCTTGCCCAGCTCCCCAGCAATAACAGAGGCGCGAGGGAGTTCAATCATTGTGCCCAACTGATAAGCAAGTATTGCGCCTTGCTCTTTAAGCACTTGTTCCGCAACGGTCCGGAGAATTTCGTACTGGTGATTCAATTCATTCACGTGAGCAATGAGGGGAATCATGATTTTAGGACGCACAACCTTCCCTTCTTTTTGAACATTACATGCCGCTTCCATAATCGCGCGAACTTGCATTATAGCAATTTCAGGCATAACGATACTTAATCGCACTCCCCGCAAGCCAAGCATAGGGTTTAGTTCGCTTCGAGTCTGCACAGCTTTAAGCAAGCGTTCTTTTTCTTTGATGCGAATCTCGTCGCCACCGTAGCGCAATTCCATTACCTCATTCAATAGTTTCTCGTACTTTGGAAGGAATTCATGCAATGGCGGATCAAGAAGCCGAATAACTACGGGGAGCCCTTCCATAGCCCTGAATAAACCTTCAAAATCAGAACGTTGCAGGGGAAGAAGCTTGGCAAGTTCCTTTTCCCGCTCTTCTCTCGTCTCTGCAAGAATCATTGCCTGGAATATAGGAACTTGTTCTGGATTGAAAAACATGTGCTCCGTGCGGCAAAGGCCAATGCCTCGAGCGCCGAACTTTCTTGCAAGGAGAGCATCGCCCGGCCTATCGGCATTCGCCCATACCTCGACCTTGCTCAACTCGTCTGCAAAAGAAAGGAGTTTGATAAGATACGGATCCTGCGAATCCGGAACTACTTCCTTGATAGCGCCCTTGAAGATTTCTCCGGTACCTCCATCCATCGAAAGAATATCGCCTTCCCTTAAAACCTCATTGCCAAACCTTATGAGACGGTTTTCAAAATCAAATTCAAGCTCCCCGCAACCGACAACTGCTGGTTTCCCAAAATGCCGCGCGACAACTGCCGCATGGCTCGTTGTTCCGCCTTTACCTGTTAAAATGCCCCGCGCGGCAAGCATGCCGTCAACATCATCGGCTTTTGTTTCCGGGCGAACCAAAATGACTTCGCGTCCTTCTGTTACCCAGAGCTTCGCGATATCTGCTTCAAGAGCAATGCATCCAACCGCTGATCCCGGGGAAGTCTTGAGCCCGATCCCAATTTTTCGCCCTTCCCCAATTGCGATCTTTTTTGCATTCTCTTCAAAGTTAGGGTGAAGAAGATGCGTCAGCATGCTCGGCTCTATTCTTTGCACTGCCTCGCTTTTTAGAATAAGCCCCTCCTCTGCCATTTCAACCGCAATGCGAACAGCGGCCCTTGCGGTGCGTTTCCCGGATCGCGTTTGGAGAATCCAGAGCTTGCCCTGTTCGATCGTAAACTCAATATCCTGCATGTCACGGTAATGCCGTTCAAGCTTCTGGGCGATATTAAAAAGCTCTTGGTAGATCTCGGGCATATCCTGTTCGAGTTCCTGAATCGGCTTCGTTAGCCGAGTGCCGGCAACCACATCTTCGCCTTGGGCATTGATAAGAAAATCTCCTTCCAATTTTGGTTCGCCCGTATCGCCATTGCGGGTCATCGCGACTCCTGTAGCTGAATCATTTCCCATGTTTCCAAAGACCATGGCTACAATAGTTACCGCGGTGCCAAGATTATGTGAAATGCCAGCAGCATTCCTATAATCAATTGCCCGCTTGCCATTCCACGACTTAAACACTGCTTCAATGGCAAGACGAAGTTGTTGAATCGGATCTTCCGGAGGATCTTCGCCTACAGTCGCACGAAACATTTGCGCCAGTCTTTCGCGGCAATTATGCGCAAACTCTGGGCTATTAGTAATCCTGCCTAATCCCTGCGTTATCTCATCGTTCATTCCAAGATTAAGGATAGTATCCATCATTCCCGGCATTGAAACTTTTGCGCCTGACCGGCAAGAGACCAAGAGGGGGTTTGTTGGATCGCCGATTTTTTTCCCCGTAACTTGTTCAATTCTTTTAAGCGCGCTAACTGTTTGTTCCCACATACCAGCCGGGAATACTCCTTGCGCGAAGTATTCTTTGCACGCTTCTGTTGTAATAGTAAACCCGTCGGGCACTGGCATTCCAAGACGCGCCATTTCCGCAAGATGCGCGCCCTTTCCGCCAAGAAAATCAGTCATTTCTTTTGAGCCTTCGTTAAAACCATAAACATATTTCTTCGCCGCACTCATGGCCATTCCTCCTTCATGGTTAGTTGTGAAAAAACTTATCATAGTAAGATTATATCTCTTGGCAGATATTTTTCAAGGTGGTAAGATAAAAAAAATAACCTTGCCGACGCGAGCTTGCGGGCCTGCCCGCCGTAGCTCGCTTCGGCGAGCGAAGGCGGGCATCGTATAGCGGCTATTATACTACCTTGCCAAGGTAGAGATACGGGTCCGACTCCCGTTGCCCGCTTATATAGCAAACAGCTCCGACGCTACGTCGGAGCTGTTTGCTATCGTAATGGCTCTATAGAGCCATTAAATCTAACGAATAACTTAAAAATGGCTCTACATAGCCATTTTTAAGGTTAGATGGCTTGACATATCTATTGACATATTGTCTAATATATGCTAAGCTACTCTGTTATCCCCAGTATGGGGATTTTAATTTTCATGGATACACAAAAATACAATACAATAATCACTCATCGGCTTGCTTCGGCTTTCTTGCTCACATCCCTCGCTTCAAGTATCCTAACCCCGCAGGTTTCCGGGCAAATTTATGTTAACCAGCTTAACGAACCTATCGGAAGTAAACAAATCTTACCGCAGGAATCCGTTTTCTTTGACTCGCAAATAGACGATCCTGGAAACGAGATCGATCCTCTGCTCATTGGGGCGACAAGCTTTATCACGCCAAAAACTCCGCCTATCGCCAAAAAACAAGTCGTCGTTTCAAAACGATGGCTGTTTGCGACTGCTTATTCTTCAACTCCGGATCAGACAGACGATACGCCGTTTATCACTGCTTCTAACACGCATGTGCGCGACGGTGTCATCGCCGCAAACTTTTTGCGCTTCGGTACAAAAGTGCGCTTCCCCACCCTTTATAGCGACAAGCTCTTTATAGTCGAAGACCGCATGAACGAACGCTACCCTTATCGCGTTGATATCTGGATGCGCTCCCGTAAAGAGGCGAAACAATTCGGCGCCAAAATAGTGCCGATAGAAATAATTAAAGAAATATAAAACCCCGCTAATCGCGGGGTTTTATTCCACAAACCGAAACGTGGAGAGGATTTGATCAAAGACTTGCACGGAAGTTTGGAATTCATGTTCAGCAATCACACCGGTTTGAAGACCACGCATCTCAAATATAAACCCATCTTTCTCAAAAAGTATCTCGTTCGTATCAACTAAAGCTCTTAATCCTTGAAAATATGTTTCTTCGGATCGGGAAAAAAATGTATGAGGCGAGTTAGGAATGGATATCCCGTGTGCTGGTGCCCATGTCTTCTTATACCACTCTTTAGTGAGAGGCTCTTCTCCTGGATTTGGTTCAACAAGAATATCAATCCAATAATACCCCCAGGGATCGGGATCATTGTAATGCCACACCCTATCAAAACGAATAAGTGCTGTGGAGGGAAAATCTATATATGGCAAGGAGCCGTCGTCTCTGCTTGTAGTCCATGACTTCCAGTCAGCAGGATACTTCACCTCAAACCCAAACTCCTCGTTGCGGTAGGTTTGCCAGTTTTCAAGGAAAGATGCTGGGGGCGTGGGTAGAGAAGTAATGCCATGAGGATCTATATCCGTGGTTATGAGTCTGGACTTTATGTTCAGCATAAAAAGGTACGCAAGAACAACAGCAAGAATGACTATGGCAAAGGCAAGAAGGTATTTCCTTTGCTTCTTCCACAACAAGACTATCGCTACGATCATTGCTAGAATCATCAATGATCCTGCGCCAAATACGATAAGATAGTCTGTCAATGGGGGCTTATCTATCAATGGAGCCCTCTCCACTATGAGGCCGTCATAAGGCAACGATTTGTATGCATCAACAGCCCGATATGTCGTGAAATGCTTTGCCGTAAATGTTAATGTCCCAGAATCGCTGTCCCACGATTTGTTTTCAATATCCGCTTGGGTGGCTGGGCGTCCATCTACTTCAACCATCGGCTCATTTACAAAAGGCAGGTTACGCATGGTGATTTCTGCGCTTTTGTCTTTGAGATACGGGAGCTTATCTGAACGCACCGTCACCTCTCCTGTGTTTTCAAGCTGAATATACTGATTGATGTTCTGTATAGTTTCGTTATCGCACATATCAATGACGGATTCCTTGAACTCAATCTTATTTTTTCCTGTCACGTCCAAAACGATATTTATTGCTTCCTCAAACGTGCACACTTGAGTGAAATTGCTGGTTTGGGAACCCTCCATTGTTAAAATATCAGGCGGCCCCACGATGATTACTTTTGCGCCGGGGCTATTGAAGTTGAAGTTGGGATTGCTCCCCAGGTTGGTCTGCGCCCAAACGGCACCGCTCATTATAAAAACAAGCACAGCAATCGCGCTCGTTACTCGCCAGTATATTCTCTTGTTGAGCGAAAAAAATTTCATAGTTAATCCGCAGAACGTCTCCCTCCTGCCTTGCCGTTATTCATGTAATTTAAATAGGTGCCGAGGGGTTTCTGTCCAACCGTAAGATCCCAAACTTTCCCCTCAGGATTTATTTTTGTGCGGCTCCATTGGTCTTTGTTTGCTTCAAAACAGTAAAAAAGCTAATTGAAGCGGTAAGGTAAATCAGGAAAGGAGCTATGAATAAAGTAAACAGTATTGGATACGAATACCATGGCAATGCCGTGCTTTCCGTGGCCATACCAATACCCATTCCAATGAAAAATACCAGAACAACAAGTAGATAAATGATACCATTAAGTATTACAGAGATTCTCCCGGTAACCTCAAAAAATTTATTCAAACGATGAATACCGAAAACCATAAGAAAATTTATAAGGGAACCTATCAAGAAAAGGAAATCGAAATAAAAAAACTACTACCAGCAATAATCCCAAGAGACCAGTAGCCAAAAAAGAGGCTTAATAACAAATAACTTATGCTTCCAAACAAACGAGCTTTATTTATGCCCATATAAAAACACCTTTACTTCATAATGTTCATTTTACGAATTTAATCTCCTAAAAAAATATGCCTTCTCCTTAAAGTTTATGTCCAGAACCTCAAGGTTTAACCGAATTCGCTCGTAGTCTTCTTCTTGGTTGTTGGATTTGCTGTTCCATATGGTTTTAGTGTAACAAAAGTCAGATGTACCACACAGGCACAAAAAGAATTTTTGTCCTGCCAACAGTCTTCTTGCCCCAAAATCCTTTGGTAAGAACAAGCGCTCTTTGGGGTTGGTACTCCGATAGAAAACTGTGAAAACTTCGAGAGATTTGCGGAGTGCGCAAGGAAGAATATTTGACCTCAACAGGCAAAGGTCTCTTTTGAAGTATTGGTTTGCCCAAGATTTTTCCATTTTAATGCTATTTTTATTAAAACAATTTCCGTTTTAATAGACTTAGACGCGCTTGTCAACGCCTATTCCTCCACAAACCGAAACGTGGAGAGGATTTGGTCTGCAATGGGTGTTTTAGATGGATATATAAATCCATATACAAACACTTCGCCATCCACAAGTAAAACTACATTCTCGCGATCAATCAGAAATGCTCCTATGCCGCTAATACCTTGGAAGTTTCCTACTTCTACAGATGAGGTTACTGAAAATTTATAACTCGGTCTTCCTCTGAAAGTTGCAGTTTCTAGGTTACTGACAATCTTTTTGGGAATATTGGGATTTTTGTCTTCTTTATTAATCTGCCAGATATTTGATGCTATTTCTCGTAAACTATTTGAATGTTTTCGAGATATCAGAACCTTAAAGGCATTTCCATAAAGCTCTTCAAACCCTGCCCATTCTGGATTCAAATGAACTGATATAGCTGGGCTCACCTTCGGTTCAATCTCGATTTCATGCATATCATCAATTTTTAAAGATTGCGGATACTTGAAAGAATAATCATATACTTCGTTGCGGTAGGTTTGCCAAGTGGAGGTATCAATTTCTTCCTTCTCAATCTTTACATCAGTTGCAGACCATCCCTTTTGAAAACCTGGCGGACAGTTGATGTCGCAGTTTATGAAATCACATCGGTACCCAGTTACTACTTCACATTCTTCTTGTGTTGCAAAACTCTTTCTGACTTGAGGAGGAATAGTATCTTGTGTTTGAGGCTGCGGCGTTACTGATTCCTGCTCAGCCCTTTGCAGCAGCGAAATTCCGCCGACGGCAAGGAGAGCGAGAACCGCCACAATCGCAAGAAGTTTCCAGCTTCGCACCGAGCTTGCTTGCCGTGAGGCATCTTGAATGGTCGAAGGGTTTGTTTTGATTGGAGGTTTATTTTTGATTTCCGTTATGCAGGTCTATTTAGCATTTGCATAGTTTAAGAATTCTTAGAAGTTTTTCCATTTCTATTGACGCCGCCCCAACTACTCTGTCAGCCCCTCCGTAATACACAAAAAGCTTTTTGCCGATTAATGCCGCTCCGCATGGAAAAACAACATTGGCAATCTTACCCTCTTTTTCATAGGAAGTTTCCGGCTCAAAAATGGGGTCATCGGTTCGTCCGATAACTTGAGTGGGCTTTTTAAGATCCAACAGCACCGCCCCAACTCGATAAATTCCGTCGTCAGACACGCCGTGATAAAGCAAAACCCAGCCGTCTTTGGTTTGAATAGGAGGCGCAGCCGCGCCCACTTTTTTACTATCCCACCAACCTTTTCTAGGAGTAATCCAGCGGTATTCTTCCAGCCATTGGCTGCCTTCAAAATTCAAAGTAGAGGAAAAAGCAAAATCAATATCTTCGCCGACTCTATGTATAATCATATATTCTCCATTGACTTTTTCCGGAAAAATTAGCGCGTCTTTGTCATCAAAATCAGGCGGAGAAATAAGAACGGGCTTTGCCCAATCCCACTTCTTTTGCAAAAAATCTTTGACCTGAATCCACGTTACGGCAACCCGCGGCGGATTTTTGCCGTCAAAAGCAGTGTAGCACATGTAAATTCTGTCATCTATTTTGGTCAACCTAGGGTCTTCGCAACCGGAGTTGCTGTTTGGCTGAATTTTTTGTTCAAACGGTTCTCTCGGCACATAAACCGGCTCTGGCGCGCGATAGTCAATGCGTATTCCATCGCTGCTTTCGGCATAGCCGAGTACTGAAGTATTGTCTTCGGACATTGCTCGATATAAGAGATAAACCTTGTCCTGAAAATAGATTGCGCCTGGATTAAAGGTGGCTTTGGCTTCCCATGCTTTTTTCTCTTGCGGAACAATAATTGGATTGTGTTCAGCCCGAATTAGTTTTACGGTTCTTTTTTCGTTCTTAAGCATTTGGTCTAAAAGCGAGGAAAGCTCAATCTGGACCAAACAGCATGTGGTATCAGCGGCGCCGTAATAAAGATGAACCCAACCTTTCTTAATGAGCGCTCCGGAAGGAAAAACAACATTGGGCACAAGGCCGATGCGCTCGTAGTATTCTTCCGGCGTGAGAATCGGGTACTTAGTTCGGGCAATAATTTTTGAAGGATCTTTCAGATCGAGTAGAACCGCTTCTATGCCGAAAGTTTTTTGGTCCAGAAAGTAATTCCTAATGTACGAATAGAGTACAAGCCAGCCCTTTGGCGTTTTGAGTGGCGGCCCGCCGTTCTCAACATGATCTTCCGGTTTACGCTGAAGCGGCAGGGAATATTTTTCGAAATTTTTGTACCATTCCTTCCAGAATTTTTCAGACCAAATGTCTTTTTCTTTTTCAAAAGAAGCGACGCATATTTTTGCCGGAGGTCTATCGGTATTAACGGTTAGGATCGCGTATATTTTGCCTCTTATCTTTTCGGGAAAAAGAGCCATGGCTTTCGCGTTAAACGGCGTGACCGGATGTTTCTCCTGAATAGTTTTTAAATCTTTGCTGATTGCCAAACCGATTTTGATGCCATCGGCGTTAAACGGGTAACCGGAAATAGCGGTATAAAATATGTAATATTTGCCATCTAATTTTGTAACCCGCGGATCTTCACAGCCAAATTGTTCCCATTCGTATTCTGGCGCGATAAACCGTCTGCGATTTTCAAAATTAATCCCGTCTTTGCTTTGAGCAATACCGATATCAGAAATACGCACCCTTACTTTGGAGAGGGTATGATAGTGCGGCAAAGAAAGAGCTCTATAGAGAAGATCGATGCTGTTTCCATTTTGAATCGGGCAGCCGTTAAAAACCGCCTCGGCTTCCCACGATTGGTCTTTATTGGGTTTTAAAATTGGATTTTTATCGTATCGTTCAATAAGCATATTATTTCCCCTTTAAAGTTTTTATCTGTAATTTTGGCCTTCCTTCTTGTTTTAATGTTCCCAAGAATTGTTCCAAATCGGCATGAGCAATGCCAATGCAGCTATCTGAAGCGCCGTAGTAGACCAAGAGTTCTCCATTTTTTATCACCGCTCCCGTAACATATACCACACCAGCTTTAGAACCGTTATTCTCATATTCTGTTTCCGGCTCTAAAACGGGTTCTTGGGCGCGGCAAAGAGTTTTTGTTGGGTCATTCCCATCAAGAATCATCGCCCCGACTTTATATTTTCCAGGATCGGCCTCATCCATTGCTTGATAGAAAAGGAGCCAGCCCAAACGAGTTTTGAGCGGCGGAGCTCCCGCACCTCTTACCCAATTATCCCAGCAATTCTTTCGGCGAATATTGCCGTCGTAATAACTTTCAATGTATTCGCCTTCTTGAAATTCCAAACTATCACGATAAGCAATGCCTATCTTGGGGCTGATACTGTGCAAAATCGCGTATTTGCCATTTACTTTTTCTGGGAAAATAACCCAATTTTTATGAACTTCGCCCGGTTTTGAAATCAACCTTGGCGACCTCCATCTCCATTTTTTATTCAAAAAATCGCCAACTTTTATTGAAGTTAGCGCCACCCCAAGTCCATTTGCGCAAGCGGTGTAACACATATATAAAGTATCTTCTTCATCTACACGGACAGGGCGCGGATCCTCCGCCCCTCCAAAACTGCCGCCGGAAGCGAAAGAATAGTAATTGAATACTGGGTTTGTCAACCGATGCTCGTAAATCGGGTACGGTAGACGTTCATTGATTGCAAATCCATCATTGGATCTCGCATATCCCAGGCGCGAAATGCCGTCTTCGCCAATGGCGCGATAAACAAAATGGATTTTGTCTTCAAGTAAAATAACTCCGGGATTAAAGGTTTGCCAAGCCTCCCAGCCATTTTGAGGCCTTGGCAAGATAATAGGATTCTTCTCTATTCTTGCAAGACTGGCCGGGAGCGCTGATTTTTTTCTCCTTCCACCCTTCTTTTTTTTATCAGGTCTTCTTCTAGCAACTTTATAAGGGCGTCGCCTTGCTTGTTTTGATAATTTTTTTATTGCACTAAATATTATTTTCCCTAATCTCGGCTTTCTCTTTTTTCTAGTAATGCGTTTCATATGGTTTTATTATATCCTCCCAAAGTATTCAACGCAAGAATTAGTAGTTAAATCTAAAAAAATCCTCTGGCCAAATCAGAGGATTTAACTTTTACTAAAACTTTATAAACCCTTCGCGCACCAAACGCTGGGCGAGGTTTTGTACTGCATTCCACTTTGCTTCTTGAATTGGAATGCATGTTTCCAAATCTTTAATAACCTCCAGAACTGTCTCCGGCAGAACGCCGCGCAGATGGTAGCATATCTCAATATTCACGGACTCTGGATTTTTAGGTAAAAGCATGCAGTCAGACAAGCCAAGCGGCAGTTCATGTTCCCCACACTCAATTCTGTAAACAAATAAACCATACTCCGTCCCATAAGCGGGAACGTCAAACAATGCATAGAGCCGATGCTTATTATCATTTTTTATCTCAAGGTACAAAATTTTTCGTCCAAACTCATCTATATTTTCAGCGCGATCCAATCTATCTTCCGCTATCTCAACAAGCCGGCGAAGCGGTTCAAGAAGTCTCGCGTCGGCTTCTTTGATTCTAATCCGCTCTTCAAAATTGCAGTATCTGAATCCCATAGCGACCTCCTTATTCTTCGCTTAATATTATTGTACTAATTTTATGTTTTCGCGACAAATTCTTTTATGAAAATTCTTAAATCAAAAATTAAAAAAAGGAAGCCAGTTGTTTGGGACAACTGGCAAACCCTTACTTCGGAGTTCTCGAGATCATTGGAAGTCGACGAAGCCGTCATCGCTGGCGAGCACGAATGCCTTGTGCCACTCGGTGTACTTCTCGAGCCACCAGAGAATGCTCTGCTCGTCGAACCAGCCGTGAAGACCCCGTTTCTCGATGACCTCGCGAAGTTTCTGCTCGACCGAGTCACGGAGTCCTTCGAAGTCCGCGGCGAGTTTCTTGCTCGTCACGGGTCCGATTGCACCCTCGTTATCGGCCATGTGAATCAGCTCGACGAAGGGCTTGCCGCTGTACTCGTCGGCGTTCTCCCAAACGACTTCGGGGGGTACACCGAGAGCAACGAAGGAGAGGAGCTCGCGCCACCTGTTGTAGCGCCAGTAGGACCAGGCGGCGAACATCAGCTCCTTGCCATCGGACACATAGCAGCCGATCTCTCGTCCATCAAGTCGGCCGATTAACTTCGGCTTGGACCCGATGCGACGATGATCGCCGTCTTCGCACGCCTCGTCGTTGTGGACGAAACGCGCCTTGCTGAAGGCCGTAATTTCGAGGCCCATACATTATCCTCCTTTCGAGGTTCGTTTTGCCACAACACCCGTGGCTTGGACTACCGGATTTCCGTAATTCCGATAATGTCTAAGGCTAGCATATTAAGCCACAAAAGTCCAGAGGCGGCAAACGCCTCTTGGGAATGTTTGAAAAATTTTTCTTTTCTGCTTTTACAAAATAGGGTTCGAGCCGATGTTTTTCTATGGGTTCTTTTGCGGTTTTCAGCGGTGCGACTCCGCCGCACCGCTGACAATTTCAAGTTTTTCTTTGGCGACAAATTCTTAAAATTATGAATTCAAAAAACTATCAAATAACTACGGTCCTCTCTGCTCGTATTCTTCTGTTTCTACAAACCGAATTTCTTTATCGGTTTTTGGGATTGTCCAAAGATTTAAGTGACTTGATCCAAAATCTGAGTGAAAAGGAATTACATGAGCTTGTATGAAATCATTAAATTCCAAAACATTTTTCATTGTCGTAAAACTGGCGTTGTTGCAACGATCCGCGTACCATATAACGGAATATTTGGAAAAATCAATAATCGGCATTATTGGTTGGTTTTCGTGTTTTTTTTCCCAGAACGCTTGCAGTTCATCATACGCATTGACTATAGACCCCCAAACTTTTTTGAGTTCATTTTCATTACGAAAAACACCCTTACATGTCGAATAATTAAAAGATGATTTCAAACGCCAATCACTATGCAAATTAATTTTTTCAAACGATACCGATTTTGGTTCAACTATCGGTTCCTGTTGATTAGATACCGCAGATGTGCGGGAAACCCACCCTTTTTTAAAATCCTTTCCGCACGCTTCTTCAAATGTTTTACCCGGCGGAATATAATCGCACATTTGAAAACTACACGACTTGCCAGTTTTTTGCTCGCACTCTTCTTGCGAAGCAAAAACAATTTGCTGTGTTTGCGGAGTAGGAGTTTGATTTCTAATCGAAACAAAGTATCCGACAATACCAATAACCAGAAGTGTAAAGAGAGCAATAAATATATTTTTCTGATTCATACGATTAAAAATTTTCTTCCCCCAAAAATTCAAAATATGGTTCGAGCCGATGTTTTTCTCCGGGTTCTTTTG
>CAZDDE010000020.1:0-13230 GCA_964504205.1 uncultured Candidatus Saccharibacteria bacterium
TTGGTGATTTTTCTAATATTGCTCCAGGAGTTAAATTTGGTGGTTGTGTTGAAATAGGTAAAGGAAATTATGTTTACACAGGAGCATCTATAATTCCAAAAATTAAAGTTGGAAAATATGCTGTTGTTGGGGCTGGTGCTGTTGTATTAAAAGATGTTGAAGATAATTCATCTGTTTTAGGTGTTCCAGCTAAAAGAACTAAATAATTATTTTCTTATTTTCTGGCAAAAATTTATTTTGTATAGCAATAGACACAGTTAATCGCCTTGACTTGTTATAATAAATCATTTATAATGACCATGTTCCGATTTTTGGAGGGTGTAGCGAATGGCCGATCTTTTAATCAATGTAGCGCTTTTCGTAAGTTTAGTAATTGTATTTTTATCTCTACTTATTGACAAAACGAAAGTCTCACGGTATACAATCTCTGGATTTTCCTTTGTCGCGGCAGTCACGTACGGATACATAGCAATCATGGAAGGTGGTTGGCTATACCCAGCTTGCTCCATGCTTTGGCTTATGAATGCGGCTATCTATTTTTGCCTAAGAGCATCTCTTCCCAATAAACCCACCGAGAACCAATAGCGAGTATTTACTCGCTATTTATTTTGTTTACACTGAGCTTGTCGAAGTGTGCCGCGGGAGGGAATTGAACCCCCGACGCCAGCCTCTTCAGGGCTGCGCTCTACCACTGAGCTACCGCGGCATGGTATTTTTATAGCATATTTTAATCGTTCTACCTAGTCCTTGTAAAAAATAAAAAGACTCGTATTGTATCACTTCGGATAAGACTCGGGTATAATACAAGCAATGTTGAGTGATTTAACTTATTTATTCGTGATATGGCTAAGCACGTTGATTGTCGGATGGGCGAGCTGGCCGAGCGCGGCTTTTTTTCTTGGAAAACTTTCCGACAGAGGGTATGGGTTTGCAAAACTTTTTGGCTGGATCGCCATCAGCTATCTGATTTTTCTTTTGGCGACGTTAAAAATCGTCCCGCTGGCTCTCTGGAGTATTATTTTAGTTATTGCGATATGGGCCGCTTTTAACATATTTTTGGAAAAGAAGCTTAAGATTTTACGCGGCAAGCCCTTTAACTTTCGGCAGATTGTTTTCACCGAATTGCTCTTTATAGCTTTGATGGGATTCTGGGCGTTGATCCGTTCTTTCAAGCCGGAAATATACGGCATCGAGCGATTCATGGATTTTGGTTTTATTCAGAGTTTGTTTAACGCGCATACCCTGCCGCTTTTTGACATTTGGTTTTCAAACGCGAACTTAAATTACTACTACTTCGGACACTTTATAAGTTACATTATTTTATCGCTAAGCAATATACCGCCGCTTACCGGTTTTTTTGTCTTAGTGGCTTGGATGTTTGGCCTGCTCGGCATTTTAGTTTATAGATTGGGATCAGACTTCCTTGTAACACTAGTTATTCCCCTCCTTACGAAGGAGGGGAGGGGGGTGGTCGCCGGCTTCGTCAGTCTTTTTACTGTTCTTTTTGCCGGAACTTGGTACATGACTGCATGGCTCTTTAGTTATGTAAAGCACGTTTTGTTAGGCAGTCCCGCGCCAACATTTTGGTTCTCTGATCCAACAAGAATAATGCCCGGAACAATCACGGAGATTCCTCTCTATGGATTTTTAGTGGCGGATCTTCATCCGCATATGTGGGGATTGCTTAATGGCACGCTTGTTCTTGCGGCCTTATATTGCCTGTGGCGTGCCGGCTCGGCATTGTCTTTTAAAAATCCGTACTTTTGGCTACTCACCTTTTTGTTAGGAGAAACTTATATGCTTAATTCCTGGGATGTGCTTACGCTCGGAGCGCTCGCTGTTGCGGTCTTTATATGTATTCAACGTCCAATTTACAAAAAACAAGCAATCAATTTGCTTGTCAGCATTATTTTGTTAGCCGGGCTGGCCTACGCTATTGCTCTGCCCTGGAGCTTGTTTTACGAAGCGCCGGTTGCTGGTGTTGGACTGGTCAAAGACAGATCATCAGCGCTTGAATGGATTTCTTTCTGGGGATTTCTTGTCGCAATCATTGCCATTTTCGCAGGAAGAATAATTCTGGACCGCCAGCGCGCGGAGCGCGACCAAAAGATGCATTTTATTATAATCGCGCTTGCAGTTTTTTTCCTTGTTTTTATGGAGCTATTTTATCTAAAAGATATTTTGCGCGATGGCGAATGGTTCCGCGCAAATACGGTTTTTAAGATAACAAGCCAGCTTTGGCTGTGGCTTGGCGTTCTTGCTGGATCAATGATTGTCTGGACAGTTCTCTCCCTAAAAAATTTAAGAGTAAAAATATTTTTACTCATTTTATATTGCTTAATATTTTTAGGCCCGGCAATATATCCGCTGAAGGCCATTTGGCAGTTTCAAATAGAAGATAGAAAACCAGTTCGCTTGAGCTCCGGCCTGCAATGGTGGAAAGAAAAATTCCCCGCGGATTTTGCGGCGTACGAATATCTGCGAGAAACGCGTAACACTCTGCCGCGCGGCGATAAGATTCGCAGGATTGTTGAGGCGGAAGGGGAGAGCTACACCGATTCGGCGCGCTTTTCAGTGTTTTTGGGCTGGCCGACGATTATCGGCTGGCCGGTGCACGAGTGGACTTGGCGGGGGAGCTATACTGAAGTCGGTTCGCGCCGCAGTGAAGTGCGTGATATTTATACGCATCCGGACAAAGCCCTCACGCAAAGTATCTTGGAGAAATACAAAATAGACTATATTATCGTCGGTGAATTAGAGGAGCGGCAATATGGCGGAGAAATAAAAAGAGACAAGTTAAGAGAGCTGGGGAAGATAGTGTTTGATAACGAGAAAACTGTTGTAATAAACTTAAGAGAATAGATTGGTGGGCGGTGTAGGATTCAAACCTACTTTTTTAATTTTTCAAAATGCGCGCGCTCTGATTCGAACAGAGGACCTTCTCGGTGTAAACGAGACGCTCTAACCAGCTGAGCTACGCGCGCGTTTTGAAAGATTAAAAACCTTCTCGGGTGTAAACTTTCTAAATTTTTCCTACGGAAGACGCTCTAATCAACTGAGCTAACCGCCCCCTCAAATTTATTTGTAGCGGATTCTAATGAAGGGTGCTATCGAGAAGAATGCCGTTAGCCCAATAGAATCCGGTTTCACCGGACGGCAGAATATCGTAAGTAGCTACATCGCCGTAAGTAATTCGTTCGGCTGTAAGTACATGGGCACCGTCATAAGGGTCGTTAGCAATAAGATCTCTAACTGTACGTCCGTCAATAGTCGAGTGTTTGGGGGAAGCAAATAACTCTCGCCCATCATCAAGGACTAGATGAATCATTTGATGTGTCGGCGGTACTGGTACCTTTGAAGTCTGGGTAACAACTCCGAAAATACGATGGCCAGTTCTATCGGTCGTCCAGATTGGCATGCCAACCAGAATATTTTTTACCGGTATTAATCCTGCAGGCGTGTCAATCAGTGTGCTACCTGCAAGACAGATAGGACAACCATAGGGATAAGATTCTTGTTTTGTAATAGTTATTTCGCCGTTTTGTGCAATAAAACCTTCGTAGATAAATTCGTCCTTATCTTGGGATACGCTCCGAATACTAAACTTATGTTTGCCATTAGATGGTTCAAGTGAGATGGCAGATAATCTATTATGTTCATTAACAGCGGCGAGTTTTTCTTGGTCAGTCCATGATCCATTATTTGCAATATTTAGACGTTTGAGAATTTCGGTGAATTCTTCTATATCGCTAGATACAGCGGGGAATTGCTTGATAAGTTCATCTTCATAGTCAGAACTCAAGACTGGCGGTCCGCAGAATGTCGCTTTGCCAAATTTTTCTTCAAGACGATACTTCAGTTCTATGAGCGGAAGAATTATGTAAGTTGGACTGGGCGTGGGAGATGGGCTGGGTGTAGGTGTGGGCCGTGTAGTTTGTCTAGTTGCAACAAAATAAATTCCCGCGCCAACGAGTGCGGCAATAATTATAACCAGTACCATGTTTGTAAATCCTTTTTGGTTCATGTCGTTAATTAAAATTAATTTTTGATCTTGGTGCTTAGTGCGGACGAGAGGATTTGAACCTCCAAGGTCTTGCGACCACCACCCCCTCAAAGTGGCGCGTATACCAATTCCGCCACGTCCGCGTTTAGTTTTCTTTCTTTTCCTCCAAGGTTTGGTTTACAGCAACCTCCTGCTTGTTTTGCAAAATTTCTATTGGTCGAGCTTCTTCATACATCAACCCCAGCATTTTGGATGGTTTCTTTTTCTTTTTCTTGATAAGATCGCGGAGATAATAAAGTTTCGCCCTTCGTACTTTATCGTGCTTTACAACTTCTATCTTTTGGATAATTGGCGAGTGCACGGGATAGATTTTTTCCACGCCAACTCCGCCGCTGATTTTGCGAACGGTAAAGGTGGCAGTGATGCCTTTGCCGTGTTTTACCGCGATAACCACGCCTTCAAAAATCTGAATTCTCTCGCCCTCTTTTTCCTTTATCTTTTCATGTACGCGAACAGTGTCTCCGCTTCTTAAAGCGGGGATATTCTGCTTAGTGTATTGCCTGCTGAAGGCAAGGATTTTATCCATTGATATTTGAGAGCGCCTCTTTTAAATCTTCCGGCAGTTCGCTCTCAAAGTCCATTAAAGCATTTTTGAGCCGAAACTTCAAGTGGCTGGCATGCAGAAAGTGTCTTTTGAGTCCGGGTGGGCATTTTTTAGCTTTGCGGCCATAGAGTTTATCGCAAGCCAGGGGATGATTGATGGATGCGAAATGCACTCTAATCTGGTGCTGGCGACCGGTTTTGGGGATGACTTCGACGAGAGTATATTCTTTATAGCGCTTGAGAACATTGTACTTTGTGATGGCGGGGCGAAGTTTTTTCTCGTCCTTAAGAGGGGAGCGTGCTGATGCGGTCCTAGTGCCTACCTTTATGAGAGGCGTCTCAATAGTGCCAAAGTCTTTCTCTAGTGCGCCAGAAACAAGCGCAGTATATTTCTTTTCGACCCGTCTTTCCTGAAACTGTTTTTTCAATTCAAAAAAAGCATCATTGTTTTTTGCAATGGCCATGAGCCCCGAAGTTTCTTTATCAAGGCGATGCACAATTCCCGGCCGGAGAGGGTTTTCGCCAACGTTTTTTATTGCCGGGAAATGCTTATGCAAAAGTAAGACGATCGTCTTACTTTTGTCATAACGATCTCTTGGGTGTACCGCAATGCCGGCGGGTTTGTCTATAACGATAACATCGTTATCTTCGTAGATTATATTGAGATTCATAATCCTAAAAATAAATACAGAGTTAACTCGGTATTGACGGTGGGCGGTATAGGACTTGAACCTATTACCTCGACAATGTCAATGTCGCGCTCTAACCAGATGAGCTAACCGCCCTTATAATGGGAATTCATGAAGGTTATCAGAATACATTAGAATGCTATCACAAAAAATTATTAAAAATCAAATGACAAAACTAGAACCTTTTTTTGCAGTTCGATTCCTAGTGGTAAGATCGATTAAATCGTCTTACCAGCTCTTTCAGCCTTTTAAACTCCCAGCGAGATGAGGTAGTATAAAGACATGAGTTTTGAGTCTAAAATGGAACATCCGAATCGCGAGGAATTGCAAATTGAGAGCAAGGAACAACTGCCGAATATTGAGTATATTTGCGAAGGCAAAGGGCTTGAAGAAATTCAGCGAACAGGATTTGAGAAGTTCCGCGCCGCACTGGCTAATATGTCGTATGCCGAAATTGCCGGAAAGCAGCTCGAGCAGATCAAACATATGAAAGCCGCGGAGGTGTCTCGCAGTACCACCGGCGCCCCCGAATGGGTACGTGAAGAACTGAATCGGCGGGCAGGAGATCGAGCCAATGAACTTGCTGATAAACTTGTCAAAGACTACGGTAAAGACGGCAGTGCAACATTTGTCGCCCACGGAGGCAGAGGTCGTAAGAAACTTATGGTGAGCGGCAGGCATATAGAAAGAGATGAACAGGGTGCGCCCAGGGAAAACTTGGTCGCCCGTGTTTACTTTTCTGTGGACTCAGCAAAAGCACCCGAAGCATTCAAATCTTTATTTGAGTCGCTGGTGGACGAAGGGGTCATGAGCGACGTGGAGATTGCCTTCAATAATGAAAGTTACCAGGGAGATTTGCTTGCTCAATCTTTCGAAAACAACACCATTATTTTATATGCTTATGGAAAAAAACCAGAATTGATGACGCGCGTTGCCAAAGCTCTCAGTCGGGCAAAACAGAATAACCCGGATGCATGGAAGCTTAGAGCAACAGATCTCATCGCAGCCAAAGAGAAAATGGTTCAAGATTTCATGATCCCGCTTGATGACGCCTCCGGTTTTGTAGAAATGAACGGCCCGCAGAGCTACCATTCATCAGCGCGCGGAAAAATGTTCGCCGAACTTACTGGCGAGATGCCTTGGAGGCGCATGCCGACAGAGGATCTGGTGAAAAAACTCGAGACATGGACTCCGCAGCGACCTGGTTCATTTTCGGATTTGCCCAATCGAAAAATGTATATGCCCGGTCTTGTTTCAAAATAGTGAGAAATGAGACAAGGAGAAAATAATACGAAGATATCTTCTCTAAAACATTCCCCGACCGATGGGTCTATTTACGCTCTTTCTGGGGTGGGCACGCTTGGACTCGGGGAGGGATGTCGGGGGATAAACCCCCGATGGGGAGTTCATCTCCCCAAACCCTCCCCGGCGGGTGTTCATCACCCGTCGAACCTGTGGGCATGGCTGGATTCGAACCAACGACCAACCGGGTATAAGCCGGTTGCTCTACCGCTGAGCTACATGCCCTTTACGCACCCATCATCTTCTCAAATTCTTTCCTCTCGATCGTCTCTTTCTTGACAAGCACGGCGGCGATTTCGTCGAGTTTTGCTTTTTGTTCCTTGATGATTTTTTGCGCGGTTTTATAGGCATTGGCGATGAATTTGGCAATTTCTTTGTCAATTTCCTGCGCGGTGCCTTCGGAAAAATTTTTCTGCTCGCCAAATTCTTTGCCCAAGAAGACCATTTCCTCGCGGTCGCCGAAAGTTACCGGGCCGAATTTATCGCTCATACCGTACTGCATCACCATTTTGCGGGCAAGTTCAGACGCTTTTTCAAGATCATTTGACGCGCCAGTAGTCAGTTCATTAAAGATAAATTTTTCAGAAACATAGCCGCCAAGCATCACCGCAAGTTCCTCTACAAATTCGGTCTTCGTGCGGAAATGTTTATCTTCTGTCGGGAGTTTAAGCGTATAGCCGGCCGCTCGACCTCTTGAAATGATAGATATTTTATGCACAGGATCCGTGTGTGGCAGAATGTGCGCAACGAGCGCATGGCCGGCCTCATGATAGGCGGCAATTTCCTTCTCACGCTTGTTGTAGGCATGACTTTTTCTTTCCGGGCCCAAAAGGACTTTTTCTATTGACGCGCGTAAATCGTCCTGAACAATTTCCTTTTTTTCGTTGCGCGCTGCAAGAATTGCGGCTTCGTTCATGATATTGGCAAGATCCGCTCCGGAAAAACCCGGCGTGCGCTCGGCTATCTCTTTCAGAGTAACGTTCTTGGCAAGCGGTTTGCCCTTGGCATGAATCTGCAGAATTTCTTCCCGCGCGATAATATCTGGTTCGTCAATCACGATGCGTCTGTCAAATCGCCCGGGGCGCAGAAGCGCCGGATCCAAAACATCAGGCCGGTTTGTCGCCGCCATGACAATAACATTGGTATCGCGTTCAAAACCGTCCATTTCTGAAAGGATCTGATTGAGCGTTTGCTCGCGTTCGTCATGTCCGCCGCCAAAACCGGCGCCGCGCAAGCGGCCCACGGCGTCAATTTCATCAATGAATATAATTGCTGGCGCATGTTTTTTTGCGGTTTCAAAAAGATCGCGCGCTCTTGCCGCTCCCACGCCGACAAACATTTCCACGAATTCCGATCCGGAAATAGAGAAGAATGGTACACCCGCTTCACCAGATACAGCCCGCGCAAGCAGTGTTTTGCCGGTGCCCGGCGCGCCCATCAAAAGCACGCCTCTTGGAATTCGCGCGCCCATATCCAGAAATTTCTTGGGATGCTTTAAGAATTCAACAATTTCCGAGAGTTCTTCCTTTGCCTCTTTGGCATTAGCAACGTCCTTAAAGGTTACATCCTGCTTTTTCCCCTGCGGACCAAAGAGCTTTGCTTTGGCCTTGGCAAAAGAAAAAGCCTGGGCGGTGCCGCGTTGCGCGGAGCGCAACATAAACCAGAGAAAGAAGCCGATAATCAAAAAGGGCAAAACAAAAGGCAAAATTACGCCAAGCCAATAGGCGAAGCCGCTCGCGCCTTTCAGTTCAACATCAATCGCGTTTAAGCGCGAAGTATCTACGCCGTAGTTGGCAAGCGATTCGGTCAGTGAAGATTCCGCTTCTTTGCGCGATACTTGCTTTTTGCCGTCTTTTAGCTCGATCTTAAGCGCGTTGCCTTCAACGTTAATTTTTGTTACCTCGCCATTGTTAATCTCGTTAACGAGTCTTGATAAAGACACTTCCGCAGCTTTGTCGTAAGGGGTGGCGAGCAGGGCAAAAAAGCCGGCCAGGGCTAGGAAGATAAAGACGACTGTCAAAAAGTTTTTGGTTAGGTATTTTGGCATAGCATAATTTTAACACAATTGCGAAAATAATAAAGGGGGCGACGATACCCCCAGTAGTAACCCTTTACAAAGATATTAACCTATGTTAGATTATTGGACATAGCATCTTGAAATCAGAAGGCTGAAAAAAGCGCGAATGTTGAAGCGCACAGTCAAGACAGATTTTGCGGAGGTTTGTATCATGCCGGACATGCTGAAACGGATTTTTCGGAAGAAAAAGAAGGTAGCAGAAACTGATGGGAATTTGGTAGATAATGATGCAGGTAGTGTCGCAGTAGAGCCCAGTGGTGATATGGAAAAAGAATATATTGAAGTAATTCCTCTTGGCGGGCAGAGCGAGATCGGCCGTATGAATTCCATCGCGTTTATCGACGGTCACGACGCAGTGCTGGTTGATTATGGCCTAGGGGTTGAAGCGCCCAGTGGAGAAGAATTTGAAAATGACAATCAGCTTACAACGCTTGAGGGTAGGCAGTGCGCGGATACCAGTCGGCTTGAAGGCAAGAATATCCGCATGGTCTGCATAACCCATGTTCATACGGACCATGTGGGCGGATTGCCCGTTCTTTACAAACAATATCCCGATATTGTCGTGATGACGGATAAGTTGAATGTAGGGATGATTCAGGAAATCTTTAGTGCAGAGAGAATAAACAATCTGCCTCGCTTTACGTGCGATAACATTGAGCGCGTGGGAAATTTCAGAATAACAAAGTTTCCGGTGAACCACTCTATAGAGGGTGCTTGCGGTTTCAAGATAGAAGTTTTACGCAATGAAGAGGTCGTTTGGAGCGCTGTGCACCCCGGTGATTTTAAAACGTGGATACCTCATATAGACAAAAAGACAGGTGTCGTGCGCAACAAAAACAACGAATTTTTTGGCGCGCTTGTCAGGGACAGGCCGCTTGACGTCTTGTTTCTTGACTCAACGAATGCGGAAAAGAGTGAAAAGAGCGGCGCGCTGAATATCTCCGAAAATCGCGTCGCGCGCGAAATAGGCGCAATTTTTGACTGTGAACCCGGCCGTGTGTTTGTGACATATCTTGCTCCCAACACCACGAGAGGGGAGGAAATTACAAAACAAGCAAATCTAAGAGGCCGTAAGGTCTATGTTGTTGGTTCGGCGGGGGGGTTTCTGCACAGTCGCGGAGTCGCGGGATGGCACGAATTAATCGTCAAGAAGTGTAAAGATGAGAATGAAAAAGAAAAATTTTATCTTTCCCCGCCACCCGAAGGTCTGAAGGCCAAGCATCAGAACGATCCGGACACTCCGCCATGGCCTGATAACGCTGTTATTATCTGCTCCGGCGCGCTGGCTGAACCAGATAGTTTCCTCTGCCGCTTAGCAGACGGCGAGATAGCTTTACCCTATAGAGAGGGCGATGTACTGATTGATTCGCAAAGCATCATACGAAAACCCATGACCTTAAAGAGGTTTGGATGTATGGTAGAAAAATGGTCAGACCGGTTTGATCGGATGTACTTTGCTGAACCTATGCCGCAGTTGCCGCAAGTGATGATGTACGAAGGGAAGATTTTGAGATCAAAGTTCCTGCACAGTCCCGGGCATGCGGCAGAAGAGGGTAAGAGAACTGTTTTTAAAGAACTAGCACACAAAGGCAGTGCAGATGACGGCACAGAGATACTAATTAAGCCCCGAAGAACAATTCCTGTACATGGCGGAGAGGAGATAAGAAAGGTCTGCGCCGCTCTTGTCCAAGAATGGGGCGGCGAGGCAATTCTGCTGAACGACGGAGAGGGATATAGAGTATATCTACCTAGCCCCTGACTAACATCAGGGGTTTTAATTTGCCATAAACACTTGACAAAGTTTTTATCTTAATATACAATGCAAGGTCGCAAAATTGAGCGACAAATTTTTAGAGAAGGAGGTTCTTTGAAAAAATATGGCTAAGCCGAAAGATTTGGAAGAAGAGGGAGGGTTTGAACGGATCAAGAAGACTAAGCCGAAGAATGTGAGTGGAGTTAACGTCCGCTATAAAAGGCGCGGCAAAGGACACAAGGGATCCAGACGGGGCCGGTAAATTTTCATGCCGGTTCCAGGGAAGAAATTAGGAGAAACATGAGTAACTTGGAAGTAAAACACACGGAAGGGGATGGGACGGATACGGCCTTGGGTGCAGCCTTCGCACAGGCCGGCGTCAAGCCCGATGATTTTAAGACCACGGGAGCTGGCGTCGCGGCTAGATTTAAGCGCATGGCCGATAGGGCGACGATCCTAACCCCAGAGGAGCTGGCTGCCGAGCAGTTGCGCAAGCACGAGGAGGGGCTAACTAGAAAGCGCGAGATGCAAGAAACTGTAGAAGCCCTGAATGAGCTGGATGAGCGGACTAAACTGGTCTGCTTCACCGCTTTGCAGTACCATTATCTTCTCTTGCGGAGGCGCGAGTTGTCTCCCGAGGAACAGAAGACCCTGAAGGAGGCGACTTCTCTGTGGGAAGAGTTCGAGGCGTGGCCTGTGGAGTCACGGCGTCCCTACATGGACGGGATGCCGAACGCGGAGAATCCGGACCTCCAGAAAGGCTTCAATGCCTGGGTGGAGGAGCAGGATGCGGCGCGCAAGCAGGCCTACGAGGAACGCCGGAACGAGCAGAATGCCGAGAGGCAGAAGCTCGCGGATATGGCGACAACCCGCAACCTCCACGAGGGAGTTGCGAGCGGCTGTGCCGTGGTGTACGTCGATGAGCACTACATTCGCCGGCGATACGACGAGGCGACCAAGCGAATGGTTTCCGTCCAGAAAACGGATGGGACCGGACCGCAAACCCGGAGGGGGACCTTCCTACTGACCATTACGGCAAGCGGTAGGAACGGCTACGGGCAAATCCTTCGTGGTACGGTCAACATGCCGTTCGTGAAGGATACCCCGCACCCGGATAAGCCGGTGCCGTTGCATCCGGAGCGCGATTTTGCGACCGATCAAGGCGAGCCGTTTTTCCACCGAACCGTCCAGGAGATGCTGGCGGCGAAGTGGGGCCGCGAAGAGCGCGAAGCCAAAGAAACGGCCGAGCGCGCGGAGCGGCGCCATGTGGACACGACCATGGCCAAACTCATGGCCACTGGAACGGGCCACGCCGTAGGGTACGCCTATATGGCGAATAGCAGGCGGCGGGCCCAGGCCGGGTGGATAACTATGTGGCTGGAAGGCCTTGATGGTCGGCTGTACTTGCGGGATTTCGAGATTCGGACCCCGCAGAATAAGCAGCCCTTTGAGCTCGCTTTCCCGCAGGACGGACTAGTGCTGAAGCCCGGCGAAAACGAGCCAGGCACGGTGCGGTTCATCAGGGGTGTCCTGGCTAAGATGGTGCAGGAGGGGGAGGCCGTTTCCGCTTACGAGCGAATGACCGAAGCCCATCCCAGCACCGTGGCGAACATGGGCGACCTGCTGGATGCGACATCCAAGCAGACTCTGACTGCCAAGATACAGAATTGGAACAACGGGAGGGGGGTGGTACTCTCGGTAGAGAACACCGGACGGGGCAAAGGTCGCAAGGTTCGTGTAGTGGATTGTTTCAGCCCCGAGGAGAGGTTTATTGTCCCAGAGGGCACCGAGGTGCCAGCTACGCTGAACTTGGAAGAGGACGCAACGCCCGAGCAGAGTATGCTCGCGTCGATGCTCCGCCATCTGTCCGGCCGCCGGTACGAGCAGCAGGCTAAAGTTGAGTCTGCTCCGCCCGAGCCCGAAGGCGACTCCTCCTCCGCCGCCGCAGACGAGAAGACCGAGGCTACCAAGACCGAATTAGCCCCCGAAGAGGTGACCGCCAAGGTCTAGTCCGGCTAGCGGACAAAAAAATGCCCCCTTGCGAGTAAAATCGCAAGGGGGTTCTTTATTTTCTCTGGGGAGTTAAACGACTAGGAACTCCGGGCAATCTTCCGGTGGAACCGGAAGTAGGCTGACAATAACCGCCTCTTTGCCCCAGTCTATATCCAAGACATAGTATTCTGTGGGACGATTCTCTATTTCCACCCGCATATAGAGTGGGTTGAATTTCGGATTTTTTGCAAAGGGCGTGACAAGCGCAATATGGTGCTTGCCATCTGCTTTGTTAAATCTGAAGGGCGCGTCTTCGCCGAAGCGTCCAAATGTTATCTCCGCTCCGTCCTGGCGTTTCAAAAAGAGCTCTCCGTACGGCGCATTAGTGAATACCTGATCGCGCCAATACTCGACGCGCGAGCAGAATGTGTCATCTGCGAATTTTCCTAGTCGCTCCCCATCCTCAAGGGGAACGAAGTACAGCTTTTCATATCTTGCCCTGGACGGCGCAGGAAAGCGCAGGACGCCCTTTGCGGATTTAGGCGCCTCGCCGTTTAGGTAGCCTACGCCGACCCGGAAGTATAAAAAGATTGTATCATCATCGTTTCCGATTCGGTCAAAAACTTCTTCAGTCGCCTTCACTCCTGACATTCCATCCTCCTGATATTCTAAAAATTTCGTGCGTAAGGTAATGCTACTATAAATTGACAATCTAGTCAATAGATGTTATGTTAGGGGTGGAAAGGAGGCGAAATAGCAAGAACGCTGAATAGAACAGTTCAGGTCTGGAATCTCTTGTCGAAAAATGCAT
>CAZDDE010000021.1:0-12643 GCA_964504205.1 uncultured Candidatus Saccharibacteria bacterium
GCTACACCAATGTCTCCATACGAGTAATTCGCATGTTTTATTTTTGTCTTGGTGCCCTTAGTAGGAGTCGAACCCACATCAACGCCTTAGAAGAGCGCTGCTTTGTCCGTTAAGCTATAAGGGCACAGCAGAATTTTAGCACCTTTATCTGAACGGATCAACCACTGGCTCGCTTGCAGGCAGAGGTTGCTCTTTCTCCTTAATTTCCTGAAAAATTTCATCAAACAGAACTTTGTTAATCCGCGGTAATGAAAATGAAACCGAAGGCGGCACAGTTGTGGTCTTGTACGCCTTATCATAAAAAATCCACTCCGCAAGGAATATAACTATAACAATCCCCGTAAGAACAACAAAAATTTCGTAGTGCTCAAATGCCGCGGGAAAATTCTTGAGATTTACATAATTTTTCAGTTTTGCAAAATCTATTTTCATTATCTCGTAAACACCGTAAACTGCATCGTTGCCTCCACTGCTCCCTCGACCTCACCCTGCACGCTTTTACTTGCAACAACAAAGTTATCTATGCTTGTATAGTACGGCAATCTCTGCAGTCTTTCCATAAAATTCACTACATCCGGATAGCTCCCGGATAATTTTACAGTAAAAACAATGCTTGGAAACTGCTCGAGCGCTGCTTCCTCGAGAATCTGCCGGGATTTTCTGCGCGTGCGGGCAAGACGCGCTTTTTCTTCAGCAATTGATTCCGCTGTGAGTTCTTTTAAGATGTTTAGCTCGTACGCAAGCCCCGCGCCTTTAGCAACATTTTCGACATCTACGACAAGGCCGAGTTTATTTTCGTATGTCTGCTTAATCAGCGCTTTTTCGATTGCGCTAATCTCGTTTTTACTTTCCGCAAGCTCCTCTTCTAGACTTCTTGTCTGTTTTTGCTTTTCCTCAAGCGTTGCAAGTTCGCTGTATTTATTATTATAATCTCTCTCCGCAGAAGATACTCCCTCCATTGTGATGTAAAATCCGTAAGCAAAGAATCCCGCAAGCGCAATTGCCGCGGCCACTAAAGTCATTTGCTTTTTCCTCAAGTCATTACTCATAGATGTCTTCATCCTCATCGGGGGTGAAACGCTCTTCCAATTTTTTAACTCCATCTCTTAAATTACAGACAAAAGTAAGGTCAACATTGATTTCGCGTACTATCAGGGGCGACGTGAGACTAACGCAGATAGAATCTTTTTCCAGGGCCTCCTTGAGGCGAAGCGCTTGTTCGCGCGTATCTGCGTGTCCCGCGATTGAGAGCACATCGCCCTGATAAGACAAGGTTGTAAAGTATGCCCCCTCCGGAAGCACCGCACCCGCCCTACGCAATACCTCGCCCGCGTCGCCAAATTCTTTGCCGCGTATCTTATCAATTTTCACCAAGCTAGCGTTGAGCTCCGCAATCTTCTGCTCCACCGTTTCATAAGCGAGAGCCTTCTGCGAAGATTTTTCAATTTTTATCCGTTTCTCAAGCGCGGGAATCTGGATACCCAAGTAAAGATTTGCGCTATGCAGCAAAACTAAAAATACCATTCCCCAAAAAGAGAATATAGTCAAAAGCGCAAAATAGAATTTAAGCATCATCTCTTTACGAATTGTTTCTTTTTGCGAAGGCGGCAGTAAATTCATGTTTTTACGTTTTGTACGGTTCCTAGCGCAAGTCCTATGGCGGTCGCATAGCGGGTTGATTCCCCAAATGCCAATTCCGGGACTTCTTTGAGCGGCGGCTTTAAGATATTGACCCAGGGATTTGCAATCTCAACCGGTATCCCTAAAGCAACTGCCAAGTATTTATCAAACCCCCAGATGCGCGCCCCTCCTCCAACCAGCAGAATTTTTCCAATTTCAGCAACGCTGCCGTGGGTATGGCCCGAGCTCTTGTAATAAAATTCAATATATTTTTGGACTTGTTCCTTAAAATCGGTAAGCGCGGGGATAATTGCTTCATAGAGCGCTCCATTTTCCTTGGGATTTATTCCCACCTCTTCTTTAAGGCGAACCGCTTCCTCCTCGTCTACTTTCAGCGCGCGCATTATATTTTCTGTGATAACCGCTCCGGACAGCTTAACCGAAGAACTCAAGCGCAATCCCCGCCCGGCATATACCAAAAAACTCGTGCGGGTACGGCCTAAATCTACGATCAGCGTCGGCTTTTGTGCGACTCCGCCTTTAACCAGCGCCCTTGCTAAAGCAACTGATTCCGGCTCAAAAGAGAACGGCTTTAAGCCGGCCGCGCTGAATAACTTGACGTAGCCTTCAACTAAACTTCGCGGCGCTGCGCTGACTAAAATATCAAGGTGATCGGTATGGTTGGCTAGCGGCTTAATAACTTGATAATCAAAGTAAAGCTCGTTAAGCGGCACCGGAACGTTAGCCTCTACTTCCCACTGCACGGCATTGACAACGTCTTTTTCCTCCATTTTAGGAAGCTGAATCACGCGCAAGTACGTTCTTTGTTCGGGTAGAGAGCATGCGGCATACGGAGTTTTGAGCGGGCCTTTCTTCAGATTCATTATCGCGTCGCGAACCGCGCTTGCAAGCTTGGCTTCATCTAGTATAGCGCCGTCTTCCATGAGACCAGGATCGATATTAAGCTCGCCGAAATTTTCCAAAAAAAACTCGCCGCGCTTGCGCGCAAATTTAATTATTTTGATTGATCTATCAGATAAATCAAGGGCAAACGGTTCGGGGGTTATTTTGAAAAATGTGAGAAAATCCATAGCATTTTTACTCAACTTCTTTCCAATCGCTCTGGCTCCACGACGCACCCGGGCCTCCTTGAAAATGGGCGCTGGCAAGGCCGTTTTCATAAGTAATAATCGCATTGTTGTCCAAGACAAGTTTATACGCAACAAGCTCTGAAGCGTTTACGCCGTTATGGAGATATATTTGAGAATTCGCGGCGTAAAATATGGCGCCAAGGGCGTTGTTGTGCAGATCAATCGCTCCATCATGGTGCGTGCAGCCCATTCCTCCCGCACCATTACAGCCGACCAGCGTAGTTAAAAACATAATGTAGCTCCCGGCCTCGCCGGAACCGCCAAACGTATTATTATTCACCGTATGTATCCAGCCATCAGTCACAACAACACAGGATGTCACCCCGTATGACGGGCCACACCGAATGGTTGAATTATTGCCGCTAATATCTATGTTGCCGCGCACATATACTGTACCCGTAACAGTTAAGGTGAGATTATTGATTGCCATCAGTAAATTTCCCGTTATCTCCCGCGGACCAAGCGAAGTGTCGCTGGCCACGGAAAAATCGCCGATAGTCGTGCCGCCGGCCTGCGCGTCGGCTTTCCATTGATTGATGTTAGAATCAGAGATAGGCATCTGGGAAACCGCCGGATCAGGCTGGCCGGGAAAACCAGTGCCGGGAGTAAGCGCATTTCCTCCGCAAGTAGGGTTGGAAGGACTATCAAGAAAAGTTTTTGAACTCAAATCAATCGTCGCCACTGCCTGATAATACGCGTCGCCGCAAATACTGCTGTTGGTAATTGTATTTGCCCGCACAGTTCCATAGACAATAACCCCGTCAATACTACTTGCGCCCGTGCCCAAAAGTATCGTAAAATTCATATCGCCGCTAATTGAAAACCACGGCTTGCTGTTCCAGTCCTCGCTGTATTTTGCGGAGCCATCAGGGTAGCCGGAACTACTATCATACCCCAATTCATAATAATTAGTCGTGTCTTGGTTTCCGTCAAAAACCAGCCAGTACGTGGTGCCGACTCCAACATTGATGGGCGAAGGGAAAGAAACCTCCACCCAGCCGTAGCTTGTGCCGACTGAGTTTGAGTCTAGACTAACGGAAACTAACGAGGAAGTATTGGGTGATCCAGCTAGATCGGAGTTAATTCTGACTGTCGCGGTGGAAGGACTGCCGACTTTGCGAATATATAAAGCAACTTTCGCCAGTGGTTCGGATTGCGTGGGCTGAAAACTTTGGCCAATATCTCCCGGAAGAACACCGGCGGGACAATTTGCGTCAAGACAGCGCACATACTTTAAGTCCCTGTTACTCTGATCGTAATAGGCAATGCGGCCAAAGCCATCGGTTCCCAGGCCAAGCGAAGCATATCTTCCAACATCCCCGGAAGAATCAACCGTGGAAATATTTTTTGTAATGCAGTCGGCGTCGCTGCAGCGCGCAAATTTCAAGTCGTCGTCACTGCCTGAATAAAAATACGCAATACGCGCAAAACCGTCTGAACCCAACTCAAGAGAGGTGTACTGCCCGACACTGCCTGCTGAATCAACGGTAGTAATTACACTCGCAGTACAGGCATCATTGGTACAGCGGACAAATTTCAAATCGCCATCGCTTTCGTGAAAATAGCTTATCCGCGCGAAGCCATCAGATCCCATAACTATGGAAGTGTATTGCCCTACTCTGCCCAAAGAATCAACGGTCGTCAGCACGCGCGAAGTGCAGTCATCGTTTGTGCAACGGGCAAACTTCAAATCATCATCTGGCCCATCTTCATAATAACTGATTCTTGCAAAACCGTCTGCGCCAATGGCAAGAGCAATATGCGGCTCGCCGACAATTCCTGACGCATCAACTGTTGTCATGTTCCTTGCCGTGCAGTCAGCATTTGTGCAGCGCGCAAAGCGCAGATTATTTCCGGAGTCATCAAGGTAGGCAATGCGCGGCAGACCGTCAAGACCGAATGCAAGCGCGCTGTCATCACCGGTATTGCCCGGCGCATCCACGGTAGTTGTGTTGCGCGATGTGCAGTCAGCATTGAGGCATTGGATGAACTTTAAGTCATCGTTGCCGTCGTGATAGTAACTTACCCGCGCAAAGCCGTCTGCGCCTAAGACAAGTGATGTTGTTTCATTAATCTCGCCGGTAGAATCAAGGGTGGTTATAATTCTTGTGCTGCAGTCGTCATTAGTGCAACGGACGAATGCAAGGTCTTGATTTGTCGTGTCTATGTACGATATCCGCGCAAAGCCGTCCGCGCCAACGGCAAGCGAAGCGTAACTTCCCACATCCCCTGCCGAATCCACGGTCGTAATTCTTGATCCTTGCGACATGCCAAACGCAAAATCAGAATTGTAAACTTCGTGCTGTGCGTCCGCAGAAACCCCACTAGCAACTGTAACACTGCCGGTGATCGTAGCGCCGCTTTGACCAAAGACCGGACCATTTGAATAAAAATTTCCGGGAGTTCCTCCGGCGCCTTCTATTCTGCTGTTATTACTCATCGTAACACCTCCCTCGCCAACCTGCACGCCGTAAAAGAACTCGGCTTCGGTTGTACTAAGCGTTATGATGGCTTGCGCATTGCGAAAAACATTTTGGCGGTCAGAGCGAACAGTAACGGTCTTGGTGTCGCCCCCTAAGATTGTCAAATCCACCAAACTATTATTAAGAGTCAGGGTATAACTTGACAAATACTGCTTGCTTTCAGTAACTCTATACAGCGCGTCTTCCATGCCCGCCTCTTCCGCAAAAAAACTCCCGTAAGAAAGGGCGATATTTTTCTGCGCTTTCGCGCGGTTTAAAAATACAAAAACACTTGAGAGGGCTAGGGTTGAAGTAAGCAGCATCGCGGCAATGCCGATTAATAATGCAACTAAACCTTGCTGATTTGTCATATTAGTATCCGCGCAGACGCGCGCTTGTCTGTACAGTTAATGGAATTTGCAGTGCGGCATTGGGGTGCAGATAGCGCACCGTCGTGCGCATTTGCACCGATTCCTCACCGCCGGCCTGCACCAATCTTGTGAATGTTAAACTTGAAACTTCAACGTTGGAGGAGGTGATACAGGAAACACCAGTAAGCTCCCGCTTTAAGCAAAACGCGCCAGCATCAACATACATATCAAGATAACTCAAATTCTCGCCTGCTGGCAGTGCTAAGGAACTCAATAGTGAAAGCCGGCCAGGATTGCCGAAAAAATCAGAAGTTGCTGTGTAGACTGACTGGGCATGATGAGTCTCAAAATCAAATGCGCGCAAAATACTTAAAGCGTTGCGCTGAACCTCATCTCTAATGGAAGATTTTGCGGTTTCTTTGGTAATGCTTATCGCAAAAATAATCGCAAAGGTAATAACCAGCGCGACGAGGGCGGAATAAACGAGCAATTCCATTAGAGTGAATCCTTTGTTCATAAACGATCCGTTAGATAAGTCGCCACACTTCTTGTCTTAGTCGCACTTCCGCTTTGCCATTCTATATAACCTGTAATAAGCAGAGTGCCTGGATCCACAACACCTCCAGCAGGAACGATGTTATCGCTACCGTCGCGCCTGACACTCGCAAGCTCTACCCAGCGCGTAAAACCATCTATCGGCCCAGGATCGATGCCGGATAAAATCCACGCGCCCCCTAAAATCACCGGGTAATAATCCGCGCCTAATGTTAGTGCAGAAAGGTTGATCCATGCATCATCGCGGACAGCACGCGTAGCCTCCATGCCTTCGGCAAGCAAAGCATAGGCCTGAAGCTCCTCGCGCTTTGCGCGCTCGGTCTGGACTTGCAGATTAAACAACTGCAAAATCGCGGTAAAAGCTACTATAATTACCGCAACTACCACCATTATTTCCACCATGCCAAGACCCTTTTCGAAATTTTTAATTTTTAATTTTAAATTTTTAATTTTCATCGATAAATCGCTTCGCCGCCATACGGGCCGACGGTCACTGTGCCGTCTGGGGCGTACGAAGCAATGTCTCTGCCATCTATAGATATGGTTACGGCTTGTCCATTGATACTTCTATCTCTATGAATGGACAAAACAGTATCATAGTTATAAATATCGTAGTTATCAATATATAAAGAATGAATGCGCAAAGTTTCTGTGTCACCATTGACATCTGTATCACCCTGCCAGTCAAAACTAGTTTGATCGCTGTTGAAATAGTCAGTCATCGCGATATTCTGCACGACATCGGGCGCAGGATCGGTGAAAGTAAGAGTGAGTGTTGTCGCTCCGCGAATACTCCAGCCATCGTGATTGAGATTAGTTGGATCGTCTAGCTCAAATTCAACATGCCTCGAATCTGTACCGGCCGGCGGGTCAATGCCATAGATGATCCGAAAATTAAAATCATATTGATCGACCGGCCCAAGCTGCTGGCCCGTCGCGCCCGCTCCGCCATAACTAATATGCTCAACATATCGCCAGGCGTCTCCTTGTCCATATGCCGGCGGCATAGAAACCGAGTGGCTGTATCCCCAAATAATCGTGCCGGTTGCGCTGAAACTGGGATTAAGCGGATCATAGACCGTAGAATCATAAAAAGATCTTAGACGCAAAAAGTACTGCATGCTTGCCGCAAGAAATACAGGCGTTGGAAAAGTAAAAGTTACCCACTCAAGACTCGCCGGCAAAGAAGAGCCCTGAACAATCCAGCTTCGTCCCAAAACAGGTCCGGCTGTATTTATGTTCCTTATTTCAAGGTAAATATCGCTCGGCGTAGCCGTAATCCGGCGCAAGTAAAGCTGAATTTCCCGCGCATAGATGTCATACGCGCCAACAGTAAAGCTTTGTGCCGGATCGCCCCAATGCCCGGGGAAATTTGCTAAATCCGCGTCAGTTGTGCCATCCGTATGTTCAAACGGCGCTTCGCCGCATTGCGCGACAGTTCGCAATTCAACCGCACCAGTAGCAGAAATACAGATAGTCCTAGTATGCGAAGCATCGCCAGCATCCTCTAAGGTCAATACGCCAAACTGCGCAGTTGAACCGGTTAAACGGTTAAAAATTACCTCACTGCCCCCGCCCTGAAACTGCGGCGCAAGCGCATTGATGTTTGCGGGAATAACAAATATTTCGTTATCTGGATCTCCGGAAACATAACTTGTCCCCGGAAACAAAAAGTACTCGCGATTAGCATTGTCCATATATACTCCAAAATTCTGCGCGCCCTCGGAGGAAAGCGTGCGTTCACGCGCTAAGTTAAACACGCTCTGCACTTCCCGCGCCACAAGTTCAACGGAGCTCCGCTGACGCAAACTCGTATAAACGCCTGCCGATATCGCAACAAGAATGCCGGCAACGCCAAGCACAATCAACAATTCTATTAAGGTAAAGCCGCGCGTCATAAATTTCCCATCATTGAATACATTGGCTGAATCATTGAAACAGCAAAAACCCCCACAACCCCACCAATAACAAGCATGAGAATAGGTTCAATTACAGAAGACAGATTTTTTGTGGCGTTGTCCACTTCTTCCTCATAAAACTCGGCGATGCTATCTAGCACATCGCCAAGCGCTCCGGTTTCTTCACCGACTTTCACCATCTGCACCACGACTCCCGGGTAAATATCCGTAAAAGGAACGATGGATTCAAAAAGCGGCTTGCCCGCCTTCACGCTCGCGTGCATTTTACTTAAACTCTCGCGATAATAAAAATTCGCCAATGTATTCTTAGTGATCAAGAGGGACTCCAGAATAGGCACGGCTCCTTCCACAAGAGAAGAAAGTGTGCGCGCAAAACGCGCTGAATTGATTTTTTTAGTGAGCCCTGAAAAAAGCGGCACTTTCAAAAAAAATTTTGAAAAAAATTTTTTGCCAATTTCTGTTTCTTCAAATTTTTTAAATAGAAAAATAAACACGGGCAAGGAACCGAAAATAATATACCAGTATGCTGAAATAAACTCGCTCGTGCCAATCACCACTTTGGTTAAAACTGGCAGCTCGGCATCAAGCTCTTTGAAAACTTCGGAGATCTTGGGCACAACCATGATCATCATTAAAGCGCCGATTCCACCCATGGCTGTAACGATAACCGCCGGGTACATAAGCGCTCCTTTAACACGCGAGCGCAAGTCATGTTCTTTTTTAAGATTGTTAGCAAGTAGATTCAGCACTTCAATAATATTGCCGCTCGCATCGCCGGAATGGACCATACTCACATACAAATTATCAAAAATCTTGGGGTGTTTACTTAAGGCATCCGCAATGCGCGCGCCACCGCGAATGTCTTCTTCAACTTTTAGGATAGCTGCCCTGAAGATCGTATTTTCAGTTTGCTCGGAAAGAGTTGTGAGCGCCCGCGTTATCGGCACGCCCGCTCCAATCATCAGGGCAAGATGCCGCGAAAACATTATTTTATCCGTCAAGTTAACCCCGCGCAGTCTGTCAAGAAGTGGCCCGACATCAAGTTTGAAAAGGGCTTGCAGGCTAAAACCATTTTTGCGAGCCTCGCCTTGCTTCTTTTCCTCTATGCTTAGCGGGACAAGTCCGCGCCCGCGCAGTTCCCGCGCAACTTCAAGTTGACCGGCAGCCTGGAATGTGCCGCTTTCTGTCGCGCCATTTATATTTTTCGCGGTGTAAGAAAAGGTTGGCATTATGTTATTCTCTAGTGGCCCTCAACACTTCCTCAATGCTCGTAATCCCCTGCGCGGCTTTAATCACCCCGTCCTCGGCAACTGTAATCATTCCTTCTTTACGCCCCTGTTCTTGAAGAGCATCGGAGGTTGTTTCCGGCGTGAGCATTTTTCTGATAGTTTCCGTTATCTCTAAAACCTCGTAAATCCCAACCCGGCCCTGATACCCATCCGGGCATTTAGGCGAAGCTTGAGGACGATAAAATTCCAAATCTTTAAACTTCTTTGTTTTTTCTACGATTTTATTTTCCCGCAGAAATTCCATCACGCGGTCCAGATCAACATAGCGCGCAATATCGGCAATATCCTGATCGCGAAGTCTGTATTTTTCGCGCGATTCAGGGCAGAGTTTACGCACTAGTCTCTGCGCAATAATAAGATTGACTGTTGAGGCAATAAGAAACGCCTCTTGCTCCATGTCCAAAAGCCGCGGCAGGGCGCCGGCGGCGCTGTTGGTGTGCAAAGTTGAAAGAACAAGATGGCCGGTTAGCGCGGCGTTAATCGCCAGGGACGCCGTCTCTGCGTCCCTAATCTCGCCAACCATTAAAATATCGGGGTCCTGCCTGACAATCGAACGCAGGCCATTCGCAAAAGTAAGACCGATATCTGGTTTTACCTGCGTCTGATTGATGCGCGGCATACGATATTCTATTGGGTCTTCTACGGTTGAGATATTAACTTCCGGCGTATTCAGAATATCCATTGCCGTATAAAGGGTCGTTGTCTTGCCGGAACCGGTAGGGCCGGTAACAAGAATCATCCCAACCGGCCTTTTTAGACTTTTGTGAAATTTTTCAAGCCCCTCGCCCAAAAAACCCAGCTCCTCTAAAGTAAGACCCTTCACATCCTCCCGCAGGATTCGCATGACTATTTTTTCTCCAGTGTAAACTGGAAGAATTGACACGCGAAAAGAAACCCTGTAATCCTCTGTCTCTATCTTGAAACGTCCGTCCTGCGGAAGACGATGCTCGTCCAGCTTGAGTTCGGAAAGAACTTTCACCCTCGCAACTATGCCGCGCGCTATATTCATCGGCAGAGTCATTGCATCGTGCAGAATACCGTCAATGCGGTAACGTACGACCAATTCTTTCTCCTGCGGCTCAATATGAATATCAGAAGCATTTTGCAGAACGGCATGGCGCAAAATCGCATCCACTATTCTCACTATTGGCGCTTCTTCGGCTTGCTTTTGAAGCGCCTGCTCTTCGGTCTCTCCTTCCTTTGCTTGAATGATTTTTACCTTCCCGGATTCTTCGCCGATAAGCTCGCTAAACTCTGCTTTCAGACTTTCCTGATACTGTTTCAGAGCGTTTTTAATGCTCTCCTTATTGGTGAGCCGCGCGGCAATTTTTAGATTGGATTTCTTCCGGATAAAATCAATGGTTGTAAGATCCTCTGGATCAAGCATTGCGACTTCAAGATTGCTGCCGTCTTTTCTATAAGCAATGATGTTATGCTTGCGCGCGATGGGTTCGGGAATAATCCGCAGAATCTCTGGGCCAATAGTTTCTTTTTCAAGATTCACATATGGTATGCCTAAAATATATGCCTGCAGTTTTACGAGATGTTCCTCGCTGATTATCCCTTCTTCAACCAAAACATCTCCGAGCCTTTTCCCGAGCTTTTCGGCCTTATCCTCGGCCTCATCTATTTGTTTTTTCACCGCAAGCTCACTATCAATCAGAAACGCTTTCAGTTGTTCATTCTCAACGCGCATATTTTGCTACGAAATACGCATTTTTTACGAATATACGAATTCGTATATTCGTAAGTCATTAGTATTTCGCAGCCCTATCTCAAAAAATCTTTAATTTTCTTTACAATCTCTTCCAATTCGTAATCTACTTTCGCTAAATAAGTAGTCGCGCCAAGACTGATTGCCCGCTCCACGTCTTCAGAAGAACCAAGATTCGTGAGTACGATAATTTTAAGATCCGCAGTTGCTGGATCTTTTTTGAGCTCCTTGATAACCTCGAATCCATCCTTCTTCGGGAGGATTAGATCTAAAAGAATAAGGTCGGGCTTCTCACTTTTGGCCAAGCGGACGCCGGCCTCGCCGTCTTCAGCGACGAGCACGTTAAACCCCTCCTCGGTTAAAACTTCACCAACTGTCCTTTGAAGCGCTCGTTCGTCTTCAATAAATAAAATTTTTGACATAACTTCCTGAAACCTGGAACCTGAAACCTGAAACGTAATGTTTCATGTTCCGTGTTCCGTGTTTCATAATTTAATTGGTAATTCAAACCAAAATGTACTTCCCTTCCCCTCGGTTGAAAAAAACCCAATTCTCCCGCCATGCAGTTCCACAAAGGCCTTGGATATATAAAGCCCAAGACCGGATCCTTCGGCGCGGTGATACATAGTACTTTGCGATCTGAAAAACTTTTGGAAAATATTTTTTTGCTCGTACTTGGGAATGCCAACGCCACTATCCTTTACCTCAACGTACGCATATTTTCCCCTCTTTTTAACGAAAACCAAAACCTCTCCTTTTGAACTGATATAGCGGATGGCATTGTTGATCAGATTATCAATAACTATTGCAATATATTGTTTGTCCGCGTCGACAAAAAGGTTGTTTGCGACGGGAGCCATGCGCAATGAAACATTCTTTGCTCTGGCGAATGTTTCATTATCTTTAACTAATTCACTAACCAGCCCCGGCAGATTGAAATCTTCCCTTCTAAGCGTGATTCTGCCTTGTTCAATTCTAGTAACGTTTAAAAGATCGTTCACAAGGTCAATCATGCGGTCGCTACTCACCTTTAAGATTTCGGCCTGCTCCAACTGCTTTCCCTCCAACCTGCCTATTCTTCCCGAAAGCATAAGTCCCAGAGACCATTTCAGCGATGCGAGCGGGGTACGCAACTGATGGGAGACGATGCTTACGAATTCTGTTTTCATGCGATTGGCATTAGCCATTTTGTCAAAGCTACTGACAACGATATGCCCTACTGCAAAAATAATTATTGTCACACTCGCTACGCTAGCTACTACCAATTCGGGCTCGGTATAATTTATTGTTAAAAAATGAGTGCCTACCATCGCGGCAATAGTAACCATTCCCATCACAATAAATAAAAACCTCGGGCACTCCCACACCCCCACGCCGTATTTTTTACAGTCCTCCAAGAAATTAAGTTCGGCAATAATTCTGCTTAACACTTTTTTATTATACAACTAATAGCGCCTTTGCGAAAAGGGGATTTTTTGATAAGATCTAAAAGAGTCGCTTGCGCGACTTTTGCGGGCTGTAGTGTAACGGCAGCACGAGTCCTTTGGGAGGATTTAGTCTCG
>CAZDDE010000022.1:0-7899 GCA_964504205.1 uncultured Candidatus Saccharibacteria bacterium
GCACCAAGACAAAAATAAAACATGCGAATTACTCGTATGGAGACATTGGTGTAGCGGCAGCACAAGAGTTTGTGGAGCTCTTAGGAGGGGTTCGAGTCCCCTATGTCTCCCCATAAAACCCCGCAATTGCGGGGTTAAATTTCTACTAAACCGTGAGGGAATTTTGTCAGCACTTCATGGCCATGTTCCGTGATGAGGATATCGTCCTCAAGGCGCATACCGCCTCCGCCTTTGATATGCTTATTCTTCAATGATATCATCCATATAACATGAAATACGAAATTTTGGAACATACCGGGGATGCGAAGATCCGTGTTTTTGGCAAAACAAAGGAGGAGTTGTTTTTGAACGCGATGCTTGGGATGAACGTTGTATTAAACTCAAAAGTCAAATCTCAAGAATCAAGAGTGCGGAAAATTGCTTTACGGTCTAATGATATAAACTTTTTGCTCGTGGATTTTTTGAGTGAAGTGAATTATTTGCGCCAGGTGAATATGGAGATATATGATAAAGTTAAGTTCACGAATTTTTCCGACACGGAGTTAGGAGGAGAGTTAAACGGCTACAAGGTAGAAGAGTTCGGTGAAGATATTAAGGCCGTAACTTTTCATGAATTGGATATTAAGAAGAATAAAGAAGGGTTTTGGGAAGCCAAAGTTATATTTGACATCTAGGTTTATTAATCCTTATGAGCAAGCAAGACTTCAAGAAAATCAGCGACTACGTTTGGGAAATCCCAAAAAGTTTCAGAAAAGATATGCGCGTGCCGGCGCGGGTTTATGTTACGGAAAAGATGTTGGAACAGAGCTTTAAAGATAGTTCATTTGAGCAACTTGTTAACCTGACGAGTTTGCCGGGCATTCAAAAATACAGCATCGGCATGCCTGATCTGCACGAAGGTTATGGTTCGCCGATCGGAGGAGTGTTTGCCATCGATGCGGAACAAGGAGTGATTTCGCCCGGCGCAATTGGGTACGACATGAATTGCGGCATGCGCTTGATGACTTCACAATTAACTGCCGACGAGATAGCGCCGAAGCTAGACGCAGTCGCGACTGAAATTCAAAAGGTGGTGCCTTCCGGTCTTGGCAGGGGAAGACAACTTAAATTTGATATTCCAGCAATGAATAGAATTTTAGAAGATGGTTCTGTTTATTTAATTGAAAAAGGCTATGGCGAGCCGGAGGATTTGGCTAACTGTGAAGAGAGTGGCAGAATGAAGGGCGCCGATGCTTCTTTAGTTTCAGAACATGCCAAGCGCCGCGGGAGCGATCAGGTAGGGACTCTTGGCAGCGGCAATCATTTTTTGGAGATTCAAAGAGTTGATAGGATTTTTGATCTTGATGCGGCAAGAGCAATGGGGTTTTTTGAGAATCAGGTTGTCATTATGGCGCACACCGGTTCGCGTGGCCTCGGGCATCAAAATGCCACGGATTATATCCGCCTGATGGGAGGAGCGATGAGAAAGTACAACATTAATCTCCCGGATCGCGAGCTTGCCTGCGCGCCATTTAAGTCGCGAGAAGGCCAAAGGTATTTCGGCGCGCTTGCTTGCGGACTTAATTTTGCTTGGGCAAACAGGCAAATGATAACGCATTTTGTACGCAAAGCATGGCAGAAAGTTTTGGGCGATGCGAGAGGGAAATTGTACATGGTCTACGATGTTGCGCATAACACTGCGAAACTGGAAGAGCAGGAAATAGACGGTGTTAAGAAAAACCTGATTGTGCATCGCAAAGGAGCGACGCGCGCTTTCCCTGCGGGGCACCCAGATATCGTTGAAAAATACCGCAGGATTGGTCAGCCGGTGTTCATTCCGGGCAGTATGGGCACTGCCTCGTATGTGTTAGTTGGCACGGCGCAAGGCAAGGAGGCCTTTTATACGACATGCCATGGCGCCGGCCGAATGATGTCGCGCCATGCGGCAATACGTTCGCTTTCGGCGCGGCAAATTGTGCAGGATCTTGAAGAAAAAGGTATAATAGTAAAATGCTGGAGCTTGCGCGGCGTGGCTGAAGAAGCGCCGCAGGCGTACAAAGATATTGAAGAAGTAATTAACGTCGTGCACAATGCCGGTATATCAAAGAAAGTCGCGCGGCTCGTGCCGCTCGCAGTGATTAAGGGGGAGTAGTATTTTTATGGATTATTTTCAAGGTAAAAATATATGGCTACTTGCGCTTTCCATATTTTGGGCCTTGCCCTGGAAGGGTTTTGCTCTGTGGCGCGCGGCAAAGTTGAAGCACAAGCGCTGGTTTATCGCCATATTGATTCTCAATACGATGGCGATTCTAGAAATAGTTTATCTTTTGTTTTTTAATAAAATCAAAAAAGAGCAAAAGACTTGGCTGGTAGGACTTGTAAGAAAGAGATTAAAGATGCTATAGTTGCGCGATGCGAAAATCAATAATTTTTAGCGTAATCACCCTCGCAATACTTGGAGGATTTTTTTATAGCCAGAGGTCGCAAGTCCGCGATGTAATTTTTGAATACCAAAAAGCAAGTTTGCCGGAGGCCACATATATAAATACTCGCGCTCGTGAGTATTTGTATAAGATTGATGAGGGGGTGGTTGTCCCGGGAGTAAAGGATATTGATAAGGATATTGCTGTTGAGATTCCAGATGAAATCAATCTTGCCGTGCCATTCACTCCCCAAGCCCCGCATGCGAATTGGGACTTGCCGTACAAAGAGACCTGCGAGGAGGCGAGTGTTTTGATGGTCGCGCGGTATAAAAAAGGCGAAGTGATAACTTCGCCTGAAGACGCTGACGCAGAAATTTTAAAACTAGTTGAATTTCAAAACAATTACTTTGGTGATTACAAAGATACGACTGCCGAGCAGACGGCGGAAATTGCGCGCGAGTATTACGGTTTCAAAAATACAGAAGTAGTCTACGATTTTACAACAGAAGACATCAAAAAAGAACTGGCCCTCGGCAATCCCGTGATCGTTCCAGCGGCGGGCAGACAACTTAGCAACCCTTATTTTAGAAGCCCCGGCCCGCTCTATCACATGCTCGTCATCCGCGGCTACACTCAAAACAAGTTCATCACGAACGACCCCGGCACCAAGCGCGGCGAAGAGTATGTATACAAATATGATGATTTACTTAGCGCTGTCCATGATTGGAACGGGGGAGGGGTAGATACTGGGCAAAAAGTGATGATTGTGATAAGGTAGCTCTGCGCAGAATTTAATAATGAGGAGGAAATATGCGCGAGAATCGTTCTTTGGCAATAGTGGATAATACAGACCCGGATAACCTCGCATGCGTTTTGGCGCTGGCAAATGCGAAAGTAAAACATAGACTTCTTGGCGTGATAGTCACGGGACGCGCAGCGAACTTCAATCCGATCGCTGCGCTAGAAGATGTTAGCTTGCACGATTCAGAAGTTATTCGTCGAATCAATGCCATGCGAATGCGTAATTTCTTAACTAATGCCGGCCATTCTGATGTGCCTGTATACATGGGGAATGTTGCGTCGCATACCATAGTTCCTCATAAAGTACATATTGACGAACGGGATTTTGCTGACTTAACCGAAGAACAACGCAGGAATGCCGAAAATCTTATGCCATGGCATCAGCTTGGTCTAGACGGAAAAACGAGAGACGTGGTGAATACGATAATGCTTCGGGACCTAATGGTTGATGTAATAGTTGGCGGGCCCATGACTGACCTTGCGATGCTTATACGTGAGCTCCCTGACTTTGCGGAAAAAATTCGCACAGTCCACGCACAATTCGGAACATTCGGTTTTGGGACAAAAGGACTCATGGAATTCGGAGACCGCCCGCGCGGCAAAAGGCAGTTTAATGTGGCCTGCGATCCATCCGCCGCGCATGATGTCTTGATGAGCCTAAAGGCGCCTATCTATCTTTATCCGAGTGATGTTACACGCGTGGATGCACTAGGATTTCAAAACCCAGAAGAACTCGCCGATCATCTTGAAGATACGCCCGGCGCAAGAGAACTGCTGCGCATTTACAGGATTGCATACGAAAAGATGATTAAACCGCGCGGCGAGAAGATATATATCCACGACCTTGCTCCGGCCTTTGGATATTTAGATAGGTATCCATTTGCGCAGGATGAGATAGAGGATAGAGGCGCGCGAGCTCAAGAAAACATGTATACGATGAAACCGGTCGAGATTCTCGGCGTGCCCCATCTGCCAGAGGAAAGAGACTCGTGGGGTGAGATAAGGGTTGACTTTAATCGAGCTAACTTTAGCGGCTTTCTTCCCCGTTACGTCGCTACGAAAGTTAACATAGAACGGTATTTGCGCGAACTGCGCAGGCTTGTAAGGTGATTTCCAGCGGAGCTTTGCTCCGTTTTTGTTTTTAGGGAGACGTGGATACTGGACAAAAAGTGATGTTGTTGGTAAGGTAGAGGCAACCCGTAAAGGAGAAGGCAGAGATGACGGTATATAAGTATGCGGTTTTTGGTTATCGAAAGCCGAAAAGTAAAGGCAATCCAGAGTTCGGATTTGTTGTTTTCTCGGCGAACGAGATACGAAGGGGCGACCATGTTACTTTACTATCTATGAAAACTACCGGGGAAAATACTTCTTGGTGGCCGTGCGGAATAAAGGAATGGGAAGTATTTGAGGTCGTGCATGACTTACGCACGGATAGTAACCAACTTTCTCTTCCAGGAACTTTGGGTAATCCTTTCAAAAATGATAGTTCTACTTGTCTTCGAGTGCATCCGAGAAACTAGTCATAAAGGAGTGAGGCGTAATGAAATATCTCTGGAAAGTTCCTGCGATTGTTGCAATGTGGGGGGTTGATTGGAGCGATAGCTTTTGAACTAGAGAACCCAAGCGGTAAGCTTATCATTGGTCTTGCAATTCTTGCGCTTTTTGGGACAGGGGCAGTGGCAGAAGTCTCCTTTTCCAAGTGTAGGTGCGCGCACTGCAAGCACGGTGACGACGATGAGAACTAGGCGGTACGTTTTAAGCGAGAGTTGAGAAGAATAAATAAAACTATCGTCTTGAACAAACTCCCCGCGAAAAATCCGAGCGGCAGGGCAAGGAGGCCGAGTTCTTTAGATAAGATATAACCAAGCAGCACCGCGATTCCTAAAGCCAAAATACTTGCGGCGACGGGAATCACGGTGTTTTTTAATGCGTAGAAAGAGCGTGCTAAGAGATGACTTGCGCTTTCGGTGGGAATGGCCAGAGTGAATACACCGAGGGTTGACGCGGTAAGCAAAATGTCTTCTTCACTAAACTCGCCGCCCCCAAGGAAAATTTTAATCACTAAAGTTTTAGCGAGAAATATAAAAATAGCCGAGAATCCTGTAAGAAACAAAATCGCCTGGAGTGTTTTGAAAAATTGTTTTTTGTAATTCACAAAATCTTTTCGCGCCGCAAGCGCGGAAAGCACGGGAAATGTTGCTGTCGCAAAAGCAATACCAAAAATGCTCACCGGTACGCTCTGAAAGTTGCGTGCGAAATTTAAGGCAGTAATATTACCTTCGCCAAGGGTTGAAGCAATAGCCGTAAAACCCCAGAAAGTCAGAAGTTCTACTGGGTGGCCAAACATTTTGGGGATCATCAGGCGTATCACGGTTGTAAAGTCGGAGGTTATGCTTATCGTTTTTAAATAGCGAAAACCGGAGCCGCGAATACCTGCCAAGCGTATTGCAAGATGCAGAACCGCGCCGCCAATAGTTCCAACAGCCGCGCCATAAATGCCAAGAATCGGGGAGAGAAAAAATATGCCTAGAATTATGCCTAAATTATATAAAACCGGCGAAAGGCCATAAAATAAAAACTTTTTGTAACTCACGAGCATTCCGCCCAAGCTATTGGACAGAGCAAAGATTATAGGGGAGAGCGCCATTATCCTCATTAAGTTTAGAAGCTGTGAGCGGGTTTCTTCCGGAAAGCCGGGAGCAACAACCCGTGTAAAAAGCGGGGCGAATAGAAAGATGATTATTCCGCCCAAAAGCATCGCGAGCACTGCGGAATTTATGACCGAACTTGCAAGCGCGTCAGAAGCAGGAATAGTCCCTGCTTTCTGCTTGCCCCTTTCTGCCAGTAGGCCGCTAAACACGGGAATAAATCCGGCCGCCAAAGCTCCGGCGACAAAGATATTGAGCAGAAGATCGGGAACAACAAAAGATGCGTTATAGGCATCTAGTTCCGCGCCTGCTCCAAAGGTCCGCGCGAAAATTCGATCGCGCAGGAGTCCCATCGCGTAGCTTGCGAAGGAAGTGATGGCAAGAACTGCCCCGCCGGCAGGCAGAAATTTACTTATAGAACTCCACCGGATCATACCAGCCGCTTAATTCTTCTTTGATTTGCACATAGCCGCGAATGTCAAGCGAGTTCTTCTTGATGATGGCAAAGTGAAGGTGTTTGCGCGCGCCATCGGTTTCCTCGGTTTTGCCCTCGCCTAAGATGCCGATGATTTGGCCTTTGTCTACCTCGGTTCTTGTCGGCAGCATGCTCTTTGGGTCAAGATGGCCGTAGAGCGCGAAAAGACTCGCGCCTTTTATGTTATGACGTATAACCATAACTCCGCCATAGCCGCCGGCAGTTTGGCTGAAAACAACGATGCCTTTAGCGATTGATTTCACGGGTATTTCTTCGGCCACGCCTTCATATTCTATATCCACCCCGGTATGGTAGCCCCTGAATCTGTCCGGCTGAACCGGCGATGTTTTGGGCGTGATATAGATGCCAAACGGTTTTTTTGTAATACGTTCTGGAAAGCCGCCTATCGGCGGAATTGGCGCATGGTCGTATTGCGTTAAGTTCTGTTCCTGTGAATTGGCAGTACTAGGATTCGAAGCAGGCGCATCAGTCTGTGCGACTTGAAAAACTGCTGCCTGTTGCTGCTCTAAACTCTCGTTATCGTTTAATATTTGAATCTTTTGTAAATTCAAAATCGTCCCCGCGCCAAGGGCGATAACAATTCCCCAAAAAATAAAGCTGGAAAGTCCCCACCTCATTGCTCATATCTTGGCATAAAAATAAAAAGAGTAAAGATTGACAAATTTATAGTAATGTGCTAGTATGAAGGTACAAAGCTATGGAACGATTTACAAGGAGAGGAAAGGATGACTAGTTATTTTCATGATGAGGATGCTACGCCTAAGGCAGGCGAGGTTGTATATCCAAATAGACATTTCTCTTGGAAGTCTATGGATGGAAGAGTTCCAGAGTTTAGCGGAGTCTGTCTGGTAAAATCTCGCAACTCTAGGGATTGGATGGCTCGTATAGTACGCACCTTGCAAGACAGTCGTGCTCTTGAAGAAACTGGCCTAGAAGGCGAAGAGAAGGAGAGTGCGCGTAGGTGGCTGGGGAAATGGTTTGACAACACAGCGAACGCAAAGGGCTTAAGGGTGTTTATACAGAACATCCCCGCAGGGAGTGTAGCGAATCCACCCGTTTTCCAGAAGTTGCTAGAGTTCGGCGTAAAAGTGTACGATGTTACCCTCAAACTAAACTATGGCTTGAGGATAACCGGTCTTTTAAGGGGGGGGGGCACCGCCGCTTTTGCGGAGATAATTGCGCTCCCAGTAGATTTAAATGGCAACCCTATTCCCCCAGAAGAGGGCGTGTGAAACCGTGATATAAAATGATAAAGGAGGATTGAATGGCAGACGCTTATCTAGCGCAGTGCATGCTCGGTGAACATATATACGAGGTCGTGGGTGGCAGCACTCTGGAGAAAGAGTGCATTGAGAGAGAAGGCGAGGGATTTCTGGACGCAATAGTCTTATCCGTCAAGCAGTGCCCAAACTGCTTAGAGGAGCGTAGAATCCAACTTGGCCACGACGCCAATCTCTGTGCAGAAGCCGGTTGCGCAGGATTTGCAACCTACAAAGAATGCCGCGAGAATGGAGGGTGTCTTTTCGTGACAGAACTAAAGACCCTGAAAGAA
>CAZDDE010000023.1:0-5374 GCA_964504205.1 uncultured Candidatus Saccharibacteria bacterium
CAGCCACGGCCACAAACAAGCCATTGCCGTAAGTCACTGAACGCCACTGATTATTGCCGCTTACTCTTAGGGTCCAGTTAATGCCATCAGGCGAGGTCATGACCCTGTCTGCGCCGGTATCAGCCACGGCCACAAACAAGCCATTGCCGTAAGTCACTGAACGCCACTGATTATTAGCCGCGCTTGTCCTCGTTGTCCAGTTAATGCCGTCGGGAGAGGTCATGACCCTGTTGGCGCCACTAGTAGCCACAGCCACGAACAGGCCGTTGCCGTAGGTGACGCCAACCCAATCATTATCAGCCGCGCTTGTCCTCGTTGTCCAGGAAGTTCCTTTAGATAAAATATCTCCGACAACTTCCAGCTTTTGTCCCGGCGCCGCCGTTCCGATGCCGATGTTGCCTGCGCCAGTGACGCGAAGGCGCTCTGCAATTGTACCATCAAGTATGGTAGATATAGCGAAGAAAGCATCTGCATTAAGTACAGAGGTCCAGTCGTTCTCTTTACCTGCATCCAGATAAACTGCATTTCGCCTTGTTGCGCCGTTCAATATATATTTGAGCCTGGCAACATCATTTGTGCCAGTAGTTTCCGTATTCTCGAGATTTATTAAAGCGGCCTCACCATCTAAATTAGCTTGTATATCCAATTTCGCCGCACCAGGACTCGCCGTCCCGATGCCGACGTTGCCGGCGGTATCAATCGTCATCCGTACCGCGTTCGTGTTGTTATCTTTAATTAGGAGTTTGCCTAGACCCTCCGAAGCACCGCTTCCAGTGGAGATCAATAGCCATCTGTTCCCTCCAACGCCAGTAGCATCTATACTTAAATCACTGCCCCACGTTTGACCATCCTTGATGTGGAGTTTGGAAGCCGGCGCCACCGTCCCGATGCCGACGTTGCCTGTTCGCTCCACAGTCATTCTTGCTGTTCCGCTCGGTGTATCCCAGAAGTGAATTTCATCGTTTGCGGTATCGTAGAATAGTTCCATTTCAGTTGCTCCACTCTGCTGAAATTTTACACCGCCGGCAAATCCGGCTGCGCCTGTATGATTGAGGATAAGAAATGGTCTATTGCCAACTATCTCTGATTGCCCAATGTTGGTTGCTCCCGCTGTTAGAGTTCCTGTGACGGAAAGGTCTTCGTTTATAATCAGACTGCCTTGTATTGTCTGATCGGATCCCGCAACGCCCTGGTTGATCGGCGGGGGAACATTGCCTCCCGGGGGAGCTGCTGGTGGCGGGGCTGCTGAAATAAATCTAGCCGCAGCTAAAAGAAAAACCAGCGAACCGGAAAATACGCCTACGATTAAAAGCGCTTGTCCAAGAGCATTTTTATTGAGTATAGATTTGATCATGCTAAGACCTCCTGCAATTGCAATAGAATAGTTATTTTGCAAGAGGTCTCTATTACATCATATTGTAATTATAGCACTCGGTAGTTATTGCTTGCTGTGGATAATTAACGTACGAGAAGAGGGGCTTGTAATTTTCTGGGAAAATGGTATATATGATTTATGAAAATTTTGTTTTTCGGCGATATAATTGGACGCCCGGGCAGGGAGGGCGTGGCGAATATTATGGGGCAGCTTCGGAAAAAATATAATCCGGATGTCGTTGGCGCGAACGTGGAAAATCTGAAACATGGCCGCGGTATTTCAAAAGAAACCCTCAATGAAATTAGCGAGGCAGGGGTTGATTTTTTTACTTCCGGCAATCATGTCTGGGAAGGAGGAGAGGCAAAAGAACTGCTGGAAAAAAGAGATATGCCGCTTGTGCGCCCGGCAAACTATCCGCCCGGCGCGCCAGGGAAAGGATTTTGCACCGTGCAAGTTGGGACTAAAAAATTATTGATTATAAATCTCATGGGTAGAGTATTCATGAGAGAGCAGATAGACTGCCCGATGAGAAAGGCGGACGAGATATTGGAGGGACTTGAAGAAGACAAGCCCGATGCGATTTTCGTTGACTTTCACGCCGAGACCACTTCTGAAAAAAGAATACTAGGTTTTTATCTCGACAGCAGGGTTTCGGCAATTGCCGGCACGCATACGCACGTGCCAACTGCGGATGAGCAGATTTTACCGGGCGGCACTGGCTATATCACAGACGCTGGAATGTGCGGCCCCTATGATTCATCCATCGGCGTTGATAAAGAAATTATGATTAAAGATATGCTGATGCAGGTTCCGCAAAAAAAAGAGATTGCCGAGACGGGAAAAATAGAAATCGGAGCAGTTTTGTTTGATGTTGATAAGGAAGGAAAGTGTAAAAAAGTTAAGAGAATTAGGGCGATTGTTTAAACTGTGGATTAAAGCTATTGCCAAGTGGCTTGATAGAGCGGTAAAATGAAAGTATAAAGGTCAATTAATCATGAAACATGCAACGTGAAGCATGAAACATAAGTTTCAAGTTTCATGTTTTAGGTTTCAAGACGTATCATGACTCGAGATCAACTTTTAGAACAAATGTCGTCTGTGGCTGGGACTTCCAAGAAGCAAGCGGAAGATTTGTTAAAAGCTTTCACGGAAACAGTGACGACTGCGTTAAGTAAAGGAGAAGACGTGGTTCTCACTGGATTCGGAGCTTTTAAAATTTCAAACCGCGCCGCGCGTCAGGGAGTCAATCCGCGCACCGGCGAGAAGGTTCAGGTGCCGGCGATGAAAGTTGCGAAGTTCAAGGCAGGCAAGGGATTGAAGGAAGCAGTGCGATAAAGCCCATTATAGAGATCTCTCAAAGCAAAACCCCGCGTTGCGGGGTTTTGCTTTGAGATGAGCGGGTAAGGGGAGTCGAACCCCTCTCAACAGCTTGGAAAGCTGTGGTAATACCGATATACGATACCCGCATATTCAATTTTGTCGGGGTGTCGAGATTCGAACTCGAGCTAAATCCTCCCAAAGGACTCGTGCTACCGCTACACTACACCCCGTCTTCGGTTGCATTCTATCAGAAATTTCCCCTTTCGTAAATCTACTCATCTTGTGTATAATAGATATATGGAGCTCGTAAAAAAAGTTATTGTGGAGCTTAAATTTTGGGAGGAATGCAAGGGATACGGGCTTGGCCTTTGGGAATGCCCGAAATTTTTGTTCGTTGTGATGGGTTTTGTAACCATAGCCGCGATGGTTGCAACCCACCTTATAGTCGTAAGATACACCGAACCTATTTTTGTTGCGGGGAGTGTTATAAGCATCGCGGCTTTCGTATTTTCGATAGGCACCGTGATTGTGCAAAGTTTCGAAAAAGTTGCTACCGCAAATCGCATGAAAACCGAGTTTGTAAGCATCGCATCGCATCAGCTCCGCACGCCCCTCTCCTCGCTCAAATGGTCTTTGAACCTCTTGCTTTCGGGAAGAATGGGCAAGTTTGACGGAAAACAATTCGAGTACCTTGCGACCATGCAGGAGAGCAACGAACGTATGATTAAGCTCGTGAACGATCTTTTGAACGTAACGCGCATTGAGCAGGGGAGGATGCCGTTCCAAAAAGAACGGCTTGAACTGGGCCGTATGGTTGACGATCTTACGAGGGAAGTTACAAGTTTCGCGCAGGCAAACAACGTGACAATTGAAGTGCAAAACGCCCTACCAAATGGCACCTCCCCCTATGGAGATAAGCGATACATTTCCATGGCGCTTGCCAATCTTGTTGATAACGCAATCCGCTATATTATGGGAAAAGGAAAGGTCGTAATTTCTTTACAAAAAAACAAAAGTTCCGCGCGTATAGAGGTTGTGGACAACGGTGTCGGGATACCCGGGAGCGAGCAGCGCAACATCTTTAAAAAGTTTTTTCGGTCCGAGAATATTATGCGCCACCGGACCGAAGGAACGGGCCTCGGGCTCTATTTGGCGAAAGCCTTTGTGGAGTTGAATAAGGGGAAAATCGGGTTTTCGTCAACGGAGGGGAAGGGAAGCACTTTTTGGTTTGAATTACCATTAAAATAAATTTATGAAAAAGATTTTATTTATCGAAGACGAAGCAAGTCTTCAAAAAACAGTCGGGGAAATTTTAAAACAGGAGGGGTTTGAGGTTCTGGAAGCCCTTGACGGAGACGCCGGCCTCGCGATAGCGAAGGAGGAAAATCCAGATCTTATACTTCTGGATCTTGTTCTCCCCAAAAAGGATGGGTTTGAGGTGCTGAAATACCTCAAGGAGGATCCGGGAACCCGTCACATAAAAGTTGTGGTGCTTACGAACCTCGAGGGATCCGGCGATGTCGAGAGGGCGCTCGAGCTTGGCGCAACCACCTACCTTGTCAAGGCAAACTACAACCTAGAAGAACTAGTGCAAAAAGTAAAAGACTTGGTTAATGAAGGTTGAGCCTCAACAACTGAAGGCGTTTCTTCTCGATTCAGGGCTTGTTGCAAAAAAAGAAGTTGAAGAGGCCGAGAAGAAAATAGCCAAAACCGGCAAGCGCCTCGGCGACGTTTTGGTTATGGAAGGCAAAATAACCGACGAGGAGCTCGCGAAACTTGAGGCCTATATTCTCGGGATCCCCTATGTGCACCTTGAAAAAGAAGTGATTGATCGGGAAGTTTTAAAAACTATCCCCGAACCTATTGCCCGGAAGCACAATATCGTGGCTTTCAAAAAAGAAGGGAAGAGCCTCGAAGTCGCGATGCTCGACCCGGAAGATTTGCAAACCATAGATTTTATAAAAAAGAAGGCGAATTTAAAAATTTTGCCGCGGCTTACGAATAAGGAAAGCATGAAGAGCGTACTGCGCCAATATGAAGAAAGCCTGCGCGCGGAGTTTGGCGAGCTTATCCAAAAAGAGGCAGGCGAGATCCGCTTTATGCGCGATGCGGGCGAAGGGGAAACAGAGGCTACGCTGTTACAAAAACAGGCCGAAGAAGTTCCGGTTATTAAAATTGTGGACGCGGTTCTGCGCCATGCGGTGCTTCAAAACGCTTCCGATATTCACATTGAGCCTCAGGAGAAGGAAGTTCTTGTGCGTTACCGCATTGATGGGATTTTGCATGACGCGATGACACTTCCGGCGAACGTGCAAAGCGGCATTGTCGCGCGAATCAAAGTGCTCGCGGAGCTTAAACTTGACGAACACCGCCTCCCCCAAGATGGGCGTTTTAAAATTGAAACCGAAGATTATAAAATTTCTTTTCGTGTTTCCATACTCCCCGTGTACAACGGAGAAAAAGTTGTGATGCGCCTTCTTCGAGAAAACGCGAAGGGTTTTACGTTGGAAGGGCTTGGGATTGTGGGGGACGATGTTGAAAAAGTGCATCGGCATTTGAAAAGACCAACCGGGATGATTTTGGTAACCGGCCCTACGGGTTCCGGAAAAACCACCACGCTCTACGCGGCCATGAACCTGCTCAACCAGCCGGATGTGAACATTTTGACCATTGAAGATC
>CAZDDE010000024.1:0-4123 GCA_964504205.1 uncultured Candidatus Saccharibacteria bacterium
TGACGAGATTATATAAGAAAACTGATAAAAAAAAGGCAAATAAAAATAACACTGGTAACAGTGGGAAGAGAATCTTCTTCATATATGTATAGTTACTACTTTGTCATCCCTCCTTTGACGCATTGACGAGAAAGCTAGATTGCTAAGTGTAAAGCTAGCTCAATAAGTGTCTTGTTAAATTTAACTCGTTAATTTATTTTAACAAGAAGAACATACGATGAGAAGAGGAGGTTATCCACAGGAGGACTTAGGACAATACTACCGTGACACACCTTCTTTGCGGATGAGGCAACTTATTTTATAGTAAAGTTAATGTTTAGGAAAAAAGAAAAAATGGAATATCCCAAAATTTCCCTAGAAGACGAGCAGTATCCCGCGAGCTTACGCGAAATCACCCAGCCGCCGAAGGTTTTGTATATACGGGGGCATATCCCTAAGAACAAACCAATGATTGCAGTGGTTGGGACAAGACGATGCACAACTTACGGCCGGCGGGCCACCGAGCATATTGTCAGGGGACTTATGAGGGCCGGCTGTGTCATCGTCAGCGGCATGGCCGTTGGCATAGATTCAGAAGCGCATAAAGCCGCACTTTCTGCCGGTGGAGAAACCGTTGCCGTAGTTGGCTCGGGAATAGACGAAAGTGTAATCTATCCAAGCAGCAACCGGGGGCTTGCTCGCGAAATTGAAATGAGCGGCGCGGTTATCAGCGAATTTGATCCGTATACCAAATCAGAAACATACTACTTCCCGCAAAGAAATAGAGTAATATCCGGACTTTCGCTTGGAGTTTTAGTTGTTGAATCAAAAGAAAAAGGCGGATCACTTATTACCGCGAATTTCGCCCTTGATCAAAACCGCGAAGTTTTTGCTGTGCCCGGCCCGATTTTTGCCGAAACCTCAATTGGGCCTAATAATTTAATCAAGCAAGGCGCGAAAGCCGTAAGTTCTGCCGAAGAAATCCTCAACGAACTGAATCTTGCCATACCCGAAGAAAACACCGCTAAAATATCGGCAAGCAACCCCATTGAGCGGGTCATACTTGGCGTTCTTCTTGACAGAAATGGAGAACTGACGCATATTGACGACATTGTGCAACGTACAAGATTTTCTGCCGCGCAGATTTCTTCCGCGCTCATGGCAATGGAACTTGATGAAAAAATAAAAAATTTGGGACGCGATTACTATGTGCTAAGATAAACCCATGCAGTTAGTTATAGTAGAATCTCCAACGAAAGCAAGGACAATTCAAAACTTTCTTCCCAAAGACTACGAGGTTAAGTCCTCTTTTGGACATATCCGCGATCTGCCGAAAAGCGAACTCGGTGTGGATGTTGAGCATAATTTCAAACCAAGATATGTCATCCCCAGAAAAGCTCAGCCGCATGTTACGGAGCTCAAAAACGATGCCAAAAAATCAGACAGTGTTATTTTAGCCACGGATGAAGACCGTGAAGGCGAGGCGATTTCTTGGCATTTGACCGAAGCGCTTGGACTTGATCGGGAAAAAACGCAAAGAATCGTCTTCCATGAGATAACCGCATCGGCCATCGCCAATGCGCTCGAAAACCCGCGAGCGATTGATATGAATTTGGTTGACGCTCAACAGGCGCGAAGAGTTTTGGATAGGCTGGTGGGCTATAAGCTTTCGCCATTTCTATGGAAAAAGGTGGCGCGAGGTCTTTCCGCAGGAAGAGTGCAGTCGGTCGCCGTGCGCTTAATCGTGGACAGAGAACGGGCGATACAAGCGTTCAAACCTGAAGAGTATTGGAGTATTCAAGCCAAGCTCAAAAAAAATCACGAGTTTCTAGCATCACTAACTAAAAAGGGGGAAGAAGCAATTCCTAAACTTGGCATTAAGAGCCAGGCAGACGCTGAAAAAATCCTCAAGGACTTAAAAGGTGCGGAATACCGCGTAGAAAAAATTGAACGCAAAGAGATGCGGCGCAACCCATTGCCGCCACTTACAACAAGCACGCTTCAGCAGGAGGCTTCTAAAAAATTCGGCATGCCATCTCGCGCAACAATGGCTATTGCCCAATCTTTATATGAAAACGGCTATATTACATATCACAGAACAGATTCTTTGAATCTATCCGCACAAGCTTTCAACGCCGCCCAAGACTACGTGACAAAAGAGTTTGGCGAAAAGTACTATGCGCCGCGCAAGTTCAAGACTAGATCAAAAGGCGCGCAAGAAGCGCACGAAGCAATCAGACCGACGGCTGTGCATAAAACAGCCGAAACGCTTCAGTTAGACCCGCGTCAGAAAAAAGTTTATGATCTAATCTGGCGAAGATTTGTCGCCTCGCAAATGGCCCAGGCGATCTTTGATGCGACAACAGTTGATATCACGGCGGGCAATTACACTTTCCGCGCGAATGGTTCTATCCTGAGATTTGACGGATTTCTTAAAGTTTATTCCATCAAATATGAAGAAAATCAATTGCCGGAATTATCAGAGCGGGAATTGCTTGAATTACTTGAGCTTGTCCCCTCTCAACACTTCACCCAGCCGCCGCCAAGATATTCTGAAGCAACCTTGATCAAAGAGCTTGAAAAAAACGGCATTGGCCGACCATCCACTTACGCTCCGACCATTTCCACCATCCAGGATCGAAACTATGTCGTTAAAAATGAACAGAAAAAATTTATGCCCACGGAAATTGGCATAACCGTTAATGATTTGCTGGTCGAGCACTTCCCCAAAATAGTGGATATTGGCTTTACTGCCGATATGGAAGAGAGTTTAGATAAAATTGCCGCGGGTCGAGAAAAATGGGTACCTGTAATAAAAAATTTTTATGACCCATTCGCCAAAAATCTTGAAGAAAAATATGAGCAAGTGGAAAAGAAGGCGCCTGTTGAAGAAACAGATAAAATCTGCCCCGAGTGCGGAAAAAATTTGCTTATTCGTTTTGGCCGATTCGGCAAATTTTATGCCTGCTCTGGCTTTCCGGAATGCAAACACACCGAGAGTCTGGAAAAAAAGCAGACCGATCTTGGCATCGCTTGCCCCAAGTGCGTGGATGGCAGTATAGTTGAGAAGCGCACAAGACGCGGTAAATCTTTTTACGGCTGCAACAAATATCCCAAATGCGACTTTGCCTTATGGGATAAACCCAATGGTCAAAAATGCGAAAAATGCAACTCATTGCTCGTAGAAAAGTATTCAAAAAAAGACGAAACTCCTCAAATCAGATGTTCAAATAAAGAGTGTAAATAAATTGCCTTGCATAGATACTATCACTTGCATTGTATCCTTAAGTATACTGGATGCGGGCCAATAAGAGCTGATCGTACAGTTATTTTCTGCAATAAACTGAATGGTCGCAGAGCTACCTGGCTTTATCGCGCCGCTATCTTCCCCGCAGCCTTGCAATTCCAGTCCGCCAAAATACACGCCCACAGAACGCACCTCATATACAATACTCACCTTTCGACCCCTCGAAACTAGAATAGAACCAATATCATCTCCGCCGAGATAAAACCCGAAATCATCAGCCTCAATCGTAAATGACTGTTCTTGTTCTGATAAGACTTCCGCTAACGTAAGAGGCATTTCTTCCGGATAGAAGTCCGGGGACGCCTCATTCTGATTTATTTTGTAAATAGCATCCCAATCAAATCCTGCTTGTTCAAATTCTTGCGCGCTCATATTCAGCCACCGCCGCTCGCCCACATCGCTCGATGGAGCAGAGCTAACGCGGTACACTCGCGGGTTGGCTATGGAGCCATCAACATTCACTTCTATTACGAGGTCGGAAACTGTCAACTCGTCCATAATCTTTTGAGAAACGATCTGGATATTTTCCCAACGCAAATGCCCGTAGGATTTAAAGATTGCCGCGTTTAAAATCAATCGTTTGAACTTCTTCTCGCCAACTATTTTAACAATGTACACATCAGGATTATCGGCTGTCTTGACAAGCGCGCCGTCCTGAATCTCTTGCGCCTGCGCGGAAACAGCGCAAATACCTAGTCCCATAAACAAAACTAGCGCTAAAAAACAGCGCGATGCTTGTACGATGGATTTTGCTTTTACCATATCCCTATGCTTTTACGAACCTTCATTTTACCAGCCGTTTAAGCTTCCTCCTGAATAAGTATACCACGACAGAGA
>CAZDDE010000025.1:0-3039 GCA_964504205.1 uncultured Candidatus Saccharibacteria bacterium
GGAGGTGCCCATGTCAAGGTATCCGCCCATCTCTACCATGATGTTGTCTGATGTTCTCAGTCTAGTGTTTTGGGTTCTGGAAAACTTGAGGGTTCCTTGAATCTTGATCTCTCCTAATACTAATACACCGTCCGAGAGAACGTTGTATGTAACAGTATGGTTTGGAGAGACAACGACAGAGTCCCCAGCTGCGGGAATTGATCCTCCGCTCCATACTGTCGGGTCTGACCAGCTGCCTGATTTGATAGAAGAGAGAGAAACTGCTGATCGGACTATCTGCGACTCTTCTTTGACGAGATTATATAAGAGAACTGATAAAAAAAAGGCAAATAAAAATAACACTGGTAACAGTGGGAAGAGAATCTTCTTCATATATATATAGTTACTACTTTGTCATCCCTCCTTTGACGCATTGATGAGAAAGCTAGATTGCTAAGTGTAAGGATAGCTCAATAAGTGTCTTGTTAAATTTAGTATAACAAGACAAGCGTACGACGAGAAGAGGAAGTTATCCACAGGATCCAACTAATTTGCCCTTATACTCTGCAGTATCCCAAGCATCGCAAAAAGCGATATCAGTCCGCTCCCACCGTAACTTACAAATGGCAAGGGAATGCCAGTGATGGGCAGGATGCCCATGGTCATACCCATATTAATAAAGACTTGAGAAGTAAGCATAACTAAAAATCCAGCGGCAACCAGACGCGCAAAATTATTTTGCGAAACTTGAATAATTTTCATAATTCGCGTAAAGAGAAACCCAAAGGAGAGGAGCAACAGAAGAGCGCCGATAAAACCCATCTCTTCAACAATCGCGGCATAAATAAAATCGGTCTGCGGTTCGGGCAGGAAGCCAAGCTCGGTCTGCGTGCCTTGCCCAAGGCCCTTCCCCCAAATTCCACCGGAGCCTATGGCAATTGCCGACTGCAGAACATTGTAACCACTACCCTGCGGATCACTTGCCGGATTTAAGAAGGAAACCAGTCTCTCGCGCTGGTAATCATGAAATAAAAAATTCCAGGAAATCAAAAAAACAAGAGAGCCAAGCAGACTAAGAAAAATAAGATGCTTTATTTTGATGCCCGCAATAATCATTATCCCAAGCCACACACTTAAAATAACAAGCACAGAACCTATCTCTCTCTGCAAAACCACAAGCCCGGCCGGCAAAAGGACATAAATTCCGGATGCTACAACGTGACGAATTCTATACATTTCTACATGGCGCATGGAAAAGTATTTGGCAAGGAGCAGAATTAAGGCAATTTTTGCAAACTCTACCGGCTCAATTGTTATCGCTCCGACTCTATACCAGCTTTCTGCGCCCCGCACTGTTGCGCCCCAAATTAATAAACCGGCAAGAGACGCAACTGAAATTGTGTAAAAAATGACAATAGGCGCGGTATAATTCTTTAAAACCCGATAATCAAAAAGTCTTAACCAAAACATTAAAACAAGTCCTGTGGCTAGCCACAGGACTTGTTTTTTAAAATTAACAAGCTCGTCGCCTCCGCTACTATATAAGGAAACGAGGCCAAAGCATACCAGCATCACCGCGGAGACCACAAGGAGCAAGTCGAGATTTTTTAGATGCTGAAGCATAAAGCCATCCGAATCTGCGAATTCTCATCAGAATGACGCGAATCGAATAATCATTCGGAGTATTCGGATCTCTTTATTTTACAAAGCATAGTCCCTGATAAAATTATCATTCTCAAAGAAATTACTCTCCACCTTAGCATCTATATCAACGTACGGCAAGACGGAAGGCCATAAAATCTGAAAAGCTCTCGCCGCGCCGCGATTTATCAATTGAAGATTTGTCGTTCCAGCAGCAATAAACTTTCCAGCTTGCGCCGGATCACCGAGAGCAATATAAACTTCGATTTCTTTTAGGTTGTATGGAGTGCGGTTATATACGACGCCGCTAACATAAGTAGCGAAAAGATTAGTGTCGCGCCTAATGCTTAAATTGTCGATTTCAAAACCAGAAAGATCAAAAGGCGCGAGCCGTTTCCAGGTTTGGCTTAAAATTTCCAGTGCAACCCTCGCTGGTTCATTCGGCAAACGCACTCCTTGCTTTATGATATAGCGAGTCTGATTGGCTAAAATAAAGCTTGATCCAGATATTTTGTTAATTTCCCCGCCTTTTTTATCTATAAAAATAAATTCATACACAAAATGCGATGAACCGTATTCAAGATTCGGATTTTTTATTTTACTCACAATGTCGTAGATCTTATCACGCTTCTCTACTGCTAAAAAATCAGCGGAAATTACTTCGATGTTTTTAAAAACAGGTTCGGGAACTTCTGGCGGAGGTTGGATGATTTTGGGCGCATTGCCCCTGCCTCCCAATACCAATGCTGATGCAAAAACAGTTGAAGAAAAAACTAAGATACTCAAAAAAGCGATTATGATCTGTTTTTGCGTCCTATAGCGCATCGCATTTGTTATTTTAGCACAGAACTAGACAACAAAAAACTTCGAAACAGGTATAGGGGGACGATCTACCCCGTGATAAACACGGGGCATGCTTTCCCTGTCGAATGATAGGGCGGAATGGGATGCAATAATAAAAACGATTATAAATTCGGCGGCTACCTACTTTCCCAGGAAAAACCTAGTATCATCGGCCTTGGAGTATTTCACTTCCGAGTTCGGAATGGGATCGGGTGGTTCAACTCCAGTATTACCGCCAAATTTATAATCATTTTTATTAGAGTTTTATAACTCCGCAGGAAATTTGTATGAGTTATTAGTACGCATACCCTCAACGCCTTGCGGCGCTTACAGGATGCGCCTATCAACCAGGTCATCTTCCTGGACTCTATGAATCATAATCTTAGGGTGGGCTTCGTGCTTAGATGCTTTCAGCGCTTATCCCTTCCGAACATAGCTACTCAGCAATGCCGCGGGCGCGGACAACTGATACACCAGAGGTTCGTTCTCCTAGGTCCTCTCGTACTGTAGGAGACTCCCTTCAAGATTCTACGCCTGTGGCAGATAAAGACCAACCTGTCTCACGACGGTTTGCAC
>CAZDDE010000026.1:0-2003 GCA_964504205.1 uncultured Candidatus Saccharibacteria bacterium
GCGAATTCAGGATTTGTTGGATAAGTTATTTTCTTTGTTATTATGACGCTTAATTCTGCATTTAATTCTTTTGCCACTGCGGATGCGACTTCTATGCCGCCCCTTGGGATGCCCAATACAAGGACATCTTTTTTGTTTTTATATGCGGAAAGCTTTGCTGCCAATAGCTTGCCGGCAGAGTATCGGTTTTTGAAGAGCATTTTTAACTAATGATTATTTTTAGTTAATGATTTAAATCCTTTAATTCTTTTCTTATGTGGCTTTCCACTCTTCCAGACATATTTATCCCATTCTCTTTGCAATAATTCCTGAACCTGTTGAAAAGCTCTTCATCTAAAGTAAAAGCTGCCCTTGCCTTATAGGACCTTTTTCTGAATTTTCCAGTCCTGTCCAGCTCTTCAAATACAGTAATGACATCCTGGTTTTTTGCTATTACTTCTTTCGCTTTTTCAAGGAACGATTGCATTTTTTATCATCCTCATTAATTTGTTTATGTCGCTTATGTTTTTCTTGGATATATTCCAGACTGTTTTTATTAGCTTGTCCTTGTCATAGTCCAAATTATTATTTTCAAAATAGGTTATTATTGCAATTATTGCAGTTCTTTTGTTGCCGTCTTCAAAGCCATGATCTACCAGCAGGCTCCTGATTATATAGCTTAGCTCATAAAGCCAGCTTTTCTTTTGCTTTGCAATTGAAAGCGCAAAATCTATGCTGCTTTCATTATGGAATTTACCATTGCTGCCAATTTCTTGGTTTATCCCGATTAAGTCTTTTTTTGTAAGGCTTATTTTATTCATATTTATATATATAAGTATATACTACTAATATTTAAAGGTTTCTGTTTTATTTGTATGATAGGAGTTCAACACAATTAATGCTCGGATTCGCTTGACCAAAAATTTAAATATTAAATCATTTATTATTAGACTATATGAAAGAATCAACAAGAGAGTGGGCAGGAATTGCTAATACCGATTTAATAATATATGCTGCTTGGATTTTGCTAATATTAATTTTCTATGTAAATAATTTATTCTTAATTACTTTGTTATCGATTGTGGCTATTGCACTAAATATTTATGGATCACACCACGGTTCAAAACCTAAAAAGGATTTTTCTAAAACATTGAATAAATTAAAGAAAATTCTAAATCCACTGACTATATTTTTATTGATTCTTTTTATAATAATTAGATATATTATATACTTCTTTTAGCGAACACTGTGTCTTAACTTCCCTCCCCCCACTTCAAAGGGGTCGGTGCGCAAAACAAGCGATCGCATATGTTAATGAAAGAAATCCTAAAATCAAAGAAATCTCAACAACAATCCACCATACTTAACAAACAAGGGAACGAAAACAACGCTTGTTATTGCCATCAGCTTTAATAAAATGTTTAAGCTTGGTCCTGCTGTGTCTTTCATTGGATCCCCGACAGTATCCCCTACAACTGCTGCCTTGTGGGGATCAGAGCCTTTGCCGCCATGCTGGCCTGATTCAATGTATTTCTTTGCATTATCCCAAGCTCCTCCTGCATTGGCTTTTGAGATTGCAAGCATGACTCCTGAAGCAAGAGTTCCTGCAAGGACGCCTGCAAGGGTTTCAACGCCAAACAATAAGCCAACTATAATAGGCGTTAAGATAACTAACAGTCCTGGGGCTATCATTTCCTTTAACGCTGCTGCTGTTGAAATGTCAACGCATCTCCTATAGTCTGCCTTTGCTTTTCCTTCCATCAATCCTTTAATGCTCTTGAATTGGCGCCTTACTTCCATTATCATTGATTCTGCTGCCCTTCCAACTGCCCTCATGGTCATTGCTGAAAATAAGAAGGGGAGCATTCCGCCTATAAATAATCCGGCTATTACTTTATTGTCCAATAAGTTTACAAAGCTAATTCCAGACGCTGCAATGAATGCGCTGAATAATGCAAGAGCTGTTAAAGCTGCGCTTCCTATTGCAAAGCCTTTTCCTATTGCAGCAGTTGTGTTTCCTGCTG